>NZ_LNQO01000003.1:0-356536 GCF_001456905.1 Gordonia sp. SGD-V-85
CACCAACTCCAGCGCGAACACCGACAACACTTCTCTGACAAGACTATTGCCGACACCTACCGCCAGCATCGACCCATGGTCGAACGGACGATTGCCTGGCTCACCCGCGGTAACCGGCGGGTGCCCTACCGTGGAATCGAACGCAACAACAACTGGCTGCACCACCGCGCCGCCGCGATCAACCTACGCCGCCTGATCACCCTCGGACTGACTATCACCAACGGCACCTGGACACTGGCCACCGCCTGAACCGCGGCACCGCCGCCCCACCTAGATCGATCACCACGACCACACCCCGGAACCGACACATCCCCGCAGCAGGAACCTCAACCCAGGCTGGACCCTAATTCAGCAGGCTCCTAGTTGATCGTGGCCGTCTCGATGGTCACCGGGAGCTTCGGCTCACCGTCCCCGGGCTGGCTGCCGATCGGGCCGGGGTTGATGCCGCCGGCGTAGACCTTGTCGAGCACCGCGAGTCCGGGTTCGTCGACCTTGCCGACGATCGAGTAGTCCGGGCCCAACTGGCTGTCGTTGATCACGATGAAGAGCTGGCTGGACCCGGTGTTCGGGTTCTGTCCGCCCTGGCTGCTGTTGGCGATCGCGATGGTGCCGCGCGGGTAGATGACGGGCTGCGAACCGGTCGTCGGATCCGGCTGCCCGACCGTCTGCAGGTCGGTCGGCGGCTCGTCGGGGCTGGTCCAACCGGGCCCGCTCATGCCGGTGCCGGTGGGGTCGCCGCACTGCAGGATCTTCAGCGTCTCGCTGGTGGTCATGCGGTGGCAGGTGGAGTCGTCGTAGAACTTGTTCTCGATCAACGAGGTCACCGCAGCCGTGTTGCACGGCGCGCCATCGCGTTCGAGCGTGATCGGCAGGGTGCCCTGGGAGGTGACGAACGTGGCCTTCTCGGTGCCCGACTTGAGGACGCGCTCGTCGGGCTTGGGCGAGGTGCGCTCGTTCTCCGCGGCCGCCTTCAGCTCGTCGAGTTCGGCTTGGTACTGCGCTCGCTGATCGGCCGGGACGTTGTCGGGCACCTGATCGGGCAGCTGGTCGAAGCGGCTCGGGGAGTCCTCGTAGGCGCAGGTCGTCCAGCGTGCGGCCTCGCGGTCGTCCATGATCTTCTTCACCACGACGGCGGTCACGCCCGCGACCACGGCGACCACGACGGCGGTCGAGACGGAGGCGATGACGATCTTCCGCTTGCGCCGGGCGAGGCGCTCGGTCTCGAGGCGTTCTTCGAGCTTCCGCTTCGCCGCCTCGCGGCGCTCCTCATTGGTGGACACGCGGGTGGATCCTCCTGAAACCTCGGCATGGCTGTGCCGACATCGTCGTGGATGTCACTTACTCGGGGGCAAGTGTGCCAGTTGTACCTGAGAACGGGGTGCGGCGGGTCGCGAGCCATGCCGCCTACGCAACAATGGACACCGACGTGTGTGCGTCGTCCTGTCCGCGCCGACCCGAGGAGCAGCATGCTCATCACCGGATTCCCCGCCGGGATGTTCCAGACGAACTGCTACATCGTCGCCGCCGAGGCGGGATCGGAGGCGGTGATCATCGATCCGGGCCAGGATGCGGCGCCGCGGGTCCGGGAACTGCTCGCCGAACACGACCTCACCCCGGTGGCGGTGCTGCTCACGCACGGTCATCTCGACCACACCTGGAACGCGACGGAACTCTGCGACGAGTACTCGATCCCGGCCTACATCCATCCCGCGGATCGTCCGATGCTCGCCGATCCCGGTCTCGGCATCGGACGGGCGTTGGGCGCGATGATCGGCGACCAGGAGTTCACCGAGCCGGAGAAGGTGGTCGAGTTCGCCGACGGCGAGTCGGTGGAACTCGCCGGGGTCTCCTTCTCGGTCGATCTCGCGCCCGGACACACACAGGGCTCCGTGCTGCTCGGGGTCGACGTCGACGTGCCGGACGAGACCCGGGATCAGGCCGGGCCCGACACGCCGTCGGTGGTCGGGGTCTGCTTCTCCGGTGACGTATTGTTTGCCGGTTCGATCGGCCGGACGGATCTCCCCGGGGGCAACCATCAGCAGTTGCTCGACTCGATAGCGGCGAAACTCCTGCCGCTGCCCGCGGAGACGCTGGTCCTGCCCGGCCACGGACCCCAGACCACCATCGGCCAGGAGAGTGCGAGCAATCCCTTCCTGGCCGGCCTCGAGCACCAGAGCACGCGACCGAAGGGACGACACGGACTGTGAGCGGAGCATTTCAGGCCCCCCGGGGCATCCCGGACTACTTCCCGCCGAACTCGGCGGACTTCCGGAGGGTCCGGGACACGCTCACCGACGCAGCGCGTCGTGCCGGCTACGGCCACATCGAACTGCCGGTGTTCGAGGACACCGCGCTGTTCGCACGCGGGGTCGGGGAGTCGACCGATGTCGTGAGCAAGGAGATGTACACCTTCGCCGACCGCGGCGACCGCTCGGTGACGCTGCGTCCCGAGGGCACCGCGGGCGTGGTGCGCGCGGTGATCCAGCACGGTCTCGACCGCGGCCAGCTGCCGGTGAAGGTCTGCTACGCCGGGCCGTTCTTCCGCTACGAGAAGCCGCAGACCGGCCGGTACCGCCAGCTGCAGCAGGTCGGCGTCGAGGCGATCGGTGTCGACGACCCGGCGCTCGACGCCGAGGTCATCGCGATCGCCGACGAGGGCTATCGCCGACTCGGGCTGACTGGGTTCCGGCTGGAGATCACCTCGCTGGGTGACGACGAGAGCCGGCCGCGCTATCGAGAGGCCTTGCAGGAGTTCCTGTTCGGGCTCGACCTCGACGAGGCCACCCGGATGCGCGCCGAGATCAACCCGCTGCGTGTCCTCGACGACAAGCGGCCGGAGATCAAGGCGGCGACCGCAGGCGCACCGCTGCTCATCGACTATCTGTCCGACGACGCGAAGGCGCACTTCGACCTCGTCCTGGCGCACCTGGACCGGCTGGGTGTCGTCTACGAGATCAACCCGCGTCTGGTGCGCGGCCTGGACTACTACACGAAGACCACGTTCGAATTCGTCCACGACGGTCTCGGTGCGCAGTCGGGCATCGGCGGCGGCGGGCGCTACGACGGTCTGATGCGGCAGCTGGGCGCCAAGCAGGATCTGTCGGGCATCGGGTTCGGGATCGGCGTCGACCGGACGATGCTGGCGCTGGAGGCCGAGGGCGTCGCGGGCACCGAGGCGGCCCGCTGCCAGGTCTTCGGAGTGCCGCTGGGCTCGGCGGCCAAAGCCGAGCTCGTCGGTGTCGCAGGCGCTCTGCGCGCCGCCGGGATCAATGTCGACCTGGCCTACGGCGATCGTGGCCTCAAGGGTGCGATGAAGGCAGCCGACCGTTCGGGGGCGCGGCTGGCGCTGGTGCTCGGGGAGAACGAACTCGCCGAGCGCCGGCTGGAGATCAAGGACCTGAGCAACGGCGAACAGCACCGGGTCGCCCTGGACGACGTGGTCGCCGAGGTCCGTCGCCTCCTGGGCTGAGCCCGCCGCACATTCCGCCGCTGAGAACCGCCCCGCACAGCTCGACCGACGACGATGTGCGGCCGGCGGACCTGTGATGGGCGGTTTTCGGCGCCCGCCCTCGGGGAGATCTCACCCGGAGGGCGGGCCGGCGACCTCGGCCACGAGGACGTCCAGCGAGACACCGCCGAGAGCCAGTGCGCGCGAATGGAAGTCCTTGAGCGTCCAGTCCGGGTGCCGGCGGAGGGCGGCGGTGCGCGTCTGCTCCCACACGCGCTGGCCGAGCGCATACGAGGGCGCCTGGCCGGGCCAGCCCAGATAGCGGTCGAGTTCGAAACGCAACACGGCGTGGTCCATCGCGACCGACGAGGTCAGGAACGTCCAGGCCTTGTCGGCGTCCCAGATCCCGCCGCCGAGGGACTCCGGCGCGGGCAGGCGGCAGTGGACGCCGATGTCGACCACGACCCGCGCGGCCCGCAGCCGCTGCGAGTCGAGCATCCCCATGCGGTCGCCCGGGTCCTCGAGCCAGCCGAGCTCGTCCATCAGGCGTTCGGCGTAGAGCGCCCAGCCCTCGCCGTGTCCGGAGGTGAACGACGCGAGCTTGCGCCAGGCGTTGAGGTCGGGGTCGACGATCGCCGATCCGAGCTGGAGATGATGCCCGGGCACGCCCTCGTGGTAGACCGTCGTCTTCTCCTGCCAGGTGTGGAAGACGGTCTGGTCGTCGGGCACCGCCCACCACATCCGGCCCGGGCGGGACAGATCCTCGCTGGGCTGGGTGTAGTAGATGATGCCGGTCGACGACGGGGCGAGCCGGCACTCCAGCCGGGACAGCCGGGCCGGGAGGTCGAAGTGCGTGCCCGCCAGACCGGCGACCGCCGCGTCGGACGTCGCCTGCATCCAGTCGACGAATTCCGCGCGATCGTGGATCTGGTACTGCGGCTGACGATCCAGCCAGGCGAGCGTCGCCGCGACCCCCTGTCCGGGGAGCAGACCCTCCGCGATCTCCTGCTGCTCGGCGACGATCTGCTGCAACCGGGTCATCGCCCAGGCATAGGCGTCGTCGGGGTCGGCGTCGGCGCCCAGGTAGGCCGGCAGGTGCAGCAGGTAGCGGTCGCGGCCGACCGCGTCGTCGTCGACGGCCTGAGCGAGAACGCCGGTGCGCAGGTAGTGGGCGAAGGTCCCGAACGAGGTCCGCGCCGCGTCGAGCGCGGTGGCGAGGGTGCCGGCGAGCGCCGGGTCGGCCGCGATCGGTGCGGTGTTGCCGGCGATGGCATCGGCCGCGGTGTCGGCCTGCCGGGCGACCGCCGCCACCTGTCGACGGGCCGGCGGCGGACCGTGACGAAGCCGGTGGGCGAGGCCGTCGACGACGTCGGTGAGCGACGCCGGGATCGCGGTGAGGCGGGACAAGAAGGTCTCCCGCTGCTCGCGGGTGTCGGTGGGCATGAGGTCGAAGACGTCGCGCAGCGCCTGCAACGGTGACGCGATGACATTGCAGTCGCCGATGTGCTCGCCCGCGTCGGCGAGTGCGAGCTCGCGACGCAGCGAGGCGCTCATGGTCGCGACGGTGACGCGGTCGATGGCATCGACGACGTCGGCGCCGCCCAGTGCGGAGAGGGTGCCGGCGGCGACCTCGGCGCGTTCGGCGCACCCCTGCGCGGAGAAGTCGGTCAGCCGGTCGTCGTGCCCACCGCGCCCGATCTCGGTGGCGAACAGCGGATCGAGCGCGCACAACCGGTCCAGATGCGCCTCGGCGATCGCATCGACGGCGGTGGGCCTGCGAGGGGCGGTCCCGCCGGGGTCGGTGGCGTTCACAGGTCGTCGGTGGCGAAGGTGTCGCAGCGATCCGGATCGCCCGACTGGTAGCCGACGGTGAACCACCGCGTGCGTTGGGCGGCCGAACCATGAGTCCAGCCCTCGGGATTGGAGCCCGCGCCCTGGATGGTGTCGTCGCCGATGGCCTTCGCGGTCTGGATGACCGTCGCTATCTGCTCCTCGGTGATGGGCGCTAGGAGGGCGTCTGGGCCGTCGTCGGCGTGATGGGCCCACACCCCGGCGAGGCAGTCGGCCTGCAATTCGACCCGCACCGAACCCGATCGCGGTCCCTGCGAACCCATCCGCTGACCCTTGGCGAGGGCGCCGGTGAGGTTCTGCACGTGGTGTCCGTACTCGTGGGCCACGACGTACTCCTGCGCGAGGGGCCCGTCGCTGCCGCCCATGCGACGCAGCTGGGCGAAGAACGTCGGATCGAAGTACGCCGTCGAATCGGCGGGACAGTAGAACGGGCCGGTCGCCGAACTCGCCGCGCCGCACCCGGTGTTCACCGCGTCGGAGAAGATGACCGTCTGCGGTGGCTCGTACTCGGGCCACAGATCCGACCACACCGTGTCGACGCTGACGGTGGTCGCCTTGATCCGGCAGATCGTGTTCTCGTTGGCCATCTCATAGGTGCACTCGTCCAGTTGCTGCTGGATCTGCGCGGCGTCCGACGAGGTGCCGGGAGCGGGGCCGCCGGCGCCGAGCAGATCGCCGGGGTTCACCCCGAAGAACAGCGCGACGATCGTGATGAGGAGTCCCGCGCCGCCGCCCAGCGCGATCCGGCCCCCACCGCCTCCACCGCCGCCGGAGACGCTGCCGGTGTCGATCGATCCGCTGCCTTGGAAGGTCACGCGGCCATTCTGGCACGATCGGCACCCGCCCCTCGCTGCCTCGGCGAAGGTATGCGATTGACGGCCGGGGGCGCGGATACGGCACCATGGACACCTGGTCTGCGTTTCCGCCGACCGATTTCGACTCCTGGAAGGATTCTCAGTGCTCCGCACGCATTCCGCAGGTTCGCTGCGCCGCGCCGACGCGTCGCAGACCGTCACCGTCGCCGGGTGGGTCGCACGCCGACGCGACCACGGTGGCGTGGTCTTCATCGACCTGCGCGACGCCACCGGATTGGTCCAGGTGGTCTTCCGCGACGAGTCGGTCGCGCCGGCCGCCCACCGTCTGCGCGCCGAGTACTGCGTCACCGTGACCGGCGTCGTCGAGGTGCGTCCCGAGGGCAGCGAGAACCCCAACCTGAGCTCCGGCGAGATCGAGATCAACGCCGTCGAGCTCGAGGTCCTCAACGAGTCCGCGCCGCTGCCGTTCCAGCTCGACGAGTCGCCGGGCGAGGAGGCGCGCCTGCGTCACCGCTACCTCGACCTGCGGCGTGCGGGGCCCAGCGCGGCGCTCCGCCTGCGGTCCAAGGCGAACGCGGCGGCGCGCGGCGTGCTCGCCGCCCACGACTTCACCGAGATCGAGACGCCCACGCTGACCCGGTCGACGCCGGAAGGGGCACGTGACTTCCTGGTTCCGGCGCGCCTGCAGCCCGGCACCTTCTACGCCTTGCCGCAGAGCCCGCAGCTGTTCAAGCAGCTGCTGATGGTCGCGGGCATGGAGCGGTACTACCAGATCGCGCGCTGCTACCGCGACGAGGACTTCCGCGCCGACCGGCAGCCGGAGTTCACCCAGCTCGACATCGAGATGAGCTTCGTCGACCAGGACGACGTCATCGCCGTCGCCGAGGAGATCCTCGTCGCGCTGTGGAAGCTCATCGGCGTCGACATCACCACCCCGATCCCGCGGATGACCTACGCCGATGCGATGCGCCGATTCGGTTCGGACAAGCCGGATCTGCGCTTCGGTATCGAACTCGTCGAGTGTGCCGACTACTTCAAGGACACCCCGTTCCGCGTGTTCCAGGCACCGTACGTCGGAGCGGTCGTCATGCCCGGCGGTGCGTCGCAGCCGCGCCGCCAGCTCGACGCATGGCAGGAATGGGCGAAGCAGCGCGGGGCACGCGGTCTTGCGTACGTCCTCATCGCCGAAGACGGGACCCTCAGCGGGCCGGTCGCCAAGAACCTCTCCGAGGAGGAGCGCTCCGGTCTGGCCGCCCATGTCGGTGCGGAGCCGGGTGACTGCGTGTTCTTCGGTGCGGGAGAGGTGAAGTCGACCCGCGCCCTGCTCGGTGCCGCGCGCGGTGAGATCGCCTCGAAGCTCGGGCTCATCAAGGACGGGGACTGGGCGTTCACCTGGGTGGTGGACGCGCCGATGTTCGAGCCGGTTGCCGACGCGACGGCGTCCGGCGATGTCGCACTGGGACATTCGGCCTGGACCGCGGTGCACCATGCGTTCACCTCGCCCAAGCCGGAGTCGATCGACGCCTTGGAGTCCGATCCGGGTTCGGCCCTGGCCTACGCCTACGACATCGTGTGCAACGGCAACGAGATCGGCGGCGGATCGATCCGTATCCATCGGCGGGACGTGCAGGAGCGCGTCTTCGAGATCATGGGCATCGGCCACGACGAGGCGCAGGAGAAGTTCGGCTTCCTGCTCGACGCCTTCGCCTACGGCGCTCCGCCGCACGGCGGCATCGCCTTCGGATGGGACCGCATCACCGCACTGCTCGCCGGCGAGTCGTCCATCCGCGAGGTGATCGCGTTCCCCAAGTCGGGTGGCGGCGTCGACCCGCTGACCGACGCCCCCGCGGCGATCACCCCGCAGCAGCGCAAGGAATCGGGGATCGACGCCAAGCCCGCACCGCGGGGCGGCGCCGACCAGAAGGACGCCGAGCAGAAGGGCGCCGACCAGAAGGACGCCGGGAGCACTGCCTGAGCCGAAAAGCGGTGGACCGAAGTGAGTTCGGCCACCGTGTTCCCGGCGCGGTGCTCGTCACCCGGCGCCTGGAGGTCATCTGTGATGAGATCTCCACCATGGCGCACAGCGGTGGGATCGAGTCGGCTGCCGGAATAGTGGTGACGGGCCCGGGCGGGGAGTTCCGCCGGTGACGATCAAGGTTGCCCTCGAGCATCGGACGGTGTACTCGTTCGACCGGCCGACCAAGATCTACCCCCACGTCGTCCGCCTGCGTCCGGCGCCGCACTCGCGCACACCGATCGAGGCGTACTCGCTCACCGTCGACCCCGGTGAGCACTTCCTGAACTGGCAGCAGGACGCGTTCAGCAACTATCTGGCGCGCCTGGTGTTCCCGGAACCCTCGACCACCCTCGGGATCACCGTCAGTCTGGTCGCGGACCTCACCGCGATCAATCCGTTCGACTTCTTCATCGAGGAGTGGGCCGAGTTCTACGGGTTCGACTATCCGGCCGAGCTGCGGCGCGACCTCGAGATCTTCCTCCGGCCGGCCGGGGTCACCGACGGTGAATTCGCCGGTGCGCCGGTGCATCCGGAGATCGCGAGGTTCGCGGCGAAGCACCGGCCGGCCGGCCGCACGCGGGTCATCGACTTCCTGGTGCGCCTCAACGCCGCGGTGCGCGACGCCGTCGGCTACACCGTCCGCCTCGAGGCCGGCGTGCAGTCGCCGGAGTACACGCTCTCCAGTGCCATCGGTTCCTGCCGGGACTCGGCCTGGTTGCTGGTCGCCCTCCTCCGCGAACTCGGGTTCGCGGCACGCTTCGTGTCCGGATACCTCGTCCAGCTGACCTCGGACGTGAAGTCGCTCGACGGTCCGTCGGGTCCCGACGCCGATTTCACCGACCTGCACGCGTGGACCGAGGTGTACCTCCCCGGGGCCGGTTGGGTTGGACTGGATCCGACGTCGGGTCTGTTCGCCGGCGAGGGGCACATCCCCTTGGCGGCCACCCCGCATCCGGTCGGCGCCGCACCGATCACCGGTTCGACCGGCCCGTGCCACGCCACTCTGGATTTCACCAACACGGTCACGCGGTTCCACGAGGACCCACGCGTCACGCTGCCCTACACCGCGGAGCAGTGGGGCCGGGTCACCGATCTCGGCGCGCTGGTCGACGAACGGATGGAACGCAACGACGTACGCCTGACGATGGGCGGCGAGCCGACGTTCGTGTCCATCGACAACCAGACGGACCCGGAGTGGCGCACCGCCGCGGACGGTCCGCACAAACGGTTGCTGGCCGGGCGGCTGGCCGACCGCCTCATGACGGCGTACGCGCCGGGCGGCCTGATGCGGCGCAGCCAGGGCAAGTGGTATCCCGGTGAACCGCTGCCGCGGTGGCAGCTCGAACTGATGTGGCGCGCCGACGGTCTGCCGATCTGGCGGAATCCGGAGTTGCTCGCCGACCCGTGGGCGACGCCGGACGACTGTGCCGCGGCGATCGACCGCGAGACCCACGGCCCGAACCCCGACGACCTCGGCGACCCCGGCCCGGCCCGGGAACTGCTCACCGCCTTCGCGACGCGACTGGGACTTCCGATCGCCCAGGTCGTGCCGGCCTACGAGGACCCGCTGGTCCGGATGCGGGAACTCGCCGCGATGCCGCCCGGTGACCCCGGAACCGACCCCACCCTGCCCGCCGCACGGTCGTTCGCGCAGGCCGAGATCGCCGTCGACGCCGATTCGGCGGACGGCGACGACGACGAGAGCCTTGCTCCGACAACGGATTCCGTCCGACGCAGACGAGCCCTGATCGAGCGGCTCGACGCCGCCGTCACCCAGCCGAGTGCGCACGTGTTGCCGCTGAGCCGCTCGGAGGACCGGACCGCGTGGCAGAGCGCGGTGTGGACGACCCGGCGGGGACGGATCGTGCTGACCCCCGGCACCTCGCCGGCCGGCTTGCGGCTGCCGCTCAACTCGCTGTCGTGGGGTCCGGCCCCGACGCTGTTCGAAGCCGATCCGTCCGCACACCACGACGACCTGCCGACCGACCCGTCGGCGGCGCTGGGGCACACCGTCCGCGAGGTGGACCCCGCGCAGTTCCTGCCCCGGACCGCCCTCGTCGCCGAGGTCCGCGGCGGCGTGCTCCACGTGTTCATGCCGCCGACCTCGACCCTGGAGGAGTATCTCGCGATCGTCGAACTCGTCGAGGACGCCGCCGCCACTGTGTCGACGCCGGTCGTCGTCGAGGGGTACGGACCGCCCGCCGATCCGCGACTCGTCTCGTTGTCGGTGACCCCGGACCCGGGGGTTGTCGAGGTCAACATCCAGCCGACCGGGAGTTTCGCCGAGCAGTCCGAGCTGCTCGAATCGCTCTACGACCATGCCCGACAGGTGCGGCTGGGCACCGAGAGCTTCGACCTCGACGGGAGCCACGGTGGCACGGGCGGCGGCAATCACATCACCCTCGGCGGCGTCACGCCCGCCGACTCGCCGATGCTGCGCCGCCCCGACCTGCTGGTGTCGATGCTGACCTACTGGCAACGGCATACCGCGCTGTCGTACCTGTTCTCCGGCCGGTTCATCGGCACCACCTCGCAGGCGCCGCGTGTCGACGAGGGTCGGGAGTCCTCGCTCTACGAGCTGGAGATCGCCTTCGCCGAGATCGACCGGCTCGCGGTCAAGAATTCTGGCGACGGTGCCCGGGCCGGCGGACGCTTCGACGGCGCGCCCCCGAACCCCTGGGTCACCGACCGGGCGCTGCGGCATCTGCTCACCGACATCACCGGCAACACGCACCGGGCCGAGTTCTGCATCGACAAGCTCTACAGTCCCGACTCGGTGCGCGGCCGGCTGGGCCTGCTGGAGCTGCGGGCTTTCGAGATGCCGCCCCACCACCGGATGGCTATGGTGCAGTCGCTGCTGGTGCGGAGCCTGGTGTCGTGGTTCTGGGAGAAGCCCTACCGGGCCCGGTTGATCCGCCACGGCGGCGACCTACACGGCAAACACCTGTTGCCGCACTACGTCATCGCCGACATCGCGCTGGTCGCCGAGGAACTCCGCGAGGCCGGCTATCCGTTCGAGACCGCCTGGCTGGACCCGTTCACCGAATTCCGCTTCCCGCGTCTGGGGACCGTGCAGATCCGGGACCAGGAGATCGAGCTGCGCGGTGCCATCGAGCCGTGGAACACGTTGGGGGAGGAGGCAACCGGAACGGGCACGGCCCGGTACGTGGACTCCTCTGTCGAGCGCGTGCAGGTGCGCGTCCTGGGTGGTGAGGACGATCGTTACCTGTTGACCTGCAACGGTTTCCCGATTCCACTGCGCGCCACCGGTCGCACCGGTGAACGCGTCGCCGGTATCCGGTTTCGGGCCTGGCAGCCGCCGAGCTCGCTGCACCCGACGATCACCATCGACACCCCGCTCACCTTCGACCTGATCGACACGGTCAACGGCCGGTCGGTGGGCGGTGCCACGTACCACGTCGTGCATCCCGGAGGACGTGCCTACGATCGGCCGCCGGTCAACGCGGTCGAGGCCGAGTCCCGGCGCAACGGGCGGTTCGAGGCGGCCGGTCACACGACCGGCACCGTCGACGTCGGGCTGCTGCGGGAACGACAGTCCCGGCAGGCCACCGACTTCGGGGTGCCCGGGATCCTCGACCTCCGGCGGGCACGTACAGTTCTTCGGTGACCTCTTCGCCGGGCAACGCTTCCGCGGTGTTCGACCGCTACCGCGCCGAGGGCCACACTCTCTTCGATCCCGACCGTCTGACCCGTCTCGCCGCATCCGCGGACCGGCCGGCCGACTCCTACGACGAGCTCCTGGAAGCCGACGGCGCGATCCGTCCGGCGTGGGCCGACCTGGCCCGCATCTACCAGCTGCGCGGTCCGGACCGCCTCCGCGAGTCCGCGGCCCGGCTGGCCGCAGCCGTCAGCGACGACGGCGTGGTCTACAACGAGTTCGACGGTCAGCACACCGTGACCCGCGACTGGGATGTCGACGCGGTGCCGCTGGTGATCGACGGCGTCGAATGGGCCGAACTCGAAAAGGCCATCACGCAGCGGTCGATGCTGCTCGACCTGCTCCTGCGTGACCTCTACCGCGATCAGAAGACGATCGCCGCCGGTCTCGTGGCGCCCGAGATGGTCTTCGGCCATCCCGGTTACATCCGCAAGGCCGCCCGACTCGAGGTCGCCGGGCCGCACGCGCTGTTCCTGCACGCGGTCGACATCTCGCGCACCGCCGACGGCCGGTTCGTCGCCTACCGGGACCGCACCCAGGCGCCGTCGGGGATCGGTTACTCGATCGTCGGGCGGCGGCTGATGTCGAAGACCTTCCCGCAGCTGTTCCAGGCCTGCGCACCGCGGCCGATGACCACTTTCGCCGGCACGATGCGGCTGGCGCTCACCGAGTACGCGCCGCCCGGGGTCGACGACCCGACGGTGGCGGTCCTCAGCCCCGGCAGCATGTCCGAGACCGCCTTCGACCAGGCCTATCTCGCGTCGGTGCTCGGCTTCCCCCTCGTCGAAGGCGCCGACCTCACCGTTCGCGACGGCGCGGTCTACATGCGCTCGCTAGGTCGCTACAAGCGGGTGGACGTGCTGCTGCGACGGGTCGACGCCGCCTACTCCGACCCGCTGGACCTGCGGACGGACTCCCAGCTCGGCGTCGCCGGGCTGGTCGAGGCGATCTCGCGCGGCACGGTGACGGTCCTCAACACCCTCGGCTCGGGGGTGCTGGAGAACCCGGCGCTGCACACCGTGCTGGAACGTCTCGCGCCCGTCCTGCTCGACGAGGACCTGCGGCTGGGTTCAGTCACCACGTACTGGGCCGGAGATCCGCTGCAGCGCAGCCTGATCCGTGATCGACTGGCCGCCCTGGTCCTGACGAACACGAGTACGGGGGAGGAGTTCATCGGCCCGTTGCTCGCCGCGACCGATCGCGCCGACCTCGCCGCCCGGATCGAGGCCCAGACCTGGCAGTGGGTGGCCCGCGAGCTCGAGGCGTTCTCGGTGGCCCCGACGATCACCCCCGGCAGCGGTTCCGGTGGACCGATCGCGACGCTGCGGGCGGCGCCTGTGTCGGTGCGCGCGTTCAGCGTGGCGCAGGGTCCCGGGTACGCGGTCATGCCGGGCGGCCTCGGGGCCGTTCTCGCCGACGGGGTCGCCGGCGCCGCCCACCACGTCGTGGCCGCCAAGGACGTGTGGGTCACCAGCACCGAGGTGGGCGGGCACGTGTCGCGGCGGTCGGAGACCCGCGGTGAGCCGACCGGGGAGGTCGCGGGTACGTCGGCGGGTCGCCCGGTGACCCGGGAGTACTCCGACGTCGCGGCCGCGGCCAGTCCGCGCGTCCTGGCGGACCTGTTCTGGCTGGGCCGCTACGGGGAGCGGACCGAGCTCGTGACCCGCCTCGCCAAGGTGTCCCGCGAGCGCTATCAGGACTTCCAGTACCGGCCGTGGATGTCGGGCACGCCGGCGGTGCCGCTGCTGTTGCACGCGGTCGCCACGGTGACGGGCACCGCGCGCTACCTGGACACCGCCGGCCTGCTGTTGCCGGGTTCGGACCGGCCGCCGTCACCCGATCAGGTCAACGAGGCGATCGAGAAGATCGCCGACCTGACCGTGTCGCGATCGGTGCCCGGGACCATCGCCTACTCGGTCGACCGGCTGATCAGCACGGTCCGGGCGGTCCGGGACCAGATGTCCACGAGCACCTGGATGGTGCTCGCGCCGGTCGAACGGATCATGGCGAGCACGACCCGGCTGGTCCTCCGGTCGCGCGCGGACGCCGGGGCGGGCGACGCAGCGCTGGACCTCGGACCCGATCTGGCCCGCGCGCACGACGAGATCCTGCACGGCGTCCTCGCGCTGACCGGGCTGCAGGCCGAGTCGATGGTGCACGACCCGGCCTGGATGTTCATGGACGTCGGGCGACGCATCGAACGGGCCGTCACCCTCGCCGACCTCACGCTCGCGATGTTCGCCGACGCGCAGGACACCGACGTCGAGCAGGCGCTGCTGGAGTCCTACCTGGTGGCCAATGAATCGTCGGTCATCTATCGGCGCCGCAACCGCGGGCTGTATCAGGCGGCCAGTGTCGCCGAGCTGCTGCTGTTCGACCCGACCAATCCCCGATCGATGATCTTCTGCCTCGACAAGATGAGCGCCGACCTGTCGTCCGTCCCGGAGACCCTGCGGTCGGCGGGCGCCGAACGGGCCGTGCAGGACATGATCGCCGAGTTGCGCCGCGGCGACCCCGCCGACCTCGTGCGGGTCGACGCCGACCGGAGGCGCCCGGAACTCGTCGAACTGATGACGACCCTGCGCACCGGGGCGCGCGAACTCTCCGATCTGCTGACCCGGACCCGCTTCGCCACCCCGCGCCAGGCGCGACCGATCTGGGCCGGTGGGGAATCGTGAGCACGCGCGTCTACCGTGTGCTGCACCGGACCAGCTACACCTACGACGACGACGTGTCGTCCTCGTACGGGCGCTGCCATCTGACCCCGCGCGACCTGCCCGGCCAGCGCGTGCACTCGACATCGGTCGAGATCGAACCCGAACCCGACGACCGGTCGACGGGGCTCGACGTCTACGGCAACCACGACAGCTATTTCCATGTCCGGACCGCGCACCGCGAGCTGACCGTGACCGCGCGGTCGGTCGTGGAGGTGGATCCCGTGGACCCGGGCGTCCTCCTGAGTCCGGCGGCCCGGGGTCCCTGGGAACAGGCGCGACCGTGCGTGGTCGACGGGCGGGCCAGCGCCCTGGCCGCCGAGTTCGTCCTCGATCTCGACCCGCCCGAGATCACCCCCGCGGTGCGCGACTACGCCGCCGGCATCTTCACCCCCGGTCGGCCGCTGGCGGAGGCGGTCATCGATCTGACGTCGCGGATCTTCACCGACTTCACCTACCGGTCCGGGTCGACGGCCATCACCACCCGGGTCGACACCGTCCTGCAGCGTCGCGAGGGCGTCTGCCAGGACTTCGCCCGGATCGCGATCGCCTGTCTGCGGTCACAGGGTCTCGCCGCGCGGTACGAGTCGGGGTATCTCGCGACCGAGCCGCCGCCCGGCAAGGAAAAGGTCTTCGGTGCCGACGCCAGTCACGCCTGGGCGGCCGTCTGGATGCCCGACGGTCGCTGGCTGTCGTTCGATCCGACCAACGACAAGCTGGTCGACGAACGCCACGTCACACTGGCGTGGGGGCGGGATTACGACGACGTCCCGCCTCTCCGAGGGGTCATCTACACCGATTCCACGAAGAGCCGGATCGACGTGTCGGTCGACGTCCGGCCGACAGATGACCTCACCGCGGACTGAACCGGGCACATCGGACTCGCTTGCTCGGTAAGTCGCTGTGCCACAGTGTTTTCGGCGCACGTTTTCGGGCTATACCGGTAACGACGTGGTACAGATGGACGAACGCGCTGTTGCGACAACGTTGCAACGGGTAGGTTGGTTGGCGACATGACGGTCATTACGGAAAGCCGCATCACCAGCGTGGTGCGGGCGGCAGAGGCGCTGCTGTCACACCGCGCCGGATCAGCAGTGGTTCTCGACGATCCCGAGGACCTCGGCGGCAGCGGACGCACCACGGTCGTGCGGGTCCGCGTCGCCCAGAACCCCCTCAGCCTGGACCGCTCGCTGGTGATCAAGGCCCTTCCCGAACACGAGGACCCACAGGCCTTCCACCGGGAGATCGCGTCGTACAAGTACGCGACCGCACTCCCGAACGAATCGCGCCCGGGGCCGCAACTGATCGCCTCCGACACCGATCTCCGCATCATGGTGCTCTCCGACCTCGGCCACGGCCGGACGATGCTCGAGTACCTGGCCGGCGTCGACCCGGTCGAGACCTCACGTGCTGTCAGTGCCTGGGGCCAGGCACTCGGCCGGATGCACGCGGCGACGGTCGGCGGCGAGGGTGACTTCCTCGCGCTGCTGCGGCGCGGACCATCGGGTATGCAGGGACGCGACATCCTGCGCGACGAGGCGTTACGGTCGATCGACTCGGTGGTGGGGCACGCGGCCGCGCTCGACGTCGAGGTCCCCGAGCAGGTGGTGGAGTCGTTGCGTACCGCGGCGACGCTGTTCGACGAGGGCGATCACCGCGCATTCAGTCCGTCGGATGTCGGGCCCGAGAACATCCTGCTCAACGACGACGGCGTGCAGTTCATGGACTACGAGTGGGGCGGCTTCCGCGACGCCACCCTCGACATCGCCTACGCGCTCGTGACCATCACCGCGCAGCTTCCGCCCCGGACCACTGCTCGGGCCACCGACCTCGAGGTTTCGATGGTCGACGCCTGGCGCTCGGAGGTGCACTCGATCTGGCCGGCGCTCGCCCATGAGCGGGAGATGCAGCGCAAGGTGCTGCTCGCCCGTCAGTTGTGGGTGTGGCTGTCGACGGTGTGGATGCTGCCGAGCGACCCGCTGGCCTCCACCGGCCCGGACGCGGATGTCGAGGCGCCCGACTTCGAGCCGGCCGACGTCACTGCCGCCGGCTTCACGCATGACTGGGCGTTGCACACGAACGACCCCCGTGTGATCGTCAGCCGCTGGACCGACCTCGCCGCCGCCGCGGGACGCGCGGGCGACGAGGAGATCGCGGTGTTCGCGACCGCGATGGGCGTCGCGCTGCAGCGCATCTGGCTGGCCTGACACGCCCGTGGACGGACTGTTCGACCCACCCGACGATCCTCGGGCCGGCTCCGACGGGCATGGCAACGCCGGTGGTCTCACCGCACCGCCGGCCCCGACCGCGCCCCTGGCGGTCCGGATGCGGCCGCAGACCCTCGACGAGATCGTCGGACAGCAGCACCTACTCGGCACCGGTTCGCCGCTGCGCAGACTGATCAGCGGCTCGGGCGCGGCGTCGGTGCTGCTCTACGGGCCGCCTGGAACCGGCAAGACCACCATGGCCTCGCTCATCGCGCGCGCCACCGGCGGCCGCTTCGAGGCCCTGTCCGCGCTGTCGGCGGGGGTCAAGGAGGTGCGCGCAGTCATCGACGTGGCCCGGCGCCGGCTCATCGGTGACGGCAAGAACGGCGGTCAGCAGACGGTCCTGTTCATCGACGAGGTCCATCGGTTCTCGAAGACGCAGCAGGACGCGTTGCTCGACGCCGTGGAGAACCGGATCGTGCTGCTCGTCGCGGCCACGACCGAGAACCCGTCGTTCTCGGTGGTCGCGCCGCTGTTGTCGCGGTCGCTGGTCCTGCAGCTGCGGTCCCTGACCGATGCCGACATCCGAGAGGTGCTGACCCGGGCGGTCGCCGACCCGCGTGGGCTCGACGGCAAGGTCGAGGTGACCGACGCCGCCTACGACCACCTCGTCGCGGTGTCCGGCGGGGACGCGCGCCGGGCGCTGACCGCGCTGGAGGCCAGCGCCGACGCCACCGACCGGATCGACCTCGCCGATGTGGAGACCGCGATCGACCGCGCCGCCGTCCGCTACGACCGGGACGGCGACCAGCACTACGACGTGACGAGTGCGTTCATCAAATCCATCCGGGGTTCCGACGTCGACGCCGCCGTGCACTATCTCGCCCGCATGATCGCGGCGGGGGAGGACCCGCGGTTCATCGCGCGGCGCCTCATGATCCACGCCAGCGAGGACATCGGCATGGCCGACCCGACGGCCCTGCAGACCGCGGTCGCGGCCGCTCAGGTCGTGAACCTCGTCGGGATGCCGGAGGCCAAACTCGCGCTCACACAGGCCACCATCCACCTCGCGACGGCACCGAAGTCGGCGGGCGTGGTGTCGGCGATCGGCGCGGCCCTCGCCGATGTCGGGTCGGGCAAGGCCGGCGCGGTCCCGGCCCATCTGCGTGACAGTCACTATCCGGGGGCCAAGAAGCTCGGTAGCGGTGTCGCATACCGCTATCCGCACGATGATCCCGACGGGGTTGTGCCACAACAGTATCCGCCCGACGACCTGGTCGGCCGCGACTACTATGAGCCGACCGATCACGGCCTGGAGCGCGAAATCGGGCCGCGGGTCGCGAAGTTGCGATCGATCGTGCGTGGCGCGGTGTCGCGGCGCCGGTCGCGCTGACCCTTCGTGCCGGCGTTTGCCCAGTGCAGAGTCCCTGCGCCCCCGGCGACTCGCCGACGGTAGGCTGGGATGTCGCGACAAACAACGGCCGCTACCACCGAACGGCTGGGACCACCAACGGCTAGGACGAAACCCACAGTGCAGACGCATGACATCCGGAAGCGCTTTCTGGACCACTTCATCAAAGCCGGGCACACCGAGGTGCCGAGCGCTTCGCTGCTCCTCGACGACCCCAATCTGTTGTTCGTCAATGCCGGCATGGTCCCGTTCAAGCCGTTCTTCCTGGGTGAGCAGACGCCGCCGTACTCGCGGGCGACCAGCGTGCAGAAGTGCGTCCGCACCCTCGACATCGACGAGGTCGGCATCACCACCCGCCACAACACTTTCTTCCAGATGGCGGGCAATTTCTCCTTCGGCGACTACTTCAAGCGCGAGGCCATCAGCTTCGCCTGGACGCTGCTGACCAACAGCGTCGACGACGGCGGTTTCGGTATCGACCCGCAGAAGCTGTGGCCGACGGTCTATCTCGACGACGACGAGGCCGAGGCCATCTGGCGCGACGAGATCGGCGTGCCGGCCGAGCGCATCCAGCGACGGGGCATGAAGGACAACTACTGGTCGATGGGCGTCCCGGGTCCCTGCGGGCCGTGCTCGGAGATCTTCTACGACCGCGGACCCGAGTACGGCGTCGAGGGCGGGCCGGAGGCCGACGAGGACCGCTACATCGAGATCTGGAATCTCGTCTTCATGCAGAACGTCCGCGGTCCCGGGGGCGGCAAGGACAACTACGAGATCCTGGGACCGCTGCCCAAACAGAACATCGACACCGGTATGGGCGTCGAGCGCGTGGCCTGCATCCTGCAGGGCGTCGACAACGTGTACGAGACCGACCTGTGCAAGCCGATCATCGACCTCGCCGCGGAACTGTCCGGACGTGCATACGCCGCCGGTTCGCATGCCGACGACGTCCGGTTCCGCGTCGTCGCCGACCACGCGCGGACCTCGGCGATGCTGATCGGCGACGGCGTGCTGCCCGGCAATGACGGCCGCGGGTACGTCCTGCGCCGCCTGCTGCGTCGGGTCGTCCGGTCGATGCGGTTGCTCGGCGCCGGTGACAATCAGCCGACCATGGGCACAATCATCGGCAAGGTCATCGACCTGATGTCACCGTCATACCCCGAGCTGGAGACGCAGCGCCGGCACATCGTCGACGTGGCCGTGGGCGAGGAGACCTCCTTCTCCAAGACCCTGGCCGCGGGGTCGAAGCTGTTCGCCGACGCGGCGAGCGCCACCAAGAGTGCGTCGCGTACGACCATCACCGGTTCCGACGCCTTCACGCTGCACGACACCTACGGCTTCCCGATCGACCTCACCCTGGAGATGGCCGCCGAGGCCGGTCTCTCGGTGGATCAGGAGGGCTTCACCGCCCTGATGGCCGAGCAGAAGCAACGCGCCAAGGCCGACGCGACCGCCCGCAAGACCGGGCACGCCGACCTGAGCGTCTACCGGGACTTCCTCGATCGCGGGCCGACCGAGTTCACCGGCTTCGACGAGCTGGTGTCGGAGGCGCGGGTGCTCGGCCTCGTCGCCGACGGCGCACGGCTGCCGGCGGCGTCGGCCGGCCAGGAACTGACGGTCGTCCTCGACCGCACCCCGCTCTACGCCGAATCCGGTGGCCAGATGGCCGACGTCGGCACCATCACGACCGGGTCGGGAGTGCGCATGTCGGTGACCGACGTGCAGAAGGTCGGCAAGTCGGTGTGGCTGCACAAGGTCCGCATCGACGAGGGGGAGATCGAGGAGGGCGACGAGGTCCTCGCAGCGGTCGACACCGCGTGGCGTCACGGCGCCACGCAGGGCCATTCCGGCACCCACATGGTCCACGCCGCGCTGCGCGAGGTCCTCGGCCCCGGCGCGACGCAGGCCGGTTCGCTGAACCGGCCCGGTTACCTGCGCTTCGACTTCAACGCCAGCGGCCCGGTGACCGAGGCCCAGCGACGCGAGATCGAGGAGATCAGCAACGCCGCGGTCGAGGCGAACTATCAGGTCAACACGTTCGAGACGGGTCTGTCCGAGGCCAAGGCGATGGGCGCGATGGCGCTCTTCGGCGAGAACTACGGTGACGTCGTCCGCGTGGTGGAGATCGGCGGGCCGTTCTCCATGGAGCTGTGCGGCGGCACGCACGTGGCGTCGTCATCGCAGATCGGACCCATCACGCTGATCGGGGAGTCCTCGGTCGGGTCGGGTGTCCGGCGCGTCGAGGCCTACGTCGGCATGGACTCGTTCCGGTTCCTGTCGAAGGAGCGTGCGTTGCTGGCCGGCCTGGCGTCGTCGCTCAAGGTCCCGTCGGAAGAGGTGCCCGGCCGGGTCGAGCAGCTCGTCACCAAGCTGCGTGACGCGGAGAAGGAACTCGAGCGGGTACGTGCCGAGGCGGCCCGGGCCGCGGTGTCCGGTCTCCTCGACACGGCGACGACCGTCGGTGCCACCCTCGTCGTCGAGGGACGGGTGCCGGGCCTCGACGCCAACGGGTTGCGCTCGGTGGTGACCGACCTCCGCGGCCGAGTCGCCGACCGCCAGGCGGTGATCGCGCTGTTCTCGCCGAGCGGTGACGGACCGGATGCCAAGGTGCCGTTCGTGATCGCCACCACGGCGGCCGCCCGCGACGCCGGGATCAAGGCCGGTGACCTCGTCAAGGAGGTCGCGCCGTTGGTGGGCGGTCGTGGCGGTGGCAAGCCGGATCTGGCCCAGGGCGCGGGCACCGATCCCGCGGGGATCGACGCGGCACTGACGCGAATCCGCGAGTTCGTCGCCTGATGCCGGATCCGCACACCCGGGCCGATGGTCACCAGCGGACCCGCGGGCGACTCCTCGGGATTGACGTCGGAAGCGTCCGGATCGGCGTCGCCGTGTGCGATCCCGACGGCATCCTCGCCACACCGGTCGAAACGGTGCGTCGAACCCCTTCGCGCACAGACGATATCGACCGCATCGCGGCGCTGGTCACGGAGTACGAGGCCGTCGGCGTGGTCGTGGGGCTACCGAAGACGCTCAAGAACACCGCGGGGGCGGCGGCCGAGACCGCACAGGAATTCGGGGACCGTCTCGCGACCCGGATCGACCCGGTGGCCGTGCATTGGCACGACGAACGTTTCACGACGGTGACCGCACAGCAGGCACTGCACGCCAGCGGCCGGACGGTGAAGTCCTCGCGCGCGGTGATCGACCAGGCCGCGGCGGTCGCTATTCTGCAGGGGTGGTTGGATGCGCGACGGTGAGTCAGGGGAGCCTCCGGTGACCGATGATCGGCGTCGCACCCGGCACCGAGACGGCCAGGGACGCCGTGCCGAGGGCATGGATCCCGAGCGTCTGCGGTACTTCACGCAGTCGGCCGACGGGTCGCCCCACACGCGGCACCGCCGCCGGCGCGCCGGTGGCGAGAATGCCGAACCGGCTCCCCGGCGCCCGGCCCCGCCGAATGTCCCGCCCGCCGAACAGGCGCGGCCGGTATCCGGCACGCCCGGCCCCCGCGCGACGCCGGTTCGCATCCCGCCGGGGCAGCCGCCCACCCCGCCGCCGGTGGCACCACCGCGGCCCGGCCCGCCGCAGCCCGGTCCGCCGCAGCCCGGTCCATCAACGGCTGCCGGGGGTCCGGTCGAAGACGACGTCGACACCGACTTCACCATGGCCCGTCCGGCCGCTCCGGCGCCTCCGGCCCGGGGTCCTCGCCCCGACGAATCTCGTTCTTTCCCGGACGATTACGCCGCGGAGGAGTTCACCGCTGCCGACTACGAGCCGGCGGGTCACGGGGCAGAACGCCATGACGCCGAGCTGTACGACACCGGGCGCTACGACACCGGTGGCCACGACGCCGGGCGTTTCGAGACCGGGCGTTTCGAGACGCCGGGCACCGCACGCCCGATCCGCGACGACGATCGCGTCGCCCGACGAGACCGGCGCTTCGACGAGCACGACGAGCACGACGACTGGTGGCCCGGCGCCGACGACACCGAACCCGACCAGCAACAGCGCCGTACGCCGCGCCGCAAGCGCAGCCGGGGCAAGCGTCGTGCGGTCCTCGCCGTCGCGATCGTCTTCATGCTCGCGCTGATCACCGGGGTCGGCTACTACGGTGTGCGCGCCACCGGCCTGCTCGAGTCGCGCAAGGACTACACCAACGCCGCCGGTTCCGGCGATGTCGTCGTCGACATCCCGGACAACTCCACGCTCGCCGACTTCGGCCGCATCCTCGTCGACGCCGACGTGGTGGGCAGCGTGCGGGCGTTCGTCGACGCCGCCGGTGGACAGCCGATGTCCGGCGGCCTCTACAAGATGCGCACCCAGATCCCGGCCACCACGGCCGTGGAGATGCTGACCGCCGACGGCGCCGTGCACCGCGTCGGGCGGGTGGTGATCCCGCCAGGGCTGCAGCTCGATTCGAAGACCGGTATCGACGGCAAGGTCACCCCGGGCATCTTTCAGCTCATCGAGAACGCCACGTCGTTCTCGTTCAACGGGCAGCAGGAGGGGGTGACGGTTGCCGACCTCGAGAAGGCCGCCGCCGAAACCACCCCGGCCGAGCTCGGTGTGCCCGCGTGGGCCGAACAGAACGTCGCCGAGATGACGGGCGATCACCGCCGGATCGAGGGGCTCATCGCGCCGACCACCTGGGAGCGCATCGAACCCGATCACACCGCCACGCAGATCCTGCGGGAGATGATCTCCAGCAGCGCGACGATGTTCGAACAATGGGGACTGCTCGACCGCAACAACTCCGGACTCGAGCCGTACGACACCCTGATCGCGGCGTCGATCGTCGAGCGCGAGGTCCGGCATGTCGAGGATGCGCCGAAGGTGGCGCGGGTCATCCGTAACCGCCTCGACCGCGACCAGCTGCTGCAGATGGATTCGACGCAGAACTACACGGCCGACATCACGAACATCGATGTCCACGGCGAGGCGTACAAGAACGACAACGAGTGGAACACCTACCGGTACAAGGGGTTGCCGCGCACGCCCATCGCGGCGGTCGGCGTGCCCGCCCTGGAGGCGATGCTCGACCCGGCGCCCGGCGGATGGCTGTACTTCGTCACCGTCGACACCGCCGGGACCACGTTGTTCGCAAACACCTTCGAAGATCACATCCGCAACCGCCAGGTCGCCTGCCGCAACAAGCTGGTGGCCACCGGCTGCAGCCAGTGAGCAGCGGACCCGCCATGAACACCGTGCCCGCCGACGTCCGCTCACCGCACGGTGACCACCGTCGGGCCGCGGTTCTGGGGTCGCCGATCACGCACTCGCGCTCGCCGCGTGTCCATCTGGCCGCCTACCGGGCACTCGGGCTGGTCGACTGGCGGTACGACCGGATCGAGTGCACCGCCGACCGTCTGCCCGAGATCGTCTCGGGAGCCGACGCCGACTTCATCGGGTTCTCGGTCACCATGCCCAACAAACGCGCTGCCCTCGAGTTCGCCACCGAACGCACCGAACGCGCCGAACTGGTCGGGTCGGCGAACACCCTGGTGCGCGTGGCGACCGGTTGGCGCGCGGACTGCACCGACATCGACGGCGTGTCGGGAGCGCTCACCGACCTCGCGGTCGACGCGGACCTCGCCGCCGGGACCTCGCCGGTCGCCGTGGTCGTCGGAGCGGGTGGCACGGCACTTCCGACCATCATGGCGCTCGCCGAGACGGGCATCACCGACGTCACGGTGGTCGCCCGCGACGCCGGCCGGGCCGCGCCCGTCCTCGAACTGTGTGAGCGGTTGGGGATGAACGGAGACGTCGTGCCCTTCGAACCCGCCGAGGCGCTGGCCCGAAGGTGTCGCGAGTCCGCGGTCGTCGTGTCGACGGTGCCGGCCGACGCGGCCGCGGTCCTGACGCCCGCCGTGGCGCGGGCACGCAAGGTCGTGGACGTGATCTACGACCCCTGGCCGACTCCGCTCGCGTCCGCGGTCGACGCGGCCGGTGGAACCGTGGTCGGCGGTCTGGTCATGCTCGTCAACCAGGCATTCCGACAGGTCGAGCAGTTCACCGGGCTGCCCGCACCCCGCGACGTGATGGTCGCGGCACTCACCGCCCACTGATTCCGGGGGAGCTCCGACTCCGTCCACAGGACGTGCCGGTTGTGGACGGGCGAGCGGTGCCGGTCGATCACCCCGACATGCTCGACCGATGGCCGAGTGCGTGATCCTGATCTGGCTGTCGGTCATCGCGGTGACCGACGCCGACACCCGCCGGATCCCGAACGTGCTCGTCTGGCCCGGTATCTGCGGTGCGGTGGGCGCGTGCGCAGTCCACCCCGGCGCGGCGGTGGCCGCGCTGGTCGCCGCGGCCCCGTACGCGCTCGCCTTCGGGATGCGATGGTGCGGCGGTGGGGACGTCAAGCTCGCCATCGCGTGCGGTGCGCTCACCGTACGGTGGGACGCCGCCCTGCTCGTGGTGGCGCTCGCCTCGGTCATCGCGGTGGGCACGGTGGTCGGCGATCGCGTGGGTCGCCGCGCCCCCGCCGGCCGCGGGTCGCATCCGCACGGACCCGCGCTCGTCGCCGCCACCATCGTGGTCGCCGGTCTGTTGTGACGCGTGCTACGCGTGGTTCGGCGGCGCCGCCGTCGGACCGGGCTCGGCAGCATGGAACAATCGATCACTGTGTTGCGCTGGATAACTGCCGGAGAATCCCACGGTCCCGCCCTGGTCGCCATCGTCGAGGGCATGGTGGCCGGTGTCGAGGTCACCTCGTCCGACATCGCCGGGCAACTGGCACGCCGCCGGCTCGGCTACGGCCGGGGTGCGCGGATGAAGTTCGAGGCCGACCAGGTCACCGTGCTCGGCGGGGTTCGCCACGGCCAGACCATGGGCGGCCCGGTCGCGATCGAGATCGGCAACACCGAGTGGCCCAAGTGGGAGACGGTGATGGCCGCCGACCCGGTGGACGCGGCCGAACTCGAGGGAAGCGCCCGCAACGCACCGCTGACGCGTCCCCGCCCCGGGCACGCGGACTACTCCGGCATGCTCAAGTACGGCTTCGACGACGCCCGTCCGGTGCTGGAGCGCGCGAGCGCCCGGGAGACCGCCGCGCGTGTCGCCGCGGGCACGGTTGCCCGCAACTTCCTCCGCCAGGTACTGGGCGTCGACGTCATCTCCCATGTCATCTCCATCGGCGCGAGCGATCCCTACGTCGGTCCGCCGCCGCGCATCGCCGACCTCGAGGCCATCGACGCGAGTCCGGTCCGGGCGTTCGACGCCGAGGCCGAGAAGTCCATGATCGCCGAGATCGAGGCGGCGAAGAAGGACGGCGACACCCTCGGCGGCGTGGTCGAGATCGTCGCCACGGGGGTGCCAGTCGGCCTCGGCTCGCACGTCAGCGGCGACACCCGGCTGGACGCCAAGCTGGCGGCCGCGCTGATGGGCATCCAGGCGATCAAGGGTGTGGAGGTCGGCGACGGCTTCACCACCGCCCGCCGGCGTGGCAGTGAGGCCCACGACGAGATGGTGCCCGGTACCGACGGTGTCCTGCGATCGACCAACCGCGCGGGCGGATTCGAGGGCGGCATGACCAACGGCGAGGACCTGCGCGTGCGCATCGCGATGAAGCCGATCTCGACGGTGCCGCGTGCGTTGTCCACGATCGACATGTCGACCGGGGAGACGGCCAGCGCCATCCATCAGCGTTCCGACGTCTGTGCCGTGCCCGCGGCGGGCGTCGTCGCCGAGGCGATGGTCGCGCTCGTCGTGGCCCAGGCCGCTCTCGAGAAGTTCGGCGGCGACTCGGTGACCGAGACCGGCGCGAACCTCGCCGCCTACCGGGCTGCCGTCGACGCACGTCCGCCCCGGGCATGACCCAGCCCCCGGCGCCCCCGACCCCGACGCGTCCGACGACCGGTCGCCGCCCGGCGGCCGTACTGATCGGTTTCATGGGAGCCGGGAAGTCCACCGTCGGTCGCATGCTCGCCGATCGGCTCGGCGTCGACTTCATCGACACCGACATCGAACTCGTCCGGCGCACCGGCCGCAGCATCCCGGAGATCTTCGAGTCCGACGGTCTCGAGGGATTCCGGACGATCGAGGCGAACGTCGTCACCGACGTCCTGGACAACCACGGCGGGGTGGTGTCGCTCGGCGGCGGCGCGGTGACGACCGCCGGGATCCGCGAGGCGCTGGCCGACCAGCGCGTCGTGTACCTGCGGGTGTCGGCCGAGCGCGGGTACGAGCGCGTGTCGGGTACCGATCGTCCTCTCTTGGCGACAGCCGACCCCGCCGCTCGGTACGCCGAACTGCTCGCCGAGCGGACACCCGTCTACGAGGCGGTCTGCACCTTCGACGTCGACGCCGACCCCGACCCCGACGCGGTGGCCGACGCCGTGGTCGTCCAACTCGCCCGTGAACTGATGTGAGGAAGCCGAGTATCACCGTGAACGAACAGGCAGCGAACGAACCCATCGCCATTCGGGTCAACGCCGGCGCACCGTACGACGTGACCATCGGCCGGGGACTCCTCGGTGAGGTGGCCGCGGCCGCGCAGGGCGCCGACCGCATCGCGATCCTGTATCAGCCGCCGCTGGCCAAGACCGCCGAACAGATCCGAGAGTATCTGGCGGACAAGGGGTTCGACGCCCATCGCGTCGAGATCCCCGACGCCGAGGCCGGCAAGGACCTCTCGGTCGCGTCGTTCTGCTGGGAGGTGTTCGGCCGGATCGGCCTCAAACGCAACGACAAGGTCATCAGCCTCGGCGGGGGAGCCGCCACCGACCTCGCCGGGTTCGTCGCGGCGACCTGGATGCGCGGCATCGGGGTCATCCACATCCCGACGACCCTGCTGGCGATGGTCGACGCCGCTGTGGGCGGCAAGACCGGCATCAACACCGAGGCGGGCAAGAACCTCGTCGGCTCGTTCCACGAACCCGACGCCGTCCTGATCGACACCGGCACGCTCGAGACCGTCCCGCGCAACGAGATCGTCGCCGGACTCGCCGAGGTCATCAAGACCGGGTTCATCGCCGATCCGACGATCCTCGACATCATCGAGGCCGACCCCGAAGCCGCACTCGACCCGACGTCGCCGGTACTGCCCGATCTCATCCGGCGCTCGGTGCAGGTCAAGGCCGACGTGGTGTCGGCCGACCTCAAGGAGTCGTCGCTGCGCGAGATCCTCAACTACGGCCACACTCTCGGCCACGCGATCGAGCGCCGCGAGCGTTACCGCTGGCGTCACGGCGCGGCGGTGTCGGTGGGCCTGGTGTTCGCTGCCGAACTCTCGCGCCTGGCGGGCCGCCTCGACGACGCCACGGCGGACCGGCACAAGGCGATCCTTGATCTTGTGGGGTTGCCGACGACCTATGACCCGGATGCGTTCGCCGATCTCCTGCAGGGGATGGCGGGGGACAAGAAGAACCGTTCCGGCGTACTGCGTTTCGTCGTGCTCGACGGACTCGCCAAGCCGGGCCGGCTCGAGGGGCCCGACCCCGGATTGATCGCCGCTGCCTACTCGGCAGTGGCCGGTGGCTCAGCGGAGAAGAGTACGTCGGTGCTGCTCTAGTCCAACGCTGCACAAACCCACCCCTTTTCCGCAAACCCAGCCCGTCCGAGCGTGGTGGGTTTGTGGAAAAGCGGTGGATTTGCGGGTAGAGGGCCGGTCAAGACAACGTCAGCGGATCTCCCGAGTCGGGGCATCTGTGTCGGCGTGACGATTTTCGTGCACCGACCAGTCGTCGTCGGCTGCGCCCTTGTTCTGGTCGCGCCGGACGAGGAACCGGCCGATCGCCGCGCCGACGAAGGCCGGGACGAAGACGAGCAGTGCGGTGAACGACGCCCCGGCGATGAGCTCGATGAACAGGCTGGCCTGCCCGATGCCGGCCAGGACGACCGTGCCGAGGATCCAGGAGATCAACCCGGCGAGAACGCCGGCGAGGACACCGGCCTGCAGCCAGCGCACGGTCAGATCCTCGTAGTCATCGGGATCCGGGTTGGCGCGGGCGTCGCGGATGCCGTCGTAACCACCCCACACCAGGGCGATGAGCACGACGACCGCGATCGCGATGGTGCGCCAGATCGTCGAGTTCAGCGGCGCCTGCACCACGGCGAATCCCAGCAAGACGCGGGCGAGGACGTGAACTGCGGTCATCGTCAGACCGCGCACCAACCACGAAGACATGCGCGTCATCTTACTCACGGGTCTGGTGACCGCGGACACACCTGGTCGAAGTGGTCGGGTTCGCGCCGTTCGAGACCCCGCCGTAGCGTGGCGGGGGTGCCGATCAACCATGACACCGCAGGCCGCCGCGCCCGGTTGCGTGCCGAGCTGCGTACCGCGGACGACCCGGTCTCGTTCCTCGTCGTCTCCGACCTCGTCAACGTCCGCTACCTGACCGGGTTCACCGGCTCCAACGCCGCCGTGCTGATCGACGTCGACGATCCGGCCGGTGATCGGATCGCCACCGACGGCCGGTATCTCACCCAGGTCGCCGAACAGGTGCCCGACGTCGAGCCGATCATCGAACGCTCGGCGGCGCGCGCCCTCGTCGACCACGCCCGGGCCGCCGGGGCGGGTCGCGTCGGCTTCGAGGCCGACACCGAGACCGTGGCCGGGCACCGAGCGCTGTCCGCGGCTGTCGGGGACTCCGGGATCGAACTCGTCAGCACGACCGGTGTCGTGCAGAACCTGCGCGCGGTCAAGGAACCGGGGGAGGTCGAGCTGCTCCGGGCGGCGTGCGCGATCGGGGATGCGGCCCTGGCGCAGATCATCGCCGACGGCGTCCTGCGGGCCGGGACGACCGAGCGACAGGTCGCGCGGGCGCTCGAGTGGGAGATGTATCGCCTCGGGGCCGACGGGATCGCGTTCGAGACGATCGTGGCCGCCGGCGCGCACTCGGCGATCCCGCATCACCGGCCCACCCACACGGCTCTGGCGGACGGCGATCTGGTCAAGATCGACTTCGGCTCGGTGGTCGGCGGGTATCACTCCGACATGACCAGGACCTTCGTCCTGAGGCGCGCGGCGTCGTGGCAGCGGGACCTCTACGAACTCGTCGCCACCGCACAGGCCGCCGGCTGCCGGGCCCTCACGCCCGGCGCCGACCTGCGGGCGGTCGACGCCGCGGCCCGCGACGTGATCGCCGACGCCGGCCACGGCGAGAACTACGTGCATGGTCTCGGTCACGGAGTGGGACTGGAGATCCACGAAGCGCCGGGAATCGGCAAACTCGCGGCGGGTACACTGCCATGCGGTGCTGCGGTCACCGTGGAGCCCGGTGTCTACCTACCCGGATGGGGTGGGGTCCGGATCGAGGACACATTGGTGGTCACCGACGGCGACCCCGACCTGCTGACCGCCACCGACAAGACATTCACCGTCATCTGACTGCAAGGGAACGAAAACCACATGGCATCCACCGCCGACTTCAAGAACGGCCTCGTGCTGCGCATGGACGACCAGCTCTGGCAGATCATGGAGTTCCAGCACGTCAAGCCGGGCAAGGGCCCCGCGTTCGTGCGCACCAAGATCAAGAACGTGCTGAGCGGCAAGACTGTCGACAAGACCTTCAACGCGGGCGTCAAGGTCGAGACCGCGACCGTCGACCGTCGCGACATGACCTTCCTCTACAACGACGGCACCGACTACGTGTTCATGGACGCGCAGGATTACGAGCAGTTCTCCCTGCCGCCGGCCACCGTCGGCGACGGCGCCCGTTTCCTGCTGGAGAACATGACCGTGCAGGTCTCGCTGAACGAGGGCAACCCGTTGTTCGTCGAACTGCCGGTCACGGTGGAGCTGATCGTCGCCCAGACCGATCCCGGACTCCAGGGCGACCGTTCTACCGGCGGCACCAAGCCCGCCACGCTCGAGACCGGCGCCGAGATCCAGGTTCCGCTGTTCATCAACACCGGTGACAAGCTCAAGGTCGATTCGCGCGACGGCAGCTATCTCGGCCGCGTCAACTCCTGACCTGTGAAACAACCCGGAACCCGACACAAGGCGCGGCGGCGCGCGGTGGACCTGCTCTTCGAGGCCGAGGCCAAGAAGGTCAGTCCCGCGCAGCTCGTCGCCGAACGTCGTGAATACGTCCGCTCGGACGAGAGCGTCGGCTCGATCCACGACTACACCGCGACCGTGATCCAGGGACTCGCCGAGGACCAGGGTCAGGTCGACGCGGTCATCTCGTCGTATCTGCGCGACTGGACCCTCGAACGTCTCCCGGCCGTCGATCGCGCCATCATGCGACTGGCGACGTGGGAGCTGTTCAACTCTCTCGACGTCGACACGATCGTCGTCGTCGACGAGGCGGTCGAACTCGCCAAAGAACTTTCGACCGACGACTCGCCGGCCTTCGTGAACGGCGTGCTGGCCAAGATCGCCGAGCTCGCGCCGCAGGTCCGCGCAGCCGCTTCCGCCGAACCCGGTGGGGCCGCACCCGGACGGCCGGAGCCCAACTGATCCGCACCGGGTGTGGCGTACGTCGCGGGAATTCGTCGGCGTCGCCGCCCGGTGTAGAGTGTCGCGAGACAGACATCCTTTAACGATCCGTCCTGCGAGGCGGAGAAGGAGGTCGGCTTTGGCCAGCCCCGCTCCCAGGGTGCTGCTCGATGCCGCTGACGTGTCGCGCACGATTGCCCGTGTCGCACACCAGGTCATCGAGAAGACTGCTCTGGACTCGCCCGACGCACCTCGCGTCGTCCTCATCGGAATCCCCACTCGCGGAACATCTCTCGCCACCCGGCTGGGTGCCAAGATCAGCGAGTTCGCGGGCGTCGACGTGCCGGTGGGATATCTCGACATCACGCTCTACCGCGATGATCTACGCGGCAAGCCACACCGCCCGCTCGAGCGGACGATGGTGCCGGCCGGTGGCGTCGACAGCGCCATCGTGATCCTCGTCGACGATGTCCTCTACTCCGGACGGACGGTCCGTGCCGCGCTCGATGCACTGCGCGATCTCGGTCGTCCTGCGGCCGTGCAACTCGCGGTCCTCGTCGACCGTGGCCATCGCGAACTCCCGTTGCGCGCAGACTATGTCGGCAAGAACATCCCGACGGCCCGCGACGAACAGGTCTCGGTCCATCTCGTCGAACACGACGGCATCGACGAGGTCGTCCTCGCCTCGGCGTCGAGTTCGGTTGCCGCGGAGAGTGATTCATGATGCGGCATCTGTTGTCGACGCAAGACCTCAGCCGTGACGATGCCACCGCCCTCCTCGACGACGCCGAGCGTTTCGAGCAGGCCCTGACCGGGCGTGAGGTGCGCAAACTGCCGACGCTGCGCGGTCGGACGGTGATGACCGTGTTCTACGAGAACTCCACCCGCACCCGGGTCTCCTTCGAAGTCGCGGGCAAGTGGATGAGTGCCGACGTCATCAACGTCAGTGCTTCGAGTTCCTCTGCGGGCAAAGGGGAGTCATTGCGCGACACGGCCAAGACCCTGCACGCGGCGGGCGCCGACGCGCTGATCGTCCGGCATCCGGCGTCGGGCGCGCCGGCCCAGATCGCCGACTGGACGACCACGCCCGACGGTGACGGTCCCGCGGTGATCAACGCCGGCGACGGAACGCACGAGCATCCCACGCAGGCGCTCCTCGACGCGCTGACCCTGCGACAGCGGCTCGGTTCGCTCGAGGGCAGGCGGATCGCGATCGTCGGCGACATCATCCACTCCCGCGTCGCGCGGTCGAACGCCCACCTGCTCTCGACGCTCGGCGCCGAGGTCGTCCTGGTGGCGCCCCCGACGCTGCTGCCTGTCGGGGTGGACCAGTGGCCGGTGAGCGTCTCGGGAAGTCTGGACGCCGAGCTGCCGGCCGTCGACGCCGTCATGATGCTCCGCGTCCAGGCCGAACGCATGAACGGCGGGTTCTTCCCGAGTGCCCGCGAGTACTCGGTCCGCTTCGGGCTCAACGATCGTCGGATGGCGTTGCTGGCCGACGATGCCGTGGTCCTGCATCCCGGACCGATGTTGCGCGGCATGGAGATCGGCTACTCGGTGGCCGATTCGCCGAAGGCGACCGTTCTCGAACAGGTCCGCAACGGCGTGCACGTGCGGATGGCGGTCCTGTTCCGGCTGCTCGTCGGCTCCGATTCCGCGGGAGCGCACCTGTGACCGCCCACGACATCGTGTCAGGAGATGTGAAGTGACCGCCCGCACCGGATCCGTTCTTCTCCGCGCCGTTCGTCCATACGGCGAGGGTGACCCGATCGACGTCCTCGTAGTCGACGGCATCATCAGCGAGATCGGACACCAGGTCACCGCACCCGAGGACACCGACGTCCTCGACGGCAAAGGTGGCGTGCTTCTGCCCGGCTTCGTCGACCTCCACACCCACCTGCGGGAGCCGGGCCGCGAGGACACCGAGACCATCCGGTCGGGTTCGGCAGCCGCCGCGCTCGGCGGTTACACCGCGGTCTTCGCGATGGCCAACACCAGCCCGGTGGCCGACAACTCGACCGTCACCGACAACGTGTGGCGGTCCGGGCGCGAGGTCGGACTCGTCGACGTGTACCCGGTCGGCGCCGTGACCGTGGGTCTGGCCGGCAAGCAGCTCGCCGAGATGGGCATGATGGCCGCCGGTGCCGCCGGCGTGCGGATGTTCAGCGACGACGGGAAGTGCGTCGACGATCCGCTCCTGATGCGCCGCGCGCTCGAGTACGCGACCGGGCTCGGCGTCCTCATCGCCCAGCACGCCGAGGAGCCGCGGCTGACCGTCGGTGCCGTCGCCAACGAGGGGCCCACGGCCTCGCGCCTCGGGCTGGCGGGCTGGCCGCGTGCGGCCGAGGAGTCGATCGTCATCCGCGACGCCCTGCTCGCGCGCGACGCGGGTGCACGCATCCACATCTGTCACGCCTCGACCGAGGGCACCGTCGAACTACTGCGCTGGGCCAAGGACCAGGGGATCGCGATCACCGCCGAGGTGACCCCGCATCACCTGCTGCTCGACGACTCGCGGCTGGAGACGTACGACCCGGTCAACAAGGTGAATCCGCCGCTGCGCGAGGTCCGCGACAAAGACGCGTTGCGACAGGCGCTGGCCGAGGGGATCGTCGACTGTGTGGCCACCGACCACGCCCCGCACGCCGCGCAGGAGAAGTGCTGCGAGTTCGCCCAGGCCAAGCCCGGCATGCTCGGCCTGCAGACCGCACTGCCGATCATCGTCGAGACCCTCGTCAAGCCCGGCCTGCTCGACTGGCGCGGCGTCGCGCGTGTGATGAGCGAGCGGCCCGCGCAGATTGTCGAACTCACCGATCAGGGCCGTCCGATCGAGGTCGGCGAGCCGGCGAACCTGGCCGTCGTCGACCCGGACACGTCCTGGGTGGTGCACGGTCCCGAGCTGGCGAGCCTGTCGGCCAACACCCCGTTCGAGTCGATGACCATGCCCGCCACCGTCACCGCGACGGTGCTGCGCGGCGTGGTGACGGCCCACGACGGGCAGGTGACCCCATGACCGCGAGACCCAGGCGTGGACTGGTACCGGCGATCCTCGCGGTGCTGGTGGTCGCCTCGGTGATCGCGTCGCTGCTGGGATACGGCAAAATCGTCTTCAACGCCTGGTTCATCGGCGTGGTCGCACTGCTCGCCCTCGGGGTGGCGTCGGTGTTCTACCTGCTGGCGACCGGGAATCGGAAGAAGACCGCGGCGCAGGCAGACGTGATCGGCACCCTTCCGACGATCCCCACCGAGCCGGGCGCGGTACTCAGAGGTCCAGATACCGGCCTCTACCTCGGCAGCACCATCGCGCCGAGCTGGCAGAACCGGGTGACCGTCGGTGACATCGGCGACCGGGCGTCCTCGGTGCTGACCGAATTCGAGACGGGCATCCTCATCGCGCGTCAGGGAGCCAGTGACCTCTGGATTCCCCGGGAATCGATCACCGCGGTCCGGACCGAACGCGGCATCGCGGGCAAGGTGATGACCGCCGACGGCGTTCTCGCCATCCGCTGGGTCCTGCCCAGCGGCACCGAGATCGACTCCGGGGTGCGCGCCGACGACAAAACGATCTACCCCGGCTGGGTGAGCGCCTTCGCCGGGACGCATGACAGTGGACACGGGCCACAGGGACAAGGGGCACAGGAATGAACACAGCGGTCTTGGTGCTGGAGAACGGCCAGGTGTTCACCGGCCGGAGCTTCGGCGCAGTCGGCGAGACCCTTGGCGAGGCGGTGTTCTGCACCGCGATGACCGGCTATCAGGAAACCCTGACCGATCCGAGCTACCACCGGCAGATCGTGGTCGCCACGGCGCCGCAGATCGGCAACACCGGCTGGAACACCGAGGACGGCGAGAGTACGGGCAGCGCCGGGAGCACCGGCGTCGACGGTGACTCGGGCAAGATCTGGGTCGCAGGGTATGCGGTTCGCAACCCCACCCGACGCGTCTCCAACTGGCGCGCGACGACCTCCCTCGCAGAGGAGCTGGACCGTCAGGGCATCGTCGGGATCGGCGGTATCGACACCCGCACCGTGGTGCGCATCCTCCGCGACCACGGGTCGATGAAGGCCGGGATCTTCTCCGGCCCGGCGCTCGCCGACACCGACGAACTCGTCGCCCGCGTGCGCAACCAGCCGGACATGAAGGGCGCCCGGCTGGCCGACGAGGTCACCACCGACAGCGGTTACGTGGTCGAACCCCTCGACCAGCACCGGTTCACGGTGGCCGCCATCGACCTGGGGATCAAGACCAACACGCCGCGGATGTTCGCGGAACGCGGCGTCCGCACCCACGTGCTGCCCGCGACCGTCGCGCTCGACGCCATCGCCGACCTCAAGCCTGACGGGGTGTTCCTCTCGAACGGTCCCGGCGACCCGGCCACGGCCGACGACATCGTCGAGCTCACCCGCGGGGTGCTCGGCCAGGACATCCCGCTGTTCGGCATCTGCTTCGGCAATCAGATCCTGGGCCGCGCGCTCGGCCGGTCGACCTACAAGATGAAGTTCGGCCACCGGGGCATCAACATCCCGGTCGTCGACCACGCCACCGGCAAGGTCTCGATCACCTCGCAGAACCACGGCTTCGCGCTCGAAGGCGAGGCGGGCGAGGAGTTCGACTCCGACTTCGGCCGCGCCCGGGTCAGCCATGTCTGCGCCAACGACGGCACCGTGGAGGGCGTCGAGCTGCTCTCCGGTCGCGCCTACTCGGTGCAGTACCACCCCGAGGCGGCCGCCGGCCCCCACGATGCCGCGTATCTGTTCGACAAGTTCGTCACCCTGCTCGAGGGCGACCGTGAGTCCCGCAAGACCAAGAACCAAGGAGCGAGTGCCTGATGCCGCGCCGCGAAGACATCAACCACGTCCTGGTCATCGGGTCCGGGCCGATCGTCATCGGTCAGGCCTGCGAGTTCGACTACTCCGGGACCCAGGCGTGCCGTGTGCTCAAGGCCGAAGGCCTGCGCGTGTCCCTGGTGAACTCCAACCCGGCGACGATCATGACCGACCCGGAATTCGCCGACGCGACCTACATCGAGCCGATCACGGCCGAGTACGTGGAGAAGGTCATCGAGGCCGAACGCGACGCCGGACATCCCATCGACGCGGTGCTGGCCACCCTCGGCGGGCAGACCGCGCTGAACACCGCTGTCGCACTGCATGATCGGGGTTCGCTGGAGAAGTACGACATCGAACTGATCGGTGCCGACTTCGACGCGATCCAGCGGGGCGAGGACCGCCAGATGTTCAAGGACATCGTGGAGAAGGTCGGCGGTGAGAGCGCCCGGTCGCGGGTCTGCCACACCATGGACGAGGTGCGCGACACCGTCGCCGAACTCGGCTTCCCGGTGGTCGTCCGACCCTCGTTCACCATGGGCGGCCTCGGTTCCGGCATGGCCTACGACGACGCGGACCTCGACCGCATCGCCGGTGGCGGTCTGGCCGCGTCGCCGACGGCCAACGTCCTCATCGAGGAGTCGATCCTCGGGTGGAAGGAATACGAACTCGAGCTCATGCGCGACAACCGCGACAACGTCGTGGTCGTCTGCTCGATCGAGAATCTCGACCCGGTCGGCGTACACACCGGCGACTCGGTGACGGTCGCCCCGGCGATGACGCTGACCGACCGCGAATACCAGATCATGCGTGACCTCTCCATCGACATCCTCCGCGAGGTCGGCGTCGACACAGGCGGTTGCAACATCCAGTTCGCGCAGGACCCGCGCGACGGCCGGCTCGTCGTCATCGAGATGAACCCGCGCGTGTCGCGGTCGTCGGCACTGGCGTCGAAGGCCACCGGCTTCCCGATCGCGAAGATCGCCGCCAAGCTGGCCATCGGCTACAGCCTCGACGAGATCGTCAACGACATCACCAAGGAGACCCCGGCCTGCTTCGAGCCGACGCTCGACTACGTGGTGGTGAAGGCTCCGCGGTTCGCGTTCGAGAAGTTCCCGGGCGCGGACGACACGCTCACCACCACCATGAAGTCGGTGGGTGAGGCGATGAGCCTCGGCCGCAGCTTCGCCGAGGCGCTCGGCAAGGTCATGCGCTCGCTCGAGACGAAGGCCGGTGGATTCTGGGCCGAGCCGAACCGCCCGGACCCGGCCACGGTCGACCTGCCCGCGCTGCTGGAGGACATCAAGACCCCGAAGGACGGTCGGCTGTACAAGCTGATGCTGGCCTTCGACGCGGGCGCGACGATCGAGGACCTCTACGAGGCCACCGCGATCGACCCGTGGTTCCTCGCCGAGATCGGGGGCATCGCCGCTCTGGGAGCAGAGCTGCGCGATGCCGACACCCTCGACGAGGCTTTGCTCCGCGAGGCCAAGTCGACCGGCTTCTCGGACCGTCAGATCGCCGCGCTGCGTACGGATTTCGCCGACGAGGCGGCCGTGCGCGCGCATCGGATCGAGCTGGGCGTGCGTCCGGTCTACAAGACCGTGGACACCTGCGCGGCCGAGTTCGAGGCGAAGACGCCGTACCACTACTCCAGCTACGAGCTCGATCCGGCGGCGACCAGCGAGATCGCACCGCAGACCGATCAGGAGAAGGTCCTGATCCTGGGGTCGGGCCCCAACCGCATCGGACAGGGCATCGAGTTCGACTACTCGTGCGTGCACGCCGCGCTCACGCTGTCGGAGGCCGGGTACGAGACCGTGATGGTCAACTGCAACCCGGAGACCGTGTCGACGGACTACGACACCGCCGATCGCCTGTACTTCGAGCCGCTGACCTTCGAAGACGTGCTCGAGGTGTACCACGCCGAGTCGCAGTCGGGGACGGTCGCCGGAGTCATCGTGCAGCTCGGCGGACAGACCCCGCTCGGACTGGCGCATCGGCTCGAGGAGGCCGGCGTACCGATCGTCGGCACCAGTCCGGCCGCCATCGACCTGGCCGAGGACCGCGGTGAGTTCGGCAAGGTCCTCACCGCTGCCGGGCTACCGGCACCGGCGTTCGGCACCGCGACGAGCTTCGCCGAGGCGCGCGACACGGCCGCCCGGATCGGGTATCCGGTGCTCGTCCGGCCGTCGTATGTCCTCGGTGGCCGCGGCATGGAGATCGTCTATGACGAGAAGTCCTTGGAGGACTACATCTCTCGGGCGACCGAGCTGACCCCGGATCACCCGGTGCTGGTCGACCGGTTCCTCGAGGATGCGGTGGAGATCGACGTCGACGCCCTGTGCGACGGTGACGAGGTCTACATCGGCGGCGTGATGGAGCACATCGAGGAGGCCGGTATCCACTCCGGTGACTCCGCCTGTGCGCTGCCGCCGGTGACCCTCGGGCGCGCCGACCTGGAGATGGTGCGTTCCTCGACCGAGGCGCTGGCCAAGGGCATCGGCGTGAAGGGACTGCTCAACGTCCAGTACGCGCTGAAGGACGACATCCTCTACGTGCTCGAGGCGAATCCGCGTGCGAGCCGGACGGTTCCGTTCGTCTCCAAGGCGACCGCGGTGCCGCTGGCCAAGGCATGTGCCCGGGTCATGCTCGGCGCGTCGATCGCCGACCTGCGCGAGCAGGGCATCCTGCCGGCCACCGGCGACGGGGGCGAGGCCCCGGCCACCGCACCCATCTCGGTGAAAGAAGCGGTCCTGCCGTTCAACCGGTTCCGGCGACACGACGGAAGCGGCGTCGACAACCTGCTCAGCCCCGAGATGAAGTCGACCGGTGAGGTCATGGGCATCGACGCCGACTTTGGGCGCGCCTTCGCCAAGTCGCAGACCGCCGCCTACGGGTCTCTGCCCACCAGCGGCAAGATCTTCGTGTCGGTGGCCAACAAGGACAAGCGGGCGCTGATCTTCCCGGTCAAGCACCTCGCCGACCTCGGTTTCGAGATCCTGGCCACCGAGGGCACCGCGGACGTGTTGCGGCGCAACGGGATCAAGTGTGAGACGGTGCGCAAGCACTTCGAGGCCGCCGAGGGCCAGCGGACCATCGTCGACATCATCCGGGGCGGCGAGGTGACGATGGTCATCAACACCCCGTACGGCAACTCCGGTCCGCGCGTCGACGGCTACGAGATCCGCAGCGCGGCGGTGTCGGTCAACATCCCGTGTATCACCACCGTGCAGGGGGCGTCCGCTGCCGTGCAGGGCATCGAGGCCGCGATGACCGGAGACATCGGGGTGCGGTCACTGCAGAATCGGCACGCCGACCTGGCCGGCCGGTCGTGATCGACGCGTCCGGGTTCGGAGACCGCTACGCACGTGTGGTCGCCGAGCGCGGGCGTCTGTGTGCGGGGATCGATCCACACGGGGCGCTGCTCGAGGAGTGGGGGCTGCCGGTCACCGTCGACGGCCTGTCCCGCTTCGCCGACATCTGCGTCGATTCGCTCGGGCCGGTGGCCGCGGTGATCAAACCTCAGGTCGCGTTCTTCGAGCCGTTCGGCGCGGCCGGTTTCGCGGTGCTCGAGCGGGTCATCGCGGGATGCCGGGATGCGGGTGCGCTGGTGATCGCCGACGCCAAACGCGGCGACATCGGTTCGACGATGGCGGCCTACGCGCAGGCGTGGCTGTCGGAGTCGTCGCCGCTGTGCGCCGACTCGGTGACCGCGTCGCCGTACCTCGGCTACGAGTCCCTCCGCCCCGCGCTCGACCTCGCTCGCGAGGGCTCCCGCGGAGTGTTCGTGTTGGCGCGGACGTCCAACCCCGAGGGCGGCGACATCCAGCGGGCGCGAGCGGGGGAGCAGACCGTCGCGCAATCGATCGTCGATGCCGCCGCGGCCGAGAACACCGACGGCACCGCGACGGTCGGTCTGGTCGTCGGAGCCACCCGCGAGCACGGCCTGGATCTCGCTGATCTACGCGGCCCGATCCTGGCGCCCGGGCTGGGCGCCCAGGGTGCCACGGCCGCCGATCTGCCCGTGGTGTTCGACGGCGCCGATCCGGCCTGGGTGCTGCCCGCCAGTTCCCGCGGCGTGCTCCGTGCAGGTCCGGATGCGGCCTTGTTGCGCGACGCGTTCGTCAGGACTCGCGACGAAGTCGAGGCCGCGCTGGGCTGAGACACCGGTGGCGGGCCTGCCCGTCACCCGCACGTTCGCCGGCCCCCCGGACGGCGCGACACGCGCGACCCCCCACCTCAATCGCAGAAATTCAGGTCACACCACTCGTGTCACACGCGTATCAGCGCGTCCGGGGTCCGGACGCGGGTCTTTCGCGTTGCTAGCGAATCGCTGGCTGCGCGATGCCGCGCTGACCTGCGGTGATGATGCAAAACACGTAGTCAGGGCGATGGCGCGAACAGTGAATCGGCGCTGTGCCCGTGTGAACGCACCGAGAGCCCTACAACATGAGAAAAGACCGCGAAAACGGGGGGTCGCACTCGCAAATGCCTGCTCACGTCGGTACGGTCGCATTCGCCGCCAACATTTGATGGCGTCGGCCGGGTGCGCACCCGGCTGACAGGCCGGCGATGGCGATCCAGCCGCGGTCGCACGGCAACAGCGCCTCGGACGCCTTCTGGGCGAACGATGCAGTCCCACTCGAGAACGAAAGACGGAGGAACCCCGTGGCCCTTCCCCAGTTGACCGATGAGCAGCGCGCCGCTGCGTTGGAGAAGGCAGCTGCCGCTCGTCGTGTCCGCGCGGAGCTCAAGGAGCGCCTCAAGCGCGGTGGCACCGATCTCCAGCAGGTGCTCAAGGATGCCGAGAACGACGAGATCCTGGGCAAGATGAAGGTCTCGGCCCTGCTCGAGGCCCTGCCCAAGGTCGGCAAGGTCAAGGCGCAGGAGATCATGACCGAGCTCGAGATCGCCCCGACCCGCCGCCTGCGCGGTCTCGGCGACCGTCAGCGCAAGGCTCTGCTCGAGAAGTTCAGCTCCTGAGCGTGAGCAAGCGAACCGAATACGGCAGCGGGACGAACCCGTGGTCCGGACGGTGAACAACCGCCCGGACCGCGAGGGAACCGGACGCACGAGGGGTCGACTGATCGTTTTGGTCGGCCCCTCGGCCGTCGGCAAGTCCACCGTGGTCGCCAAGGTCTGCGCCGCGATGCCCGATGTCTACTTCAGCGTGTCGGCGACGACCCGCGATCCGCGGCCCGGCGAGGTCGACGGCCGCGACTACCACTTCGTCTCCGCCGCCGACTTCGACGAGATGATCGCCGCCGACGAGCTCCTGGAGTGGGCCGAGATCCACGGCGGCCTGCAGCGTTCGGGGACCCCGATCGCCCCGGTCCTGGCCGCACTGGAGGCCGGCAAGCCGGTTCTGGTCGAGGTCGACCTGGTCGGCGCACGCAATGTCGTCGCCCGACTCCCCGAGGCGGTCACCGTGTTCCTCGCACCGCCGAGCTGGGACGAACTCGTGTCCCGACTGACCGGCCGGGCCACCGAGACGCCCGAGGCCATCGAGCGCCGACTGGCCACCGCACGCACCGAGATGGCCGCTCAGGACGAGTTCGACCACGTCATCGTGAACAGCGAAGTCGACCGAGCAGCCGATCAGTTGGTATCCTTGCTGGTCGGACCTGAACAGCCGGCCGCATCCGCGACCTGACCGGCCCTTTCCGACACCCAGACCTCGACGCAGGAGTTCGTGTGAGCACCCCGACCAATTTCGACATCACCGAGATCGCCGACGCACCGGCCTACGACACGCCGTTGGGCATCACGAATCCGCCGATCGACGACCTGCTCGATCGCGCGTCGTCGAAGTACGCGCTCGTGATCTACGCGGCCAAGCGTGCACGCCAGATCAACGACTACTACAACCAGCTCGGCGACGGCATCCTCGAATACGTCGGCCCGCTGGTCGAGCCCGGCCTCCAGGAGAAGCCGCTCTCGATCGCCATGCGCGAGATCCACTCCGACCTGCTCGAGCACACCGAGGGCGAATAGTCCCGGCCCCCTGATGACGACAGCGACCGGAACCCGGCGTCGCGTACTGATCGGCGTCGGCGGCGGGATCGCGGCCTACAAGGTCTGTTCGGTGATCCGGCACTTCACCGAGGCCGGCAATGACGTCCGTGTCGTGCCGACGCCGGCAGCACTCGAGTTCGTCGGCAAGGCGACCTTCGAGGCGCTGAGCGGTAATCCCGTTTCCACGACCGTGTTCGACGACGTCGACGAGGTCGCCCACGTCCGCCTCGGGCAGGGTGCCGACCTGGTCGTCATCGCCCCGGCCACCGCCGACCTCATGGCCCGCGCCGCCCAGGGACGCGCCGACGATCTGCTGACCGCGTCGCTGCTGACCGTCCGCTGTCCGGTGCTGTTCGTCCCGGCCATGCACACCGAGATGTGGGAGCACCCCGCCACGCAGGCCAATGTGGCGACGCTCCGGTCCCACGGCTCGGTCGTGATGACCCCGGCGTCGGGGCGCCTGACGGGTACCGACTCCGGCCGCGGCCGCCTCCCGGACCCGCAGGAGATCGCACTGATCGGTGAACTGCTCCTCGCCCGGTCCGATGCACTCCCATACGACCTCGCCGGGGTCCGGGTGCTCATCAGTGCCGGCGGCACCCGAGAACCACTCGACCCGGTCCGCTACCTCGGCAATCACAGCTCCGGCAAGCAGGGCTTCGCCCTTGCCCGCGCCGCTGCGCAACGCGGTGCGAGCGTCACCGTCGTCGCCGGGTCCACCGCCGACCCGGGTGACCCGGCCGGTGTGTCGATCGTGCGGATCTCGACCGCCGAACAACTCGCCGACGAGATGACCAAGCGCGCGGCCGACGCCGACGTCGTCATCATGGCCGCCGCGGTCGCGGACTTCCGCCCGATCGCCGTCGCCGACGCCAAGATCAAGAAGGGCGACACGGGCCCGACGCCCATCGAACTCACCACCAACCCCGACATCCTGCGCGGGCTGGTCACCGCCCGCGACGAGGGCCGGATCCCCCGCGAGACGGTGATCGTCGGCTTCGCCGCCGAGACCGGCGACGAGACGGGCGGAGTCCTCGACCACGGTCGCGCAAAACTCGCTCGCAAGGGCTGTGACCTGCTCGTCGTCAACGCCGTCGGCGACGGCAAGGCCTTCGGGACCGAGGACAACACCGGTTGGTTGCTCGCCGCCACCGGCGACGAGACTGCATTGCCCTTCGGGTCGAAAACACTCATGTCGAGCCGGATACTTGACGAAGTGCGCCAACTGGTGCCTGATGGTCGAGGAGCTCGACCGACCGATTAGGTTGGATGTATTCACCCGGCCAGTCGGACCTGGCCGACACTGCCAGCGGCGCGTCGACCACCGACGCGCGTAGATCTCGAGAGGATCTGATGACCACCTCGTCACGCCTGTTCACGAGCGAATCCGTCACCGAGGGACACCCCGACAAGATCTGTGACGCGATCAGCGACTCGATTCTCGACGCCATCCTCACCGACGATCCGAAGGCGCGTGTCGCGGTCGAGACCCTCGTGACCACCGGGCAGGTGCACGTCGCCGGCGAGGTCACCACCACCGCCTACGCCGACATCCCCAAGATCGTGCGCGACAAGGTCCTCGAGATCGGCTACGACTCCTCGACGAAGGGATTCGACGGCGCGTCGTGCGGCGTGAACGTCGCCATCGGTGCGCAGTCCCCGGACATCGCCGGCGGCGTCTTCAACTCGCACGAGAGCCGCAGCGGCATCTCGGAGGACGAGATCGACAGCCAGGGCGCCGGCGACCAGGGCCTCATGTTCGGCTACGCCACCAACGAGACCCCCGAGCTCATGCCGGTACCGATCGCGCTGGCCCACCGCCTGTCGCGCCGCCTCACCGAGGTGCGCAAGAACGGCACGCTGCCGTACCTGCGCCCGGACGGCAAGACGCAGGTCACCATCGAATACGACGGTGACACGCCGGTTCGTCTGGACACCGTGGTCCTGTCGACGCAGCACGCGGCCGACATCGACCTCGACAACCTCCTCACCCCGGACATCAAGAAGCAGGTCGTCGACGCGGTACTCGCCGAGATCGACCTGCCGACCCTCGACACCACCGACTACCGCCTCCTGGTCAACCCGACCGGCAAGTTCGTCCTCGGCGGTCCGATGGGTGACGCCGGGCTGACCGGTCGCAAGATCATCGTCGACACCTACGGCGGCATGGCCCGCCACGGTGGTGGCGCGTTCTCCGGCAAGGATCCGTCGAAGGTCGACCGCAGCGCCGCCTACGCGATGCGCTGGGTCGCCAAGAACGCCGTGGCGGCGGGGCTCGCCAACCGCATCGAGGTCCAGGTCGCCTATGCCATCGGCAAGGCCGCACCGGTCGGGTTGTTCGTCGAGACCTTCGGCACCGAGAAGGTCGATCCGGCCGTCATCGAGCGCGTCATCAAGGAGAACTTCGACCTGCGTCCGCTCGCGATCATCCGCGACCTGGACCTGTTGCGCCCGATCTACGCGCCGACCGCCGCCTACGGCCACTTCGGCCGCACCGACGTCGACCTGCCGTGGGAGCGGACCGACCGCGCGGAGAAGCTGCGGGCCGCCGCGGGTCTGTAGACCCTCTGCGGAAGTACTCTCACTGACACCCAAAGGAGCACGGGTCCCGGCCGCTGAGCTGCCGGTGGCCCGTGTTCTGCCTGTTCTGGGACTCGCGCATCTCGACCGGCCGTTCGACTACCTGATCGACGCCGACCAGGACGAGGCCGCGCAGCCCGGCGTGCGCGTCCGCGTGCGATTCTCCGGCCGGCTCGTCGACGGTTACCTTCTCGACCGCATCGAGAAGAGCGATCACCCCGGCAAGCTGGGGTGGCTCGACCGTGTCGTGTCCGCGGAACCGGTGCTGACCCCGCAACTGGCGACGCTGTGTCGCGCCGTGGCCGATCGGTATGCGGGGACCATGGGCGACGTCGTGCGTCTGGCGATACCGCCGCGGCATGCGCGCACCGAGAAGGAGACGACGCCCGACCCGGTTGCTGTCGTCGCATCACCCGAACTCGCCGACTGGCATCGGTATGCCCTGGCCGACTCCTACGTGGAGAACCTGGCCGACGGCCATCCGCGGGCCGTCTGGCAGGCCCTACCGGGGGAGGACTGGCCGCGCCGTCTCGCCGAACTCGCGGCGGCGACACTCGCAGTGGGACGCGGGTGCATCCTCGTCGTGCCCGATCAGCGGGATCTCGATCGGGTGTGGGCCGAGTGTGAGCCATTGATCGGCGACCGTGGGGTCGCGCTGTCCGCCGGACTCGGACCCACCGCGCGCTACCGTCGTTGGCTGGCCGTGCGCCGCGGTGCCGCGCAGCTGGTGATCGGTACCCGAAGCGCGGTGTTCGCGCCGGTCAAGGACCTGGGCCTGGTCGTCGTGTGGGATGACGGCGACGACAGCATGGCCGACCCGCGGGCGCCCTACCCGCATCCCCGCGAGGTGGCGGTGCTGCGGTCGCACCACGAGCGGTGCGGCCTGCTGCTCGGCGGGTTCGCCCGGACCGCCGAGGCGCAGGCGCTGGTGGTCTCGGGCTGGGCCCACGACCTCGTCGCCGACCGCACGACGGTCCGCACCCGCAGCCCCCGTGTCCAGGCCATCTCCGACGACGACCGGCAGGTCGCCCGCGACCCCATGGCCCGGTCGGCACGCATCCCCGAAGTCGCGTTCGACGCTGCGCGGTCGGCGTTCGCCGCCGATCGTCCGGTGATCTTCAGCGTCCCGCGCCGGGGTTACGTGCCGTCGCTCGCATGCACCCGCTGCCGCGAACACGCGCGGTGCCGGGCCTGTCACGGACCGCTGCAGCTCGATGCCGACCAACGGTTGAGCTGCCGATGGTGCGGACGGCCCGAACGGTCCTTCCGTTGCCCGGAGTGCGGCAACACCTCGGTGCGCGCGACGGTGACCGGTGCGCGCCGGACCGCCGAGGAGCTGGGGCGTGCTTTCGCCGGCGTGCCGGTGCTGACCAGCGGCGGCAACACGATCCTCGACGAGATCGAACCCGGCGCACGGCTCGTCGTCGCGACGCCTGGCGCGGAGCCGGTGGCCCCGGGCGGGTACGGCGCCGCGATCGTCGTCGACACCTGGGCCCAGCTCGACCGGGCCGACCTGCGTGCCGAGGAGCATGCGGTCCGGCGGTGGATGGCGCTCGCCGCGATGGTGACCCCGCACGGTGACGGTGGGCGAGTGGTCATCGTCGCCGACTCGGCGCTCGCACCCGTGCAGGCCCTGATCCGTTGGGACCCGGTGGGTTTCGCGTCGATCCAGTTGCAGGAACGCGTGGAACTCGGATTCCCCCCGGCGGTGACGATGGCGTCGGTCGACGGGCCGACCGGGGTGATCACCGACTTCGTCGAGCACCTCGAGTTACCCTCCGACGCCGATGTTCTCGGCCCGGTGCCGTTGCCGCCCGGCGTCCGCCCGCCGGCCGGCAGTGCCGAGTGGGAGGCCGCCGCGGACGACGAGATGGATCGCATCCTGGTGCGGTTGCCGCGCAAGCACGGACGGCTCCTCGCCGAGGCGCTCGTCGCGGGACAGGTGCGCCGCAACACACATCGACAGACCGGGCCGATCCGGGTGCAGATCGACCCGCCTACGATCGGATGAATGCGCATCGTTTTCGCCGGTACCCCCGAGGTCGCCGTGCCGTCGTTGCAGGCCCTCATCGACTCGCCCTCGCATGAGGTGGTCGGGGTCATCACCCGGCCCGACGCCGTGTCAGGCCGCGGCCGCAAGGTGATGCGGTCACCGGTCGGGCAGCTCGCCGACGAGCATGCGCTCGAGGTGATCACCCCGCGCCGGTTGTCGGAGCCGGAGGTCGACGACGTGCTCCGGCGCTGGGCTCCCGACTGCGGTGCCGTCGTGGCCTACGGCGGGCTCGTACCGCCCGGACTGCTGGACCTGCCGCGCCACGGTTGGATCAATCTGCACTTCTCGGTGCTGCCCGCCTGGCGCGGTGCCGCTCCGGTCCAGGCCGCGATCGCCGCCGGCGACGAGGTGACCGGGGCCAGCACGTTCCGGCTCGAGAAGGGTCTCGACACCGGTCCGGTCTTCGGGGTGCTGACCGAGACCATCCGACCCACCGATACCAGCGGTGATCTGCTCGGGCGTCTTGCCGATGCCGGGTCGGGACTGTTGCTGTCCACGCTCGACGGCCTCGAGGCCGGTGAACTCGCCCCCGAACCGCAGCCCACCACGGGGGTGAGCCACGCGCCCAAGGTCGAGGTCGAGGACGCGCGGATCCGCTGGGAACTGCCGGCACACATCATCGATCGCCTGGTTCGCGCCTACACGCCCGCACCCGGACCGTGGACGAGCCTCGACGACGCACGGATCAAGGTCGGGCCGGTGTCGGTCGCGTCGGCCGAGGATCCCGGTCTGCCCGACGCGGTGCGGGACGGCGCCCTGGCGCCCGGTGCACTCGCCGTCACGAAGAAGGCGGTGTTCGTCGGAACCGGTTCGCAGCCGGTGAGACTCGGCACCGTACAGCCGCCGGGGAAGAAGCCGATGCCCGCCGCCGACTGGGCTCGTGGCGCGCGCTTGACTGACGGGACGGTCCTGGGATGAGCGGCAAGTTCCGGCAGAAGGACCTCGATCCCGCGCGCGTGGCCGCCCGCGACACCCTCCGCGCGGTGCGCGAACGCGACGCGTATGCCAACCTCGTCCTGCCGAAGATGCTGCGCGACAGACAGATCGAGGGACGAGACGCTGCGTTCGCCACCGAACTGGCCTACGGGGCCGCGCGGGCCCAGGGTCTACTCGACGCGGTGATCTCCTCCGCCGCGAAACGGCCGGTCGCCGACATCGACGGCACGGTGCTCGACGTCCTGCGACTCGGCACCTATCAGCTGTTGCGGACGAGGGTCGGCGCACATGCGGCGGTCTCCACGTCGGTTGACCTGGTGCGCGCCGAAAACGGGATGGGGCCTTCCGGTTTCGTGAACGCGGTGCTGCGCAAGGTCTCCCAGAAGGACGAGGACATGTGGGTGGACGAGCTCGCACCGTCGCCCGCGGACGATCTCGTCGGCTATCTCGCCTTCCAGTACGCACATCCGCGCTGGATCGCGGAGGTGTTCCGCGACGCTCTCGGTGGTTCGGCGGGACAGCTGCAGGCGGCACTCGCCGCCGACGACGAGCGACCGCCGGTCCACCTCGTCGCTCGTCCGGGGTTCATGACCGCCGAGGAACTCGCCCTCACCAGTGAGGGGGAGGTCGGCGACTACTCCCCGTACTGCGTGTACCTCCCGGGCGGCGATCCCGGCGACGTCGCCGCGATCCGTGAGGGGTACGCGGGTGTCCAGGACGAGGGCAGTCAACTGATCGCCCGTGCGGTGACCGTGGCCGAGGTCGCCGACGACGCTGGGCGGTGGCTCGACATGTGCGCCGGCCCCGGCGGGAAGGCCGCATTGATCGGTTCGCTCGCCGAGATCGACGGTGCCCGACTCGATGCGGTCGAGGTGTCCGAGCATCGCGCCGGCCTGATCCGCAAGGTCGTCTCCGACCTCCCGGTCACCATCCATGTCGCCGACGCCCGGTCCAGTGGGCTCGACGCCGGTTACGACCGCATCCTGCTCGACGCCCCGTGCTCGGGCCTGGGCTCGCTTCGCCGACGACCCGAATCCCGCTGGCGCCGGACCAATGCCGACGTCGACGAACTCGTCGTCCTGCAGAAGGAGCTCCTCGCCGAAGCGCTGCGTCTCGTGAAACCCGGTGGCATCGTGGTCTATTCGACATGTTCGCCGCACCCGGCCGAGACGACGGCGGTGGTGGCCGACGTCCTGGCGTCGACGGACGGTGTGCGCCAACTCGACGCCCGCCCGTTGGTGACGGTGGGCAAGCTCGGCCCGGACCTGTTGGGCGACGGACCCCACGTTCAACTCTGGCCGCATGTCCACGGCACCGACGCCATGTTCCTGGCGGCGTTGACGCGGGACTAGTGGCCGGCGGTTGCGTGCCGGCTCACGGCCAGGTTTCCGGACGGCCGCCATATGGCGGTCGACGACAGCCGAACAGGGCACATCCGGCGGTTCCGCAGCTCCCACAGGTTCCATAAACTGTGCTCTATGACACAGCCCAGGGCGCAGGCTCGACCTGCTTTCGATCCGGAGCTTCGCGCCGGCCTGGCTGTTGTCGGTGGGATGTTTCCGCCCACCGTGACACCCGACCTGATCGGTTTCATGCGTCGTTCGTATGCATCCCGACCGGTGGCTGAGACGCTCGCCGGTCGCGCGGTTGACCACCTCGAGTACGAGGTGGCAGGGTACCGGGGCGACGCCATCGTGGTGTCCGTGTTTCGTTCGCCCACGGCGGCCGGCCGCCGGCCGGCAGTGCTCTACGCGCACTCCGGCGGCCTGATGTTCGGTGACCGTTTCAATGCGCTCGACGCGAATCTCGACTGGGTCGAACATCTCGGAGCGGTGTTGGTGAGTCCCGAGTACCGGCTGGCACCGGAATACACGGATCCGTACGCGCGCGAGGACATGTACGCCGCCCTCGAGTGGATGGTGTCGCAGGCCGGCGTACTGGGAATCGATCCCACACGAATTGTCGTCGCCGGTGCGAGTTCCGGTGGCGGTCTTGCCGCGGGGCTGGCACTTGCCGCGCGCGACCGGTGTTCGACGCCACCCCTCCGCGGCCAGATGTTGTCCTATCCGATGCTCGACGATCGGGGTATCGCACCGTCGACAACGCAATTCGACGGCGTCGGAGTCTGGGACCGGGTGTCCAACGAGACCGGTTGGCGGGCCTATCTGGGTGCCACCTACCGGACAGAAGACGCCCACCGCTACGCGGTCCCGGCTCGCGAGACCGACCTGTCGGGTCTGCCGCCGGCGTTTCTCGACGTCGGTGACTGTGAGATCTTCCGGGACGAGGTCATCGCCTACGCCTCGACGATCTGGGCCGCCGGCGGTAACGCCGAGCTGCATGTGTGGCCCGGAGCATTCCATGCCTGCGACATTTTTGCGCCGCACACCGCGTTGGCCAAGGCCATGCTGCACACAAGACTGCTGTGGATGCAGCGGATGCTTGCCGACTGAGAGCGGCGCTCACGCAACCGACACTCTTCCGCCCGACACCAGATGGACCGGCGGTGGTTCCACACGCCCGCGTCAACACAACGAGAGGTTCGAAATGAGTACTCGCACAGTCGATTCCGACAGAGTTGCCGAATTTGCCGATGCGGTGGTCCGAGTGGCATCGGCCGGCGAACAGGGAGTTCCTGGTGTCGTGGCCGGAGTGACCACCGACAAGGAGACCGTCTACCTGGGCCACTCCGGTGTCCGCGCGCTGGACGAACCGGACCCGATGACCGACGACACGGTCTTCGCCATCTTCTCCACTACGAAGGCGATCGCAGGTACCGCCGTTCTCCAGCTGGTGGAGAGCGGAGACCTCGATCTCGATGCCCCGGCCCGCGAGTACGAGCCGCGGCTTGGTGACGTGGCTGTCATCGAGGGGTTCGACGATCGAGGTCAGCCTCGCCTGCGTGCGCCCCGATCGGAGATCACGACTCGCCATCTGCTCACCCACACTGCTGGGTTCGCGTATGACTTCTTCGACGAGGTGTATGCGCGACTCGCCGCCGAGCACGGCCAGCCGAGCATTGTCACGTCCACGATGGCATCGCTCCAGACGCCTCTGCTCTTCGATCCGGGTACCGCGTGGGAGTACGGCACCAACATCGACTGGGCGGGGCTGGTGGTGGAACGAATCGCCGGCAAACGGCTCGGAGAAGTGATCACCGAGCGGATTCTCGCGCCGCTGGGGATGAGTGATACTGCTTTCACCAGAACCGACTCCATGCGCGAACGCACTGCCACCATCCATCACCGAGCCGCCGACGGGTCCCTGGCGCCTGACCACGACTTCACTCTGCCCGACGAGCCCGAAGTGCACATGGGCGGTCACGGCCTCTATTCCACAGTCGGCGACTACCTGAAATTCATCCGGATGTGGCTTGCCGACGGCCGCGCTGATTCCGGCGAGCCGATATTGAGCCCGGCGACCGTCGATCTCGCAGCGCGAAACCATCTGCCGGGATCGATGAAGATCACGCGACTGCCCGGCGTCATCCCGAGTCTGAGCAACGACGCCGAGTTCTTTCCCGGAATGCCGAAGTCGTGGGCGCTGACCTTCATGATCAATGAACACGATGCTCCCACCGGACGTCCTGCTGGTTCCCTCGCGTGGGCGGGCCTGGCGAACCTCTACTACTGGATCGACCGGCAGAACAAGATCGGAGGCTACTGGGCGACTCAGATCCTGCCGTTCGCCGACGCCGGGTCGGTTGGCGGATACCTCGACTTCGAGACCGCCGTGTACGCCTCCCTGCAGAGCTAGGGAAGGCGAGGCGGATCTGACGGCCGATCTGCCTGCGACGCCGCCCGTGCCCCCGATCCATCCGACCTCCGGTGTGCCGGTGTGCCGGTGTGCCGGTGCGGCACAGGCGTAGCGGCGTAGTGTTGATCCGATCACATGATCCACCATTCTCCAGGGAGGCGACGTGCAGGAACTCCTCGGTCGCATCGCTGCACTGGATCCGAACGCGAGTGTGGGTCTGAGGGTGATAGCTTGCTTCGACGAACTGGTCGTCGGCAACGTCAACATCCAGGGTCTGCTCGCCACCGCCGCAGCCCTGGCAGGGTGCCCGGCGGGCTGCTCGCATGGTTCTTCGTCCTATCGAGTGTCAGTGCTTGGAGAACCCCTCGGCGGAGGTCTCCCGCCGATGCGTCGTGGACTACAGGTGGACGGTGGCGAAGTGTGGCTGGAACGTCACGGTCCCGAATTGCCCACCGATGCAATCATTCTGGAGCGGCTCGGTCTCGCGGTCGGCGTTCGACTGGCCGGTGCCGCACCGGAGCGTACTCGTCGTGATATCGCGGTGCTGTTCGATCGCGAGACGCCGATCGACGATCGTCGCGAAGCCGCGTGCCGTCTGGGTCTCACTCCGGATGTGCGCTATCGGGCCGTTGCCAGCACTCTGTTCGCCGAGTGGACTACGCACCCGTCCTGGCCTCAAGACGTGATGGCAACCGCGATCGGGACAATTCATGCGCTGATCGCGCCGGAGGATGCGACGTGTGCGGATGCCCCCATGACGCCGTGCGGGCTGGGTGTCACCGCCCACATCGACCGACTGGCGGACTCGTTCAGAACCGCACTCATCGCCCTCCAACTCTGCGAGAGTCCCCACCGAGCCGTGGATGCGGAACGATACGGTGGGCTGGTTCATCTGCTTGCCGATTCCCCCTCCGCGGCAACAAATCCCGACGTGGACGCGCTCGATTCCATTCGGGATCTCAAGTGGGTCCGCCCCACCGTGGGGGCACTGCTCGATTCTTCCAGTGTGCGACAGTCGGCGAGACTCCTCGACATTCATCATTCGACAATGCAGTCCCGGGTCGAAATCCTTACGGATGCACTGGGTTTCGACCCCCTCGACGGAGTCGGCCGAGCGAGGCTCGGTATGGCGTTCCTGACGTGGCGGATGCGCCACTCGCGGGCACTCGAACTACCTCCGCCCAACAACTGAGATCTGCCGGCAAGCAGTGATTCTTCGCCGATCACGTGGCCGGTCACGTCAATCACTCGTCGCTGCGATCGCTCGACTTCGGGTTTGTCCTGGACGGGCCGTGCGCTCGGTCCAGACAACGCGCTGATGCTCCAGCCAGGTGGAGATCCTTCCCAGCCGACGCCGGTCGTGGTGAACCTCGTCCTGCCCGAACGGCCCCTTCTGGGTCTGGCCGACTCAGCCGCGACGTGATCACCGCGACCGCGCGACGACACCGCAGTGTCGCTCCGCCCGCGATCGGGCATCAACCGCCCGCACGCAGCGGCGTCGAAACCAGCCTGATCCAGATACTCGCAGCGTCGTGATTGTGGATGGCGAACGCATAGTCCGGTGATGCTGTACTAGGTTGTTCGTCGTGGCGGTCCGCCACGTCGTTGTCGGTGCAAACTCGGGGGTTTGTATGGCTGAGCGGTTCGGTGTCGAGGAGCTGGGTGTCATCACCGGCGTGGGCGATGCGCTCGCTCGATGCTCATCGGAGACACGAGCTCTGTGGACCGGAAAGTCCGCCTTCGACGATGCGTCGGGGGCGATGCCGGCGTCGGCGATCGGCGCGGCGTGCGCCGGCAAAGACGACACCGTCCGCTCACTGCTGGGCCGCGCGGCGGCGAGAATGGACCAGGTGTCGCAGACCTGCTACCAGGCCGCCGGTGACATTGCTGATACCGAGGAGTCCCTGGCCAGCGGCTTCCGTGCCATCAGCGAGTTCTGATGTCGCGACCATCGCGCTCCGTCGTCAACGGCTGGGACCTGATGTCTCTGGATGCGGCCGCGACTGCGCTCGACGCGGCCGTGGATGACCTGAGCGATCTCACCCAGAGGATGGCCGAAGCGCCGATGAAAGCGGGCGACTCCAAAGGGTGGGTGGGGGACTCCCAGCGGGGTTGTGAGGCGCGCACCGACTCCGATCGAACCGAGATCAACAAACTCGGGGCCGACATCACCCGCGCCGCCACTTTGCTCCGGGATACGTCGTCTGAGATCAGTCCGAATCGCACTACCGCACTGGTTCGAGCGCTCGGGCTGGAACGGGACGAGTTCAGCGTTGCCGACGACTGGACGGTACGAGACACCCGAGACTATGCGGCCGAGCTCAAGGGCGTGGAGGCGGGAAGTGCGACCGAGCGCTCGATTCTCGACGCTCAGGCCGCCCGAGCGGAGGAGGCGAAGACGGCGACCCTCTTGTTGCAATCCCTGGCCGATCAGATGGGCGAGGACGATCGCAACGGGGCGAGAGTTCTCGCGGCAGCCTTTGGCGATGCCGAAGGTAATGCGCCACTCGCGTCGAGCTACTCGCCCGGCCAGGCGAGCATCGATGTCCAGGCCATCATGAGTGGTAGTGCCACGAAGGAGCAGAAAGATCGGTTCTTCCGTGCGACCAGCCTGACCGCGGAACAGCGGGCCGCGTTGGCCCGCGGGGACTTCGCGGAGATTTCGAAGGAGCAGTTCGATTACCTGAAAGCGATCTACACACCGAGTTGGGGTGGTGGACCCGAAGGGCAGCCGCTATCTCTTGATGCCCTGAAGTCGTTCGGCGACAGATACATCGGCGCAGAGCGAGAGAACCTGAAACGAGGTCTCGGCGACGGCGTCTATCTGTTGGGGAACCCGAACCTGCGGACCAGACAGACCGATTCGAATTCGATCGCCGAGGTCTTGGGGACAAATACGCCACTCGTGGCAGGAGGATTGAACCAACTCCCGGCGCCGATACGGGACCTTCTGAGTGGTCCGGCAGCATCGAAGGCCAGCATCTCCAACGATCCGTCTGGCGTAGACGGTAGCCGGATGATCGATGTCACACGGCTCGATTCTGTTGACGACTTCAACGACCTCATGGATGTCCTGGAACACCGCTCAGAGGACCCTGGTCTCGCCTCGTACGGGTCGCAATCTGTTCAGCTCGGGAGTGACGTCGACAGGGCGCTCATCGCGCGCGCCAGTGAAATCGCGGCGGGCGACGAGAATGAGCGTCTCGTCTCGAAGCAGGACGGCACCATAGCCGACTCGTCCGTGGAATCCCTGTTGAACCGAATGCTCGGAGTTGCAGGGTCGGACCATATCGCTGTCCACGACGCGGTAATGTCGGCAACCGGCAATCCGTCTGACAACTCGATGCCGAAGACGTTCGACCTCGACGGCAACGACCGATCATTCAAGGACACGGATGCGCTCAAACACCTCCTGACCTTCGACTGGACAGACGGCGCGGGTAAGCATGCTGACGGGATCAACAAGCTGTTCGACTGGATGCCGGGTGCTGCCTACGCCCCTGAAGGCAGCTCCCCGGAGGCAGTGCTCGAAAGCGAACGAGCCGGCAACATCTCGACGGCGCTCGCGCAGTACTTCGGCGACAACAAAGATGCGCTGATCGACATCGGAGATCGGAAGATGGCCTTGGGTGAACTCAACCCTGAGCTCACTCGCTCGCTGGCCTCGGCGATCGGCTCACATACTGCTGTCCTGGCAGGCGCAGATCCAGAGCTGTTTCATACGCACGGTGTATCGAAAATTGACGAAAGCGACTTGAAGTCGACCTTCGAAGTACTGAATTCGGATGCCGCCGCTGGGAGAATCGTCAACTCCTTGACCGCCTTGCAGGTCGATGTGATGCAACAGGAGTTCGGAAAGAACCCGCACGACTACGGGCTCGGTGAAGTCACCGGACGCCTCGAAGGAGCAATGATCGGCGGATTGGACGCGCACATCGAGGAAACAAAAATCGACGGCAGGCACCTGGCCGCCCACGACGCGGCGGTCGCCGGCGCCATGTTCGACAGCGCGAAGTCGCTTCTCACGGCCGTCCCGGGTCTAGATCCAGCTGTCAAAGTGCTCATCGACACCGCGGCGCCACAGGTGAAGCTGGATCTGTCCGGGTTACCGACCGATCCGGACACGATCAAGGCCGACCCAGAGATCCAGCAGCTACGCAACGACATGTTCGACGACGGGATCAATCCCAACGCGAAGTACGTGCAGATCCTCACGGGATACTTCGAGACCCACCCGGAACTCGCCGATGACCCTGGCTTTCGGGATCTGTTCATGGGGAACAAAGACGCTGATTTCGCCGAGATGAAGCGCACCGGTGTGATGGCGAACGTCACTGACGAGAGCGAAGCTGCTTCGTTCATCCAACAAAAGATGAAAGTCGACATCAGTCTTTTCGCTGATCGCCACAACGAAAACTTGGAAGATGCTTACAAGCGTTAGAGGCGGCGTCGGACGATCGCCGGAGTGGCTCCCGGCTGTCACCGTCGCGGCGATGCTTGTTGCGGCACTGCTTGTTGCTGGTTGTGGTGTGACACCGTCGCCTTCCGAGCAACCAACGAGCAGTTCGTCGGCCCGCCATGGAAAAGGTCTACCGCCTGACTTGGATATGTCGTTCCGCTGGATTCCGACGAATGTGCTGAACCTCGCCAGTGCCGACGGGACATTTGTTCGCGCGTACACCGAGTCATTCGAACTCGCCTTTGAAGGGCAGTCGATGGAATGGGGATATCCCGGTTTTGCGGCGGCATCGCCACCAGACACCGATGAGCGAATTCGTCTGGTGGCGAGCAACAGTCAGACAAGTAGAGTAGTCAATACGCTCTTTCTATCTCCCCTTAGGCGCGAGGACACAGCTAACCGAACTCGGTTGACGATATGCCGTAGCGAGCTACTGTCGATCGAACAACGATCGGATGCTGGCGTTGAGTGGCGCAACATCGGAAAACGTTGGTCATTCCCGATCACGATCGATTTTGTGCGCTCTGGACGGCAGATGCCACCCGTAGATCAGCACGGCGCTCAGGTCACACCATCCACCACAATGTTCGGCAGCTGGAAAGTGTCATACTTTGACCGCTTGGGGGTCGGTTCAGAGAACCGCGCCGATATCGTCGCGTGCAACGCATTACCCCCGAACCCCGAGCTTCCGAGAGTCGGGGTCGAGACAGGACCCGAGCCGTGGCCGGTATTGCCCCCGTCCCCCGGCTGGCCGGCGAGCGGCGTCTGAGACGCCGGCACGCTTTCGTCCGTAGTGGAACCCGCGCCCTACACTTGTCGACCATGTGCACCGCCGGTACCGCGCCCATGATCGCCCCGTCCATCCTGTCCGCGGACTTCGCGAATCTCGCAGCCGAGGCCGCTGCGGTGGCGCAGCCGGGGGAGACTCGCGCCGACTGGTTGCACGTCGACGTGATGGACGCGCACTTCGTCCCGAACCTGACCCTGGGGCTGCCGATCGTCGAGAGCCTGTTGAAGGCGACCGACATCCCGCTCGACTGCCATCTGATGATCGAGAACCCGGAGCGGTGGGCGCCGCCGTACGCCGAGGCCGGAGCACACAACGTCACCTTCCATGCCGAGGCCACCGAGAACCCGATCGGCGTCGCCCGCGACATCCGCGCCGCCGGGGCCAAGGCCGGGCTGTCGATCAAACCAGGTACGGCGCTCGAGCCGTACCTGGAGATCCTGCGCGACTTCGACACCTTGCTGATCATGAGCGTCGAACCGGGGTTCGGCGGTCAGAAGTTCATCCCCGAGGTCCTCGACAAGGCCCGCGCCATCCGGAAGTTCATCGACGCCGAAGACCTGCGGCTCCTCGTCGAGATCGACGGCGGCATCAACGCCGACACGATCGAGGAGGCCGCCGAGGCCGGCATCGACTGCTTCGTCGCCGGTTCGGCCGTCTACGGCGCGGACGATCCCGGACAGGCCGTCGCCGCACTCCGCGAGTCGGCCGCCGCCGCACGGGCACAGACCCAGGCCTGACCCGATGGACATCGCCGCCGCCATGGAACGCGCCATCAGCGCGTCCCGGGAGGCGATGGGGATCAGCTCACCGAACCCGCCCGTCGGCGCGGTCATCCTCGCCGCCGACGGCACCGTCGCCGGCATCGGCGCGACCCAACCCCCCGGCGGGCCGCACGCCGAGGTCATGGCGCTCCGAGCCGCGGGCGAGGCCGCGCGAGGCGGCACCGCGATCGTCACCCTCGAACCGTGCAACCACACCGGCCGCACCGGCCCGTGCGCGCAGGCACTCATCGAGGCCGGGATCGCCGAAGTCCAGTTCGCGGTGAGTGACCCGAACCCGCTCGCCGCCGGTGGTGCCGAGACGCTGCGAGCTGCGGGGGTCCGGGTGACCGGGGGAGTATCCGCCGGCGCCGTCGAGGACGGGCCGCTACGGCCATGGCTGACCCGTCAGCGTCTCGGTCGTCCGCACGTCACCGCGAAGATCGCGTCTGGCATTGACGGCCGGATCGCAGCGCCCGACGGCACCAGCCAGTGGATCACCGGCCCGCAGGCCCGCGACCACGCGCACACACAGCGCGCCCGGATCGACGCCATCGTGATCGGCACCGGCACCGCGCTGGCCGACAACCCCACTCTCACCGCGCGCACCGCCGACGGCGCACTCCACCCGCACCAGCCCGCGCGCGTGGTCCTCGGCCACCGCGACCTCCCGGCCGACGCCCGGCTCCGGGATCCGGCCGGCGGACCGCTGTTCCGCGTCGAGTCCCACGACCCCGCCGACGTCCTCGCCGCGCTGCCCGACGCGCTGTGGGTGCTGGTCGAAGGCGGGCCACACATCCTGGGGGCGTTCTTCGCGGCGGGCCTCGTCGACGAGGTGCACGCCTACGTCGCCCCGCTGGTGCTGGGTGCCGGTCGCAGTTCGGTCGAGATCCCGGGCGTGACCACCCTCGACGACGGCGAGCGGTTCAGCACGAGATCGGTGACCCGACTCGGGGAGGACGTCCTCGTCACACTGTCGCGGCCGTCGACCACCCCGCGCGACAGCTGAGCGAGACGACATGCCCGCGACGCATTTCGCTCACCGGAATCGCAATGCGACTGACATCGCCGACCGTGCTAGCGTCGATGTCACCAGTTCTCGGGGCGGGGTGGAAATCCCCACCGGCGGTGATGAGGGTGCGGTGGATCCGCATCGTCCAGCCCGCGAGCGCCTGCCACCAGGCAGGGACAGCAGATTCGGTGCGAATCCGAAGCCGACGGTCACAGTCCGGATGCGAGAGAACAGGCGACACGAGGCCGCCCTGTCTGCTCCGAGCGAGCAGGAGGAGTGCGTGTTCACCGGAATCGTGGAAGAACTCGGCGTCATCGCCGACCGCGAGGATCTCTCCGACGCCGCCCGATTCACCGTCCGCGGGCCCGTGGTCACCGCCGACGCCGGTCACGGCGACTCCATCGCCGTCAACGGCGTGTGTCTGACGGTCGTCGACCTCCGTCCCGGTGAGTTCACCGTCGACGTGATGGGCGAGACCCTGCGCCGTAGTTCGCTGTCCGACCTCGCCGCCGGAAGCACCGTCAACCTCGAACGCGCCATGCCCGCGAACGGCCGCTTCGGCGGCCACATCGTGCAGGGACACGTCGACGGCACCGGCACGATCGCCGCGGTCAACCCGTCGGAGAACTGGACGGTCGTACGGATCGCCGTGCCCGCGGCGCTCACCCGGTATCTCGTCGAGAAGGGTTCCATCACCGTGGACGGGGTGTCCCTCACCGTGTCCGCGGTCGGCGGGTCCGGCGACGACTCCTGGTTCGAGATCTCCCTGATCCCGACGACCCTCAACGAGACCAACCTCGGCGCCGCCCGACCCGGCACCGTGGTCAACCTCGAAGTCGACGTCATCGCCAAATACGTCGAGCGCCTTCACCTGGGTTCGGACACGACTGGTACTCCTGATGTAGCGGGGGCGAAATGAGCACAACGAGTGAGGTTCTGATGAGCGAGTCACCGCGCGAGGGGAACGACGCGACGGCAACCGAGGGTGGCGGCGCCGTCGCCTTCGACACGATCGAGCGCGCCATCGCCGACATCGCCGCCGGCAAGGCGGTCGTCGTGGTCGACGACGAGGATCGTGAGAACGAGGGCGACCTGATCTTCGCGGCGGAGAAGGCGACCCCCGAACTGGTGGCGTTCATGGTGCGCTACACCTCCGGCTACCTGTGTGTCCCGCTCGACGGCGACGCCTGCGACCGGCTCGGCCTGCCGCCGATGTACTCGATGAACCAGGACAAGCACGGCACCGCCTACACCGTGACCGTCGATGCCCGGGAGGGCATCGGTACCGGTATCAGCGCCGCCGACCGCGCCACCACCATGCGTCTGCTGGCCGACCCCGACGCCGCGGCCGCCGACTTCACCCGACCCGGCCACGTCGTCCCGCTGCGAGCCAAGGAGGGCGGCGTGCTGCGTCGTCCCGGGCACACCGAGGCCGCGGTCGACCTCGCCCGCCTGGCCGACCTCGCCCCGGCCGGCGTGATCTGCGAGATCGTCAGCCAGAAGGACGTCGGCTCGATGGCGCAGACCGACGAGTTGCGTGTGTTCGCCGACGAGCACGATCTCGCACTGATCTCGATCGCCGACCTCATCGCGTGGCGACGCCGTCACGAGAAGCACGTGGTCCGCGTCGCCGACGCCCGGATCCCCACCCGGCACGGCGACTTCCGTGCCGTCGGCTACTCCAGCGTCTACGACGACGTCGAACACGTCGCGCTCGTCAAGGGAGACGTCACCGGCGAGGACGGCGAGGGCCACGACGTCCTGGTCCGGGTGCACTCGGAGTGCCTGACGGGCGACGTCTTCGGGTCGCTGCGCTGCGACTGCGGCCCGCAGTTGGACGCCGCGATGGAGATGGTGGCCGACGAGGGCCGCGGGATCATCCTGTACATGCGCGGGCACGAGGGTCGCGGGATCGGGCTGTTGCACAAACTGCAGGCCTACCAGCTGCAGGACGCGGGGTCCGACACCGTCGACGCCAACCTGGAACTGGGCCTGCCCGCCGATTCGCGGGACTACGGACTCGGTGCCCAGATTCTCGTCGACCTCGGCGTACGGTCGATGCGTCTGCTGACCAACAACCCCGCCAAGCGCGTGGGGCTCGACGGATACGGTCTGCACATCGTCGACCGGGTCCCGATGCCGGTGCGCGCCAACGCCGAGAACCTGCGGTACCTGCGTACCAAGCGTGACCGGATGGGCCACGATCTGATCGGGCTCGACGATCACGTCCAGCCCACCGACGGCGCGTCCGAAGGAGCACCTGCATGAGCGGCCACGGAGAGCCGACCCTCGAACTCGCCGACGCCGGCTCGCTGCGTCTGGCGATCGTCTCGTCGCAGTGGCACGAGGTCGTCTGCGGCGCGCTCCTCGACGGCGCCATCCGGGCCGCGCGCGACAACGGCGTCGTCGACCCGACCATCGTGCAGGTGGCCGGCGCCATCGAGCTGCCCGTCATCGTGCAGGCACTGGCGCGGACGCACGACGCGGTCGTCGCGCTGGGCGTCGTGATCAAGGGTGAGACACCGCATTTCGAGTATGTGTGTGACGCGGTGACCGCCGGCCTGACGCGGGTGTCGCTCGACGAGTCGACCCCGGTCGGCAACGGAGTCCTGACCGTGCTCACCGAGGACCAGGCGATCGCACGGGCCGGACTCCCGGGCTCGACGGAGGACAAGGGCGCACAGGCGACGGTCGCCGCGCTGGCGTCGGCGCTGACCCTGCGCGCGCTCGCGCGTGGCGAAACCCTCCCGGTGGCGGTCGGAGGAGCATCGGCGTGAGTCCCGCGGACACCCCGCCGACCGACTCCACCGGCTGGGACCTGGTCTACCGGCCCCGCAACCTACCGCGGTGGGCCATCGCCGCCGCCGTCGTGGTGATGGCCATCCACATCACGTTCGGTCTACTGCTCACGATCGACGACGTCGGAGTCCGCAATCTCGGCGGTTCCGACCAGATCGCGATCATCCTCATCGGCGTGCTCATCTCGGCAGCCATCCTGCTGTTCACCCGCCCGCGACTGCGCGTCGGAGCCGCCGGCGTCGAGGTGCGCAACCTGGTGTCGGCGCGGCTCTTCGAATGGGACCGTGTTCTCGGTCTCACCTACCCGGAGCAGGGTTTCGGGGCGTGGCTGCTCTTCCCGGCCGACGAACACATCACCGTCCTGGCCGTTCAGGCCGGTGACGGTCAGCGCGCCATCGACGCGATGGGTCGATTCCGCGAACTCGAGGAGCGCTACCGCGGGACTGTCCGGCCCGGACACTAGCCTGGAACACGTGGCCGACCCGACTACCTACCGACCCGCCCCGGGGTCCATCCCGACCGATCCCGGGGTGTACAAGTTCCGCGACGAGCATCGTCGTGTCATCTACGTGGGCAAGGCCAAGAACCTCCGGTCGAGGCTGACGTCGTACTTCGCCGACATCGCCTCGCTGCACCCCCGCACCCGTCAGATGGTGACGACGGCCGCCTCCGTCGAGTGGACGGTGGTCGGCACCGAGGTCGAGGCGCTGCAGCTCGAATACAACTGGATCAAGGAATTCGACCCGCGCTTCAACGTCCGCTACCGCGACGACAAGAGCTACCCGATGCTCGCGGTCACCCTGAACGAGGAGTACCCGCGCCTGTTCGTGTACCGGGGTCCGCGCCGGCGCGGCGTGCGCTACTTCGGTCCGTACGCGCACGCGTGGGCGATCCGCGAGACGGTCGACCTACTGACCCGGGTCTTCCCGGCCCGGACCTGCTCGGCCGGTGTGTTCAAACGGCATCGGCAGATCGACCGCCCGTGTCTGCTCGGCTACATCGACAAGTGCTCCGCCCCCTGCGTCGGGCGGGTGGATGCCGAGGAACACCGGGAGATCGTCGAGGACTTCTGCGATTTCCTCGCCGGCCGCACCGACCTGATGATCCGCAAGATGGAACGGGACATGAACGTCGCGGCCGAGGAGCTCGACTTCGAGCGTGCCGCACGGTTGCGTGACGACATCGGTGCGATGCGACGCGCCATGGAGAAGCAGGCGGTCGTGCTCGGCGACGGCACCACCGCCGACGTGATCGCGCTCGCCGGCGATCAGCTCGAGGTGTCGGTCCAGGTGTTCCACGTCCGCGACGGACGCGTGCGGGGCCAACGCGGATGGGTGGTCGAGCGCAGCGACAACGGTACCGACGGCGACGTGGTGGGGGAGTTCATCACCCAGTTCTACGGCGCCCAGGTCGATTTCGACGCCACCGTCGACGTCGGGACCGATCGGGCACACGGGGAGTCCATACCCCGCGAGGTGCTGGTGCCGGAGTTGCCCTCCGACGCCGAGGAGCTCGAGGAGTGGCTGTCCGGTCTCCGCGGCAGCCGGGTGCGGTTGCGGGTGCCCCAGCGCGGCGACAAGAAAGCGCTGTTCGAGACCGTCGCCCGCAACGCCGGCGAAGCCCTTGCGCAGCACAAACTCCGACGCGCGGGCGATCTCACGACCCGATCGGCGGCGCTCACCGAACTGCAGGAGTCGCTACTGCTCGATCAGGCGCCGCTGCGCATCGAGTGCGTCGACATCTCGCACGTGCAGGGCACCGATGTGGTCGCCTCCCTCGTGGTCTTCGAAGACGGTCTGCCCCGCAAGTCCGACTATCGGCACTACTCGATCCGGCACGCCGCCGGCGAGGGCCGATCCGACGACGTCGCGTCCATCGCCGAGGTCACCCGGCGCCGGTTCCTGCGCCACCGCACCGACCGGGACGCGCCGCCCCCGGTGTCCGGTGAGATCAGCGCGGCGGCCGACACCACGGCGCAACCGCGGAAGTTCGCCTACCCGCCGAACCTCTTCGTCGTCGACGGCGGTGCGCCCCAGGTGCACGCCGCCGCGGCGGTCCTTGACGAACTCGGCATCACCGACGTCTCGGTGATCGGGCTCGCCAAACGCCTCGAGGAGGTGTGGGTGCCCGGTGACGACGACCCGATGATCCTGCCGCGCAACAGCCAGGCACTGTTCCTGCTGCAACGGGTGCGCGACGAGGCCCATCGGTTCGCCATCACGTTCCACCGCAGCAAGCGCAGCAAGCGCATGACCGAGTCGGTGCTCGACGGGGTCCCCGGCCTCGGCCGAACCCGCCGCACCGCGCTGGTGACCCACTTCGGTTCGGTTGCGCGCCTGCGCGAGGCATCGTTGGATGAGATATCCCAGGTGCCCGGGATCGGCCTCACCACGGCGCGTGCGGTCCAGACCGCGCTCTCCGGCGAGGTGGCGGCGCCCGACCAGACCCCGAACCCGGCCCCGATCCCGGAGCGGGCCGAGAAGGAGATGACGGTGGCGACCGGTGACACGGGACGAGGTGCCGATGAGTGACCACACCGAAGTGCAGAGCGCGGCGATCGCCGAGGCGAACGACACCGACTTCACCGTCCTTTTCGTGACGGGGATGTCCGGCGCGGGACGCTCCACCGCGGCGAACGTGCTCGAGGACGACGGCTGGTACGTCGCCGACAACGTGCCTCCCTCGTTGATCTCGACGATGGTCGGGATGGTCCGCGAAGACGATCCGGCGATCACCCGGCTCGCCATGGTCTTGCGCGCGTCCGACGACAACCTCGCCCATCAGCTCGAACAGCTGCGGGACCGTCTCGAAGAGTCCGGAATCCGGACCCGGCTGCTCTACCTCGACGCCAGCGACCAGGTGCTGGTCCGCCGTTTCGAGCAGGTTCGTCGCCGACATCCGTTGCAGGGCAAGGAAACTCTTGTCGAGGGGATCGCCCGCGAACGGGCGATCCTCGCCCCGATCAAGAACGTGGCCGATCTGGTGGTGGAGACGTCGGCGCTGACCGCGGCCAAACTGCGCGCGATCGTCGAGGGCGTCGCGCCGGGCGACACCGAACCGCGGCTGTCGATCGCGGTGCAGTCGTTCGGCTTCAAGTACGGTCTGCCCATCGATTCCGATCTCGTCGCCGACGTCCGCTTCCTGCCCAATCCGCACTGGATCGACGAACTACGCGATCACAACGGCCGGGAGGCACCGGTCCGCGACTACGTCCTCGGCCAACCGGACGCCGACGGATTCCTCGACCTCTACACCGGCCTGGTCTCGATCGTCGGCCGCGGTTACCTGCGAGAAGGCAAGCGCTACATGACCATCAGCGTCGGCTGCACCGGCGGCAAGCACCGCAGTGTCGCCATCGCCGAGGAACTGTCGGCTCGGTTGCGCCGCGCCGTCGACGACGCCGGGCACGCGTCCTACGACGTCCGGGTCATGCATCGTGATCTGGGGCGCGAATGAGTTCCCGGGAACCCCGGATCGTCGCCCTCGGCGGCGGTCACGGCCTGTACGCGACGCTGACCGCGATGCGCTATCTGAGCGCCGACATCACCGCGGTGGTCACCGTCGCCGACGACGGGGGGTCGTCGGGACGGTTGCGCGCCGAACTCGGACTCATCCCGCCCGGCGACCTGCGAATGGCGCTCGCCGCCTTGATGAGTACGCCCGACGGGTTGCCGGACGCACAGGCCGCCGACGGCCCGGCGGCCCGCCGCCGGCACGAACTGTGGGCCGAGGTGCTCCAGCACCGCTTCGGCGGCCGTGGGGCGCTCGCCGGGCATCCGATCGGCAATCTGCTCCTCGCCGGACTCACCGAGGTGCTCGGCGACACCGTGGGGGCCCTCGCCGAGTTGCGGGAGATCTTCGGCATCACGGGGCACGTGCTGCCGATGTCGACCGTGCCCCTCGACATCGAGGCCGACGTCTCGGGACTCGAGGCCGATCCACGCATCAGTCGCGAGATCCGGGGACAGGTCGCGGTGGCCACCACGCCCGGCAAGGTGCGCCGCGTCCGGCTGTTGCCCGGCGACCCACCGGCCTGCGAATCGGCGCTGACCGCAATAGAATCGGCCGACCTGCTGATGCTGGGGCCTGGCTCCTGGTTCTCGAGCGTGATCCCGCACGTGCTCGTCCCCGAACAGTTGAAGGCCTTGCAGCGCAGCAGCGCTCGCAAGGTCCTCGTGGTCAATCTGGCCCCCGAGCCGGGGGAGACCCCGGGGTTCTCGGTAGAGCGCCACCTCCACGTCCTGCACGCCCATGCGAACACCTTCCGCGTCGACCACGTCCTCGTGGACGCGTCCTCGGTGCCCGCGGGACGGGAACGCGATCACCTCGTGCGTGCGGCCGGATTGTTCGGCGCGGAGCTGAATGTCGGAGACGTCGCGGTGCCGGGCCGGCAGGTCCATGACCCGGCGAAAGTCGCCGCCGTGGTGAACGAACTGTGCGAAGGTGAACTGACCCGTTACTCTGACCGAGCGGACGCCTGATTCGGGCGATGTCTCCGCGATTTTCACTCGAGGGACGTGTGGTCTGTTGACAGGAGGACAGGTACCGGTGGCGATGACGGCGGCGGTGAAGGACGAACTCAGTCGCCTGTCGGTGACTCAGGTGAGTTGCCGGAGAGCCGAGGTGTCCGCGCTGCTGCGTTTCGCCGGCGGTCTGCACATCGTCGCGGGTCGCGTGGTGGTCGAGGCCGAGGTGGACATGGGCAACGTGGCGCGGCGGTTGCGCCGCGAGATCCACGACCTCTACGGCTACGCCTCGGACGTCCACGTCCTGCGCGGTGGCGGGCTGCGGAAGTCGGCGCGCTACATCGTGCGGATCACCAAGGACGGCGAAGGCCTGGCACGCCAGACCGGGCTGCTCGACCTGCGCGGCCGCCCGGTGCGCGGCCTGCCCGCCCAGGTCGTCGGCGGTAGTGTCGCCGACGCCGAGGCCGCCTGGCGCGGAGCATTTCTCGCGCACGGCTCGCTCACCGAGCCGGGCCGGTCGTCGGCCCTGGAGGTCAGCTGTCCCGGGCCGGAGGCGGCGCTCGCCCTCGTCGGCGCGGCCCGACGCCTCGGTGTCACGGCCAAGGCCCGCGAGGTCCGCGGAGCCGACCGCGTCGTCATCCGCGACGGCGAGGCCATCGGGGCGTTGCTGACCCGGATGGGGGCCCACGACACGAGGCTCGTGTGGGAGGAACGCCGGATGCGCCGCGAGGTGCGCGCCACCGCCAACCGCCTGGCCAACTTCGACGACGCCAATCTGCGTCGCTCGGCGCGTGCGGCGGTCGCCGCCGCGGCCCGCGTGGAACGCGCGCTGGACATCCTCGGTGACGAGGTGCCCGACCATCTGATCGCGGCCGGACAGCTCCGGATCACCCATCGGCAGGCGTCGCTGGAGGAGCTCGGTCAGCTCGCCGACCCGCCGATGACCAAGGACGCCGTCGCCGGGCGCATCCGCCGCCTGCTGTCGATGGCCGACAAGAAGGCCCGCCAGGACGGCATCCCCGACACCGAATCCGCGGTGACCTCCGAGCTGCTCGACGAGGCCTGACACGGACCTGCGGTGTGCCGAGCAGAGGGTCGCCTACTAGGCTGGTGGCGACGTGGGCGGAGGCGTGACCACTCAGGTGTGCTTCGCTGACCGCTCACGCGCGGCCAGACCGGGCTTGACCACCAGGCCCGACCATGAATACCGCTAAGGAGCACAACTGTGACTGTTCGGGTAGGCGTCAACGGATTCGGCCGGATCGGCCGCAACTTCTTCCGTGCCGTCGAAGCGCAAAAAGCTTTGGGCACCACCGACATCGAGATCGTCGCGGTCAACGACCTGACCGACAACGCGACCCTCGCGCACCTGCTGAAGTTCGACTCCATCCTCGGTCGCCTGTCCGACGACGTCACCCTCGAGGGCGACGACACCATCGTCGTCGGTGAGCAGAAGATCAAGGCCCTCGAGGTCAAGGAAGGTCCGGCCGCCATCCCGTGGGGCGACCTGGGCGTCGACGTGGTCGTCGAGTCGACCGGCATCTTCACCGCCCGCGCCAAGGCTCAGGGACACCTCGACGCCGGCGCCAAGAAGGTCATCATCTCCGCCCCCGCCTCGGACGAGGACATCACCATCGTGATGGGCGTCAACGACGACAAGTACGACGGCAGCCAGAACATCATCTCGAACGCCTCGTGCACCACCAACTGCCTCGGCCCGCTGGCCAAGGTCCTCAACGACGAGTTCGGCATCGTCAAGGGCCTCATGACCACGATCCACGCCTACACCCAGGACCAGAACCTGCAGGACGGCCCGCACAAGGACCTGCGTCGCGCGCGCGCCGCCGCCATCAACATCGTGCCGACCTCGACCGGTGCCGCCAAGGCCATCGGCCTGGTGCTCCCGGAGCTGAAGGGCAAGCTCGACGGCTACGCGCTGCGTGTCCCGATCCCCACCGGTTCGGTCACCGACCTCACCGCCCAGCTGTCGAAGACCGCCACCGCCGAGCAGATCAACGCCGCGCTCAAGGCCGCTGCCGACGGTCCGCTCAAGGGCATCCTCAAGTACTACGACGCGCCGATCGTCTCGTCCGACATCGTCACCGACCCGCACAGCTCGCTGTTCGACGCCGGCCTGACCAAGGTGATCGACGACCAGGCCAAGGTCGTGTCCTGGTACGACAACGAGTGGGGCTACTCCAACCGCCTCGTCGACCTCATCGGTCTCGTCGGCAAGTCGCTCTGACCCACCCCCAACGACCTTAGGAGTCAACGCCTCATGGGTGTTCCCACTCTGAAAGACCTTCTGGACGAAGGTGTTTCGGGCAGGGGTGTACTGGTCCGGTCGGATTTCAACGTCCCGCTCGACGGGTCGACGATCACCGATCCGGGTCGCATCCTCGCGTCCCTGCCGACGCTCAACGCGCTCATCGACGCCGGTGCCAAGGTGATCATCACCGCGCACCTGGGTCGTCCGAAGGGCGAGCCGGATCCGAAGTTCTCGCTGGCGCCGGTGGCCGCCCGCCTCGGTGAGGAACTCGGCCGCAACGTGCAGCTCGCCGGGGACGTCGTCGGCACCGACGCGCTGGCCCGCGCGGAAGGACTCACCGACGGCGACGTCCTGCTGCTGGAGAACATCCGCTTCGATCCGCGGGAGACCGCCAAGGACGACGCCGAGCGCGAGGCGCTCGCCAAAGCGCTGGTCGAGCTCGTCGGCGACGACGGCGCGTTCGTCTCCGACGGCTTCGGAGTGGTGCACCGCAAGCAGGCCTCGGTCTACGACGTCGCCAAGCTGCTCCCGCACTACGCGGGCGAGCTGGTGGCGGCCGAGGTCGACGTGCTGTCCAAGCTCACCGAAGAGGTGACGCGACCCTACGCCGTCGTCCTCGGCGGATCGAAGGTGTCGGACAAACTCGGCGTCATCGAGGCGTTGGCACCCAAGGTCGACACGCTGGTCATCGGCGGCGGTATGGCGTTCACCTTCCTTGCCGCACAAGGGCATTCGGTGGGCTCCTCGCTGCTGCAGGAAGATCAGATCGACGTCTGCAAGAGCCTGCTCGAGCGGTTCGGTGACGTCATCCACCTGCCGGTCGACGTCGTGGTGGCCGACAAGTTCGCCGCCGACGCCGAATCGGACACGGTGGCCTCGGACGCCATTCCCGACGGCTGGATGGGGCTCGACATCGGACCGGAATCGGTGAAGCGATTCGCCGCGGTCCTCTCGGGTGCCAAGACCATCTTCTGGAACGGCCCGTCGGGCGTGTTCGAGTTCGAGAAGTTCTCGGCGGGCACCCGCGGTGTCGCCGAGGCCATCGCCGGTGCGACGGGCAACGGCGCGTTCACCGTGGTCGGCGGCGGCGACTCGGCGGCCGCGGTCCGCACTCTGGGTCTGCCCGACTCCGATTTCTCGCACATCTCCACCGGAGGTGGCGCATCGCTGGAGTACCTCGAGGGCAAGGAACTCCCCGGACTGAAGGTTCTGGAGAGCTGATCCATGGCAACTCGTAAACCGCTCATCGCGGGCAACTGGAAGATGAACCTGAACCACCTCGAGGCCATCGCGCTGGTTCAGAAGATCGCCTTCGCCCTCCCGGCGAAGTACTTCGACAAGGTCGATGTGACGGTCATCCCGCCGTTCACCGACATCCGCAGCGTGCAGACGGTCGTCGACGGCGACAAGCTCCTGCTCACCTACGGTGCGCAAGACCTGTCGGCGCACGACTCGGGCGCCTACACCGGCGAGATCAGCGGTGCGTTCCTCGCGAAACTCGGCTGCACCTTCGTGGTGGTCGGGCACTCCGAGCGTCGCACCCTGCACAACGAGACCGATGAGGTCGTGCTGGCCAAGACGAAGGCGGCGCTCAAGCACGAACTCACCCCGATCGTGTGCATCGGTGAGGGGCTCGACGTCCGCGAGGCCGGCGACCACGTGGCCTACAACGTGGCGCAGCTCAAGGGATCGCTCGCCGGTCTGTCCGCGGCCGAGATCGCTCAGACCGTCATCGCGTACGAGCCGGTCTGGGCGATCGGCACCGGCCGGGTGGCGAGTGCGGACGACGCCCAGGAGGTGTGCAAGGCGATCCGTGAGGCGCTGGCGGAGATCGCCGACGCCGAGACCGCGGCATCGGTGCGGATCCTCTACGGCGGATCGGTCAACGCCAAGAACGTCGGCGACATCGTCGGACGTCCCGACGTCGACGGCGCGTTGGTCGGCGGTGCATCGCTGAAGTCCGACGAGTTCGCGACGCTGTCGGCGATCGCCGCGGGTGGCCCCTTGCCCTGACGGGTCGCACCCACGCGTACACTGTGGCAGGTTGGCCTCTTTTCGGGGGTTGACCTGCCACAGCTGTATGTAGGGGCTTTACGGAAGGGCGTTGCGACTCGTGACTGTGCAAGGTGCACTCGACATCGGATTGATCGTGACCAGCGTGTTGCTGATCGTGCTCATCCTGCTGCACCGCGGCAAGGGTGGCGGTCTGTCGTCGCTGTTCGGCGGCGGTGTCCAGTCCAGCCTCTCGGGCTCGAGCGTCGTCGAACGCAACCTGGACCGGTTGACGATCTTCGTCGGGCTCATCTGGGTGATCTTCATCGTCGGCGTGGGCGTCGACATCAAACTGTCCGGCTAGTCACCCTTCGCGCCTCGGGATGCCGCGCCCGTAGGTTGCCGGGATACTTGACGGCATGAGTGAAACCGTTCCCGCGCGGGGAGTCCCGGACTGGCGCCCATCGATCTCCATCGTCGACCACATCGTCGTCGACGACGAGGGCCGAGCACTCACCGAACCCCTACGGGAGGACATCCGCCTTCTCGGCGGGATCCTGGGTGACGTCGTCCGCGAACACTCCGGCAGCGACGTCTTCGACCTCGTCGAAGCCGCCCGCGTGGCCGCATTCCGGGTGCGCCGGAACGAGATCGACCGCACCGAACTCGCCGACATGTTCGTCGATCTGGACATCTCCACCGCGGTCCCGGTCATCCGCGCGTTCAGCCACTTCGCGCTGCTGGCGAACCTGGCCGAGGACATCCACCGCGAGCGGCGCCGCGCCATCCACGTCCGGGCCGGTGACCCGCCCCAGGACAGCAGCCTCGCCGCCACCTACCGCAAACTCGCCGATGCCGGTCTCGGCGACGACGAGGTCGGTCGAGCCCTGACCGACGCCGCGGTGATCCCGGTCATCACCGCACACCCCACCGAGACCCGCCGCCGCACCGTCTTCGAGGCCCAGAACCGCATCACCGAGCTGATGCGATTCCGCGGCCGCACCGAGCTGATGCCGGACGAGGACGCGGAGGTCACCGAGTCCATCCGGCGTCAGATCCTGACACTCTGGCAGACCGCCCTCATCCGCCTCGAACGTCTCACCATCCAGGACGAGATCCGTTCCGGGCTCCGCTATTACGACGCCTCGTTCTTCGAGGTCGTGCCCGCCATCAACACCGCGGTACGCACCGCGCTGCGCTCGACATACCCCGACGCCGGACTCGCCGACGAACCGATGATCCGGATGGGGTCCTGGATCGGCGGCGACCGCGACGGCAATCCGTTCGTGAACTCCGAGGTGGTGACCCTGGCCACCACGCTCGCCGCGCAGACCGCAGTCGGACATCACCTGGCCGAACTCGAGAGTCTCGCACAGGAACTCAGCATGTCGGCCCGGCTCATCGACGCCAGCGACACCCTGTTCGACCTCGCCGGGGCCGACGCCGACGACCCGGGGGCCGACGAGCCCTTCCGGCTCGCCCTGCGCTCCATCCGGTCCCGTCTGGTGGCGACCGCCCGGGAGATGTTCGACGACGACTTCCTCACCTCGAGCGACCTCTTCCTCATCGACGGGAAACAGCCGTACGGCGACGCCGCCGAACTCCTCGCCGACCTCGATGTGATCGACGGCGCGCTGCGCGCGAACAACGACGACACGATCGCCGACGACCGGTTGCTCGCCCTGCGAGAAGCCGTGCGCACCTTCGGGTTCCACCTGTCCGGACTGGACATGCGGCAGAACTCCGACATGCACGAGGAAGTGGTCGCCGAGCTGCTCGCGTGGGCGGGTGTGCATCCGGACTATGCGTCGCTCGACGAGACCGAGCGCGTCGAGATCCTCTCCGCGGAACTGCGTGCGCGTCGACCGTTGACCAGTCCCGACGCCGAGCTGAGCGAGCTGGCCACCAAGGAACTCGGAATCGTCCGGGCCGCCGCCAGGGCGGTCGCGACCTTCGGTCCCGCGGCCGTGCCCAACTATGTGATCAGCATGTGCACGTCGGTCAGTGACATGCTCGAGGCGCTGATCCTGCTCAAGGAGGCAGGCCTCTACGACGCGAATGACGGTTCTCCGCGGTGTAGTGTCCGCGTGGTTCCGCTGTTCGAGACGATCGAGGATCTCCAGCAGGGCGCAGCGACCCTCCTCGCCGTTCTCGACGTCCCGTTCTATCGGGCGATGGTCGAGTCCCAGAACGGGATTCAGGAGATCATGCTCGGCTACTCGGACTCGAACAAGGACGGCGGCTACATGGCCGCGAACTGGGCGCTCTGCCGCGCCGAGCTCGATCTGGTCGACGTGGCGTCGCGGTCGGGCATCAGGTTGCGTCTGTTCCATGGGCGCGGCGGGACCGTCGGGCGCGGCGGCGGTCCCAGTTACGACGCCATCCTGGCCCAGCCGCCCGGTGCGGTTCAGGGCTCGCTGCGCATCACCGAGCAGGGCGAGATCATCGCCGCGAAGTACGCCGAACCGGTCACGGCGCGGCGCAACCTGGAGACGCTGCTCGCCGCAACCATCGAGTCCTCGCTCCTGGACACCGAAGGCCTCGGCGACGAATCCGATTCGGCCTACGAAATCATGGACGACATCGCGGCGAAGGCGCGAGCCGCGTACAGCCGGCTGGTCCACGAGACCCCGGGATTCGTCGAGTACTTCACCACCTCGACGCCCCTGTCGGAGATCGGTGCCCTCAACATCGGCAGCCGGCCGGCGTCGCGCAAGCAGACCGAGAAGATCTCCGATCTGCGGGCCATCCCGTGGGTGCTCTCGTGGACGCAGTCGCGCGTGATGCTGCCCGGCTGGTACGGCACGGGCTCGGCGTTCGAGGAATGGGTCGGGGACGATCCGGAGCGGTTGGAGACGTTGCGGCGGTACTACGCCAAGTGGCCGTTCTTCCGCACCGTGATGTCGAACATGGCTCAGGTACTGGCGAAGTCGGACATGGGCCTGGCCCACCGGTACGCACAGCTGGTGCCCGACGAGGAGCTGCGCGAGCGGGTGTTCGGGATGATCGTCGACGAACACGAGCGGACGATCGCGATGTGCGCGAAGATCACCGGCACCGACGACCTGCTCCACGACAACGCCGCGCTGAAGCGGTCGGTCTACAACCGCTTCCCGTATCTCGAGCCGCTCAACCTGCTGCAGGTCGAGTTGCTGCGGCGCTTCCGTGCGGGGGAGGACACCCCGATCGTGCGGCGCGGGATCCAGCTCACGATGAACGGCCTCGCCACCGCGCTGCGGAACTCGGGCTAGCGGACGGTCACCGGATGTCGGCGGCGGCCGCGTCGTCGAGGAACCAGATGGTCTCCTCGGTGCCGCGCGCCCCGGCGGCGGGCCAGTCGGCCGGGTCCGCGCCACCGTGTGCGGCACCGACCGCCTCGGCCTTGTCGGCGCCGGCGACCAGGAACCACACCTGCCGGGAACGGTTGACGACGGGCAGGGTCAGGGTGATCCGGCGCGGCGGCGGCTTCGGCGAATCCTCGACGGCGACCACCGACTTCGTGGTCTCCGCGGTGGCCGCAGTGTGCGGGAACAACGAGTTGATGTGTCCCTCACCGCCCATGCCGAGCAGATGGAGATCGAACTCCGGCGCCACGCCGTCGCTCGACCGGCCGGCGAGAATCGCGGCGTAATCCGCGGCGGCGGCCTCGATGTCGTCGCCGAGCGGTCCGTCCGACGGCGCCATCGGGAACACCCGCGACGGGTCGACGGGCACGGTGTCGAGCAGCGCCTCGCGCGCCTGACCCGAATTGCGTTCCGGATCGTCGGCGGGGACGAAACGGTCGTCGCCCCAGTAGATGTCGACCTTGGACCAGTCGATGGTGCCGCTGTCGGCGGCGAGCGCCGACAGGAGGCCGATCCCGTTGCTGCCGCCGGTCAGCACCACACTCGCGACGCCGCGTTCGGCTTGGGCCCGGGTCACGAGGTCCACGAACCGGGTCGCGGCGGTCTCGACGAGTTCCTGCTTGGAGTCGAAGACGAGGGTCTCGGTGGTCATCGGGCGGCAACTCCTTCGGTGTCATCTGTGAACTCGACCTCGGGCACACCCTTGAGTGCTTCGATGTACACCTCGTCGGTGTCGAGTCGTCGTAGTTCCTCCGCGATACACGCGGGAAGTTCACGTCGGCCCATGGCGACGCGTCCATCGGGTTTGCCGGGCATCGTCAGCACGGCGTTGTTCTCCTCGTCGACGGCGAGGATGGTCGGACCCTCGTCGCGGTGGAGTCGGATCTCGAAACTGCCGCGGCGGCGTCGCGTCGGGACGTTCAGGGTGGACCGCAGCCAACCGGCGATCAGGTCCACCGAGGGCGAGTTCTGCGACCCGGTGACCACGACCTCGGTGATCGGGGTGTGCGGCGGCCGGTCGACCGCGGACGCGAGGATCGCGCGCCAGTGGGTGATGTGGGTCCAGGCGAGGTCGGTGTCGCCGGGGGAGTAGGTCTCGAGGCGCTGCGCCAGCACCGCGAGCGAGTCGCCCGCCTTGCTCGCGTCGACGATGCGCCGGTGCCCGAGTTTGCCGAGCGGATCGTCTGCGGGGCGTCGTGGCCCCTTGCCCGGCCACCAGGTGACGACCGGGGTGTCGGGGAGGAGGAAGGGGGTCACCACGCTGTCCGGATGGTCGGCGAGTTCGCCCTGCAGCGACAGCACGACCACCTCGGAGGCGCCGGCATCGCCGCCCACGCGGATCTGGGCATCGAGCCGTGAGTCGCCTTCGCGCACACCGCGATACACGACGATGACGCGGCTCGGGTGCTCGCGGCTCGCGCCGACCGCCGCCTCGATGGCCCCCTCCATCGGCTCACCGAGTTCGACGCACACGACCAGGGTGAGCACGCGACCCAGACTCAGCGCGCCGCCCGCGGCGCGCACCTCGATGATCTTCTTGGCGACCTTTCCGGTCGACGTGTCGGGCAGTTCGACGATCATCGGGAGGCCTCCTGAACGGATCGGACGGTGCGGGCGTACGGACGTCTCGTCACGGCCGACGCCACGCGCGACCCGTGCGGGCCATCATCTCCTCGGCCGAACGCGGCCCCCACGTCCCGGACTCGTAGGTGTCGGGCGACCCCGACCCGGCCCAGTGGTCGAGCACCGGATCGAGGATGCGCCACGACAGTTCGACTTCCTCGTTGACGGGGAACAGCGAGGGTTCACCCAGCAGGACGTCGAGGATGAGACGCTCGTACGCTTCTGGCGAGGCCTCGGTGAAGGCGGTGCCGTAGCTGAAGTCCATGTTGACGTCCCGGACCTCCATGCTCGACCCGGGGACCTTGGAACCGAACCGCAAGGTGATGCCCTCGTCCGGCTGGACCCGGATCACCAAGGCGTTCTGACTCAGTTCCTCGGTCATGGTCTGGTCGAACGGCAGGTGCGGAGCGCGCTTGAAGACCAGTGCGATCTCGGTGACGCGACGGCCCAGGCGCTTTCCGGTGCGCAGATAGAACGGGACCCCTGCCCAGCGGCGGGAGTCGACCTCGAGGGCGATGGCGGCGAAGGTCTCGGTTTTCGAGTCCTTCGCGAAACCCTCCTCCTCCTTGAGGCCCGGCACCTTCTCGCTGCCCTGCCAACCCGGTCCGTACTGACCGCGGGCGGTGTTCTCGTCGATCGGCAGGACGTTGCGCGTCGCGGCGAGGACCTTGATCTTCTCGGCCTGTAATTGCTTGGGCTCGAAGGAGATCGGCTCTTCCATCGCGACCAGGGCCATGAGCTGCAGCAGGTGGTTCTGGATGACGTCGCGCGCCGCGCCGATCCCGTCGTAGTAGCCCGCCCGGCCGCCGAGTCCGATGTCCTCGGCCATGGTGATCTGGACGTGGTCGACGTAATGCGAACTCCACAGCGGATCGAACAACTGATTGGCGAACCGCAGGGCCAGGATGTTCTGGACGGTCTCCTTGCCCAGATAGTGGTCGATCCGGAACACCGACGACTCGGGGAAGACGTTGTTGACGATCGCGTTGAGTTCGCGTGCGGACTCGAGATCGTGACCGAACGGCTTCTCGATCACCACCCGTCGCCAGCTGTCGCCCGTCGGCGTGGCGAGACCGCTGCGCTCGAGCTGCTCGCAGACCGTCGGGAAGGCCCCCGGCGGAATCGACAGGTAGAACGCGTGATTGCCGTCGGTCCCGCGTTCGACATCGAGCGACTTGAGCGTGTCGCGCAGCCTGTCGAAGGCGGCGTCGTCATCGAATGCGCCCTGCACGAACCGGAATCCCTCGGCGAGGCGTTCCCACACCTCTTCGCGGAATCCGGTCCGTGCGTGTTCACGGACGGCGTCGTGGACGATGGCGCCGAAGTCCTCGTCGGTCCAGTCGCGCCGAGCGAAGCCGACGAGGGCGAACGACGGTGGCAGGAGGCCGCGGTTGGCGAGGTCGTAGACCGCCGGCATCAACTTCTTGCGGGCGAGGTCGCCGGTGACCCCGAAGATGACCAGGCTGCATGGTCCCGCGATGCGCGGCAGCCGTTTGTCCTGCGGGTCACGGAGCGGATTGGTCCACGAACCGGTCCCGGTTGACTCCTCGCCTCCCGCCACCTGGGGTCAGCCCTTGTTCGCCGCGGACAGTTGCTCGGCGGTCGCGCTGAGCAGGTCGTTCCACGCGTCCTCGAACTTGCTGACGCCCTCGTTCTCCAGGACCAGGAAGACGTCGGTCAGGTCGACGCCCACGGCGACGAGCTTGTCGAAGATCTCCTGCGACTCGGCGGCGAGACCGATGATGGACTCGGTGTTCACCCAGCCGTGGTCGGCGAAGGCGTCCATCGTCTTGCCCGGCATCGTGTTGACCGTGTTGGGCGCGACCAGTTCGCTCACATACAGGGTGTCGGGGTAGTCGGGGTTCTTGACGCCCGTCGACGCCCAGAGTGCGCGCTGCGGGCGGGCGCCCTTGGCCAGCAGCTCGGGGAACCGGGACTCGACCTCGAAGACCTGCTGGTAGGCCGAGTAGGCGAGACGGGCATTGGCCAGTGCTGCCTTGCCCTTGAGCTCGGTGGCCTCCGGGGTGCCGATGGCGTCGAGTCGCTTGTCGATCTCGGTGTCCACCCGCGACACGAAGAACGAGGCGACGGAGTGGATGCGGGAGAGGTCGTGGCCGGCCTGGGCGGCGGCGTCGAGGCCGTCGAGGTAGGCGGCGATGACCTTCTCGTAGCGCTCGACCGAGAAGATCAGCGTCACGTTCACGCTGATGCCCTCGGCGATGACCTTGCTGATCGCGGGGAGCCCGGCCTCGGTGGCCGGGATCTTGATGAGCAGGTTCGGCCGGTCGACGATCTTCCACAGCTCGACGGCCTGTGCCACCGTGGCGTCGGTGTCGTGGGCGAGGCGCGGATCGACCTCGATCGACACGCGTCCGTCGACGCCGTCGGTCGACTCGTAGGTCGCGGCGAGCACGTCACAGGCGTTGCGCACGTCGTCGGTGGTGACCGTCCGGATGGTGGCGTCGACGTCGGCGCCCCGTGCGGCCAGTTCGTTGACCTGGTCGTCGTAGGCATTGCCCGACGACAGCGCGGCCTGGAAGATCGACGGGTTGGTGGTCACCCCGACGACCGACTTGGTGCTGATGAGTTCGGCGAGGTCACCTGAGCTGATCAGGTCCCGGGACAGGTCGTCCAGCCACACCGACACTCCGGCGGCGGACAATTCGGCGAGCTTCTCGTTCTGGGTCACCATTCTCTCCTCTTCGGGTTGTGGTGCGCTCAGCCGGCGACAGCGCGCTCGGCGGCTGCGGTCACGGCCTCGGCGGTGATGCCGAACTTCGTGAACAGCACCTTGTAGTCGGCGGAGGCGCCGAAGTGCTCGATCGAGACGATCTCGCCGCCGGCGCCGACGATGCGGTACCAGGGCATGGCGATGCCGGCTTCGACGGCGACGCGCGGAACCGACGGCGGCAGCACGTGGTCGCGGTAGCCCTGCGGCTGCTCGTCGAACCACTCGACACAGGGCATCGAGACGACGCGGGCCTTGATTCCCTTCTCCGCCAACGCCTTCTGCGCGTCCACGGCCAGGTACACCTCGGAACCGGTGCCGATGAGTACGACCTGCGGGTCGCCTTCGGAATCGCTCAGGACGTATCCGCCGTTGGCGACGCCCTGCGCCGAGGTGCCCTCGAGGATCGGGATGTTCTGGCGGGTGAGCGCCAGGCCGACCGGGTGGTTGCGGCGGGTCAGCAGGTGCTGCCAGGCGTACGCGGTCTCGTTGGCGTCGGCAGGACGCACGACGTCGAGGTTCGGGATCGCCCGCAGTGCGGCGAGGTGCTCGATCGGCTGATGGGTCGGGCCGTCCTCGCCGAGGCCGATCGAGTCGTGGGTCCAGACGTAGATCGGATCGATCTCCATCAGTGCCGCGAGGCGCACGGCGGGACGCATGTAGTCGGCGAACTGCAGGAAGGTACCTCCGTAGGCGCGGGTCGGCCCGTGCAGGGCGATGCCCGAGAGGATCGATCCCATCGCGTGCTCACGGACACCGAAGTGCAGGGTGCGGCCGTAGGGGTTGGCCGACCACTTCTTGGTGCTGATCGAGGTCGGTCCGAACGACGGCTCGCCGTCCATGGTGGTGTTGTTGGAGCCGGCCAGGTCGGCCGAACCGCCCCACAGCTCGGGCAGCACGGGCGCGAGCGCGCCGAGCACCTTGCCCGAGGCGCTGCGGGTCGCGACATCCTTGTCGCCGACGTTCCAGCTGGGCAGCACGTCGGTCCAGCCCTCGGGCAGTTCGTGGGCGGTGAGCCGGTCGAACAGCTTCTTGGCGTCGGGGTTCTTCTCCGCCCAGGCATCGAACGACGACGTCCACGCCGTGCGCTCCTCAGCGCCGCGGTCGATGAGCTTGCGGGTGTGGCCGATCACCTCGTCGGTGACCTCGAAGTTCTTCTCCGGGTCGAAACCGAGGACCTTCTTCGTCGCCGCGACCTCGTCCTCACCGAGCGCCGCGCCGTGGGCCATACCGGTGTTCATCATGTTGGGGGCGGGGTAGCCGATGATGGTGCGCAGACAGATGATCGACGGCCGGTCGATGACCTGCTGGGCCGCCTCGATCGCCGCCTCGATGGCGACGATGTCCTCGCCGCCCTCCACGGTCTGCACGTGCCATCCGTAGGCCTCGTAGCGCTTCGCGACATCCTCCGACAACGCGATGTCGGTGTCGTCCTCGATCGAGATCTGGTTCTGGTCGTAGAACACGATCAGGTTGCCGAGCTGCTGCGTTCCGGCCAGCGAGCTGGCCTCGGAGGTCACACCTTCTTCGATGTCACCGTCGGACGCGATGACATAGATGTAGTGGTCGAACGGACTCTTTCCCGGGGCCGCATCGGGGTCGAACAGGCCGCGCTCGCGTCGGGCTGCCATCGCCATGCCGACCGACGAGGCCAAACCCTGACCCAGGGGACCGGTGGTGATCTCCACACCGCGCGTGTGGCGGAACTCCGGGTGGCCGGGCGTGAGGGAATCCCAGGTACGCAGCGCCTCGATGTCGGACAGCTCGAGACCGAACCCGCCGAGGTAGAGCTGGATGTACAGCGTGAGGCTCGAATGACCGCACGACAGCACGAAGCGGTCGCGGCCGGCCCAGTCGGTGTCGGTGGGGTCGTGGCGCATCACCCGCTGGAACAGGGTGTAGGCGAGGGGAGCGAGGCTCATCGCGGTGCCGGGGTGCCCGCTTCCGCACTTCTGCACTGCGTCAGCCGCCAGCAGCCGGGCCGTGTCGACGGCGCGGGTGTCGAGTTCGGTCCAGTCGTCCGGGTGGCGGGGGGTGGTCAATGCGCGGATCTCGTCGGTGTCGGCCACGATGCTGATTGTCTCCTGTGCCTGCTCGGTGCTTGTGTACTCGGTCCGTCTCGGACACATGGCGATCGGTACCCGGGGCGATCGGTACCGGGGCCATCCGTCTTCGGGCAACCGACGATCGTCGGCGTGTATGAGTCCAGAGTAATCGGCGCCGGGCCCGAGCTGCGCGCCGACCGATGGTTACCGGCGAGTTCAGGTGTCGTCGCCGGTCGCGGTGCCGCAGCCGGCGTCGCCATGCCTCGATTCACGGTTCGCAAAGGCAAACGTCTACCATGCTCTGTAGTAGCCCGCGGGCGTCTGTGCGGGCGGACGAGGAGTGTTCGTGAGGATAGGGGAGCGTGTGAGCGGGGACAGTTCCGCCGCATCTCACTCGACCGACACCGCATCGAATCCGCAGGTATCGACCGATCCGGTCGCACCGGGAGATCAGTCGTGGGCCGGGCGCGTGCGTGCGACGGTGCTCGCCTACATCGCACTGACCAAGCCGCGTGTCATCGAGTTGCTTCTCGTCGCGACGATCCCGGTCATGCTGCAAGCCGATCGCGGTCACGTCGACATCGCGGTCATCGCGTTCACGCTGATCGGCGGCTGGCTCGGTGCCGGCAGTGCCAACACCCTCAACATGGTCGCCGACGCCGACATCGACAAGAAGATGAAGCGCACCGCCCGGCGTCCGCTGGCCCGCCGTGCCGTCGCCCCCCGTAGTGCCCTGATCTTCGGGCTCGTGCTGTGGGCGGCGTCCTTCGCGGTGTTGTACTTCGCCGCCAATCTCCTGTCGGCACTGCTCGTCTCGGCGACCATCCTCTTCTACGTCGGTGTCTACACGCTGATCCTCAAGCGTCGTACCTGGCAGAACGTGGTCTGGGGCGGTGCCGCCGGGTGCATGCCCACGCTGGTCGGCTGGGCCGCGGTCACCGGGTCGCTGAGCTGGCAGCCGATCGTGCTGTTCGCCGTCATCTTCTTCTGGACGCCGCCGCACACCTGGGCCCTCGCGATGCGTTACAAGGACGACTACAAGGCGGCGGGCGTGCCGATGCTCCCCGTCATCGCGACCGAAGAGCGCGTCACTCGGCAGATGCTGATCTACACCTGGCTGACCGTGGTGAGTTCGCTCCTGCTGATCCCGGCGACGAGCTGGATCTACACCGTGATCGCGCTGGCTGCCGGCGGCTGGTTCCTCGAGCGCGTCCACAAGCTCTACCGCGACACCAAGCGCGGCGCCGAAGTCGCTCCGCTCAAGGTCTTCCTGCAGTCCAACGAATACCTCGCGATCGTGTTCTGCGGTCTCGCGATCGATGCGGTCGTCGGACTGCAGACGATCTCGTCCTACTTCTGAGCCCGGGTCACGCTCCGGCGGGCAACAGCACCGTCGTGCCGGTCGTGACGCGTGCCTCCAGATCCGAGTGGGCTGCCGCCGCGTCGGCCAGCCGATAGCGCTGTCCGACGCGCACCTCGACGCTGCCGTCGACGATCGCCTCGAAGTACTCGCCCGCACGCCAGTCGAGTTCGTCGGCCGTGTCGGTGAAATGGGCCAGCGTCGGCCGGGTCACCGACAGCGATCCCGCCGGGTTGAGACGCTGCAGATCGAATGGCGGAACCGGCCCGCTCGCCGCCCCGAAGAGCACGATGATCCCCCGGACCGCGGTCGACGCCAGCGACTGCTCGAAGGTGTCGGCGCCGACGCCGTCGTAGACCACCGGCACGCCGCGCCCGTCGGTGAGGTCGCGGACGCGGGAACTCAGGTCCTCTCCGTAGCGCAGAACGTGATCCGCCCCGGCGGCGCGCGAGAGTTCCGCCTTCTCATCGGACGAGACCGTCGTGATGACCGTCAGTCCGCGGCGCTTGGCGAGCTGGGTGAGGATCAGTCCGACACCGCCGCCACCGGCGTGCACGAGGATCGGATCGCCGGCCTGGGGATGAGCACTCCCGTCGAGGAGATAGTGCGCGGTGAGACCGCGGAGCAACGACGAACCGGCCACCGCGTCGTCGACCGCGTCGGGTACCGGGACCGCCTTCGAGGCCGGGACCGCGACAAGCTCGGCGTACGAACCCGGGGCCGCACACCAGGCGACCCGCTGACCTTCCTGCAGCGACGTCACATCCGAGCCGGTCGCGACGACGACGCCCGCGCCCTCGGTACCGGGGATGTAGGGCGGTGTGGAGGGGTACAGGCCCCGGCGCAGATAGGTGTCGATGAAGTTCACGCCCACCGCTGCGGTCCGGACGATCACCTCGTCGGCGGCCGGGATGGGATCGTCGACACTGCCGAAGGTCAGGACGTCGGGTCCTCCGTGGCGGGTCACCTGGATAGCTCGCACGACACCGTTCTACACGCCGGGATCGCCCCGGTATGCTGACCCCCATGACGAACACCACCGACGACGAGAAGTCGGGCACACAGCAGAAGGTCGAGGCGCCCACCGAGGTCGTCGCCTCGGTACGCAAGTTCGTCGAGCGCGAAGGTGGCAGCGCGAAGGTCGTCCTCCAGGCGATCGGGGACGCCGGTGTGCGGATCACGCTCGTCGGCGACGCCAACGGCATCCTCGGGGACCGGGTCGTGCCCGACCTCGCGACCGCGCAGGCCGTGGTCGACGCCGTCGACGGTCTCGAGATCGCCGAATGGGACCGTGACCTCACCTCGGAGACCACGGTGTCGACGTCGCACTACCGCAAGATGGCGGGTTGGGTCGCGCGGCAGAAGCGCTTCCCGCGTGCGCGCAACCGCGCCATCCTCTGAGGCCGGAGTTCGATCAGGCAGGCTCGCGCAGCGGGTCTGCCTTTTTCGTCGCCGGATCCTTGACGATCGGGTTCCGCGCGATCAGGAGCTGCCAGGTGGCGCCGATGAGCAGGACCGCACTGCCGAACATGTGCGCGATGACGAGGGCGATGGGCAGATCGGTGGCGAACTGCACGAACCCGATCAGGCCCTGGAGCAGCAGGAGCAGCATGAACACCACTGCCGAGCGCTGTTGCGGCCGTGCGAAGACCCGTGCGTAGACGAGGGCCGCGATCGCGAGCCCGACGAGGGTGAAGACGGCGTCGGCGTGCAGCTGTGTCGCGTTGCCGGGGTCGAGACCGTTCCGCGGGGCGTCCACATCGCCGGCGTGCGGGCCGGAACCGGTCACGACCGTGCCGAGGTAGATCGTGCCCCAGGTGACGAGATAGACCAGCCAGGCGAGGTAGATGCCGAGCCGGCGCGTGGCGGTCGAGGGGGCGTCGGCATCGGGCGCGGTGGGCGTCGGATACGGACGCATCCGGTAGACGAGCACGGTGGATGCGGAGACCAACGCCATGGACAGCAGGAAATGCAGCGCGACGACCCACGGGTTGAGCTGGGTCAGGACCGTGATCCCGCCGATCACCCCCTGGAACGGGATACCGAGCGCGATGAGGGTGACCAGCCACTTGTCCCGGCGCGCCGCTCCGGCCGACCGCAGGACGGCGACCCAGGTCGCGATCGCGATGACGATCAGCACGAAGGTGAGCAGACGGTTGCCGAACTCGATCGCGCCGTGCATGCCCAGTTCGCCGTGCGGCACGAACGACTCGTCGGTGCACCGCGGCCAGGTCGGGCAACCGAGGCCCGAGGCGGTCACGCGCACGGCGCCGCCGGTGACCACGATGCCCACGTTCGAGACGAGCAGGGCGATGGCCCAGCGATGCACGAATCGTGCCGTCGGCCGGCCGAAGCCGGGGACGAACCGCCACGGACCGGTCAGCGGCCGGCGCGCGTCGCCGGCGGCCGCGGCATGATCGCCCGACCGGGCCGTGGCCGGGGCGTTCGAAGTATCGGATGTCATCGGAATCGGAACCACCTCACCGCCAAGGTGCCGGCCACCGCGGCCCACACCAGCAAGACACCCACCCCGAAGGCGTCGAACGAACCCTCCGAGGCCATCTCGAGCGCCTCGCTCAGTGCCCCCGACGGGATGCACCGCGCGATCCAGTGCACGGCGTCGGGGATGTTGGAGTCGACGACGACGAGACTGCCGAGGCCGATGAACGCGAACCACAGCAGGTTCGCCAGTGCCAGCACGACCTCGGCCTTCAAGGTGCCGCCGAGCAGCAGCCCGAGAGCCGCGAAGCACGCGGTGCCGACCGCGAGGACCACCGCACCGATGAGCAGACCGACGGGGCTCGGTCGCCAGCCGAACGCGGCGCCGATCCCACCGAGGATCACCGACTGCAGCGCGACCACCACGAGGACCGCGATCGACTTGCCGGCGATGATGCCCCAGCGCGGTATCGGCGTCGCGCCGAGGCGTTTCAGCGCGCCGTAGCGACGGTCGAACCCGACGGCGATCGCCTGTCCGGTGAACGCCGTCGACATCACCGCGACGGTCAGGATCGCCGGGACGAACAGCGCCGCCCGCTCGGCGGGGCCGTCGCCGAACCCGGTGTCGATCGGCAGCAGGCACAGACCGACGAGCAGCGTGATCGGGATGAACATCGTGAGGAGCAACTGCTCGCCGTTGCGGAGCAGGAGCTTGAGTTCGAGGCCGCTCTGCGCGGCGATCATCGCCGGCAGCGACGCCGCCCGGGGAGCGGGGCGGAACAGACCGTCGGGGAATGTTCCGGCAGCACGGTCGGCGGGGCGGGGGAGCCCGGTGGGTGCGGATGAGGTCACGGTCGAAGGGTCCGTCCGGTGAGATCGAGGAAGACGTCTTCGAGGCTGCGGGTCTCCACGCGCAGATCGGTCGCGAGGACGTTGATCTTGGCGCACCAGGCGGTCACCGTGGCCAGCACCTGCGGCGTCATCGGACCGATGACCAGATACGAGCCGGGGGTGGCCTCCGTGCAGTGGTAGTCCTCGGGCAGGGCCAGCACCAGCATCGACAGGTCGAGTCCACGTGGTGCGGTGAAGCGCAGTTCGTTCTCGGCGCCGGTGCTGGTGAGGTCGGCGGGTGTCCCGTCGGCGACGACGCGGCCGTGATCGATGATCGCGACGTGGTCGGCGAGTTCCTCGGCCTCGTCCATCAGATGAGTCGTGAGCAGGACGGATGCTCCGTCGGCCCGGAGCCGGTCGATGAGTTCCCACACGACGAGGCGGGCGTGGGCATCGAGTCCGGCGGTCGGTTCGTCGAGGAAGACCAGTTCGGGGCGGCTGACGACCGCGCAGGCGAGGGCCAGGCGCTGCTGCTGGCCACCGGACAGACGTCGGTAGGACGTACGACCCACCTCGGTCAGCCCGAGTGCGTCGAGCAGGAAATCGGGATCGATGGGATCGGCCGAATACGCGGCCACCAGGCGCAGCATCTCCTCGGCCCGGGCTCCCGGGTAGGCGCCACCGCCTTGCAGCATGACGCCGATGCGGCGCCGGAGCGCGTCGTTGTCGGCGATGGGATCGAGACCCAGGACGCGGACGCTGCCGGCGTCGGGTGCGGTGAAGCCCTCGCAGATCTCGACGGTCGTGGTCTTGCCCGCGCCGTTGGGACCGAGCAGGGCGAGGATCTCGCCGCGTTCGAGGGTGAGATCGAGCCGATCGACCGCGGTGCGATCACCGAAGCGCTTGACCAGACCGCGGACCTCGACGGCCGCCGCAGTGGCGGCCGGGGTGCCGGCGGAGGCGGCTGACCCGGGATCGCGGAGCCGACGATCGTTCACCCGATCGTCGTCGTTGATCTGCCGAGAGGTCGTGCTGCGCACACTGGTCAGACTAGGCGCTCGGAGCCCAGGGACGAAAAGCGGTGACCGGGCACACGGCGCATGCGCTCATCGTCGTGCCGACGCCGACCCGGCCGTCGCCTCGTCGTCGTCCGACACGGGCCCGCGGCGGCGTCGCCGACGGGGCGCGCGGTCCTCGAAGAACAGGGCGGTGAGAACCGCGACCATGATCACGCCGGCCAGAAGTCCTTGTGCCAGAACCACTCCGCTCGTGTTGGAACTCGTGGGCATCACCACGATGGCGATGATCGCCGACGCCGCGATGGTGGAGATCCGGAACCAGGCGCCGGTGGCCCACGCGGCCAGCGGGATCACGGCCCACAGGAGGTACCAGGCCTGCACGAACGGGAAGAACAGCACGACTGTGGCCATCGACACACCGAGTGCGCCGAGTGGGTGGAGCCGGCCGCCGAGCGTGGCGAGCATCCACCGGACGATGAACAGGGCGGCGACGAGCTGGCCGATGGGCCGGGCCACCTCGAGGATCGCCTGCGTGTGCTCACCGAGGCCGAGGGTGACACCGATCCGGCCGGTGGTCACCGACAACAGGGTGGGCATCGACATCCACGAGCGGACGATCTCGCCCGTCGACAACGTGCCCGTCCAGCCGAAGCCGAGCCCGGTGCCGAGGGAGATCCCCATCATCACGATGCCCAGGACCACCACGTAGAAGGCCGCCGACGCGCTCAGCACGTACACCGTCCACCGGGAGCGACCCCACCATTCCCGGATCGGCGTGTGGCGGAGCACGGGCAGGGTGGCGCCCCACCGCATGGCCAGCGCGATGCCGACGAAGCCCAGGGCGAGCATCGAGGTGACCTTGATCATCGCCGACGCCGCGAGTACCGCACCGCCGCCGATGAGCAACCAGCCCGCTCGGGTGGGGACGAGGGTCCCGGGTCGGCGGAGTCGTTCGGCGCCGTAGATGGCGCGGAAACTCAATTCGAGACCTACGAGCATCAGGCCGAGCATGAGGGCCTCGTTGTGGATGCCCCCGACGAGATGCAGGATGACCAGCGGGTTCATCGCGCCCAGCCAGAGTGCGGCCACCGACGAGACCCCGCAGCGGCGGGCCAGGCGGGGGAGTGCCCAGACGATGAGCGCGACGCCGATCAGTGCGACGACACGGTGCAGGAAGATCGCGGCGGTGATGTTGTCGCCGGTGACCTTGGTGATGCCCTCGCCGATCCACAGGAAGAAGGGGCCGTAGGGCGCGGGGGTGTCACGCCAGAGGTTGGGCACCGACCTGGTCAGGATGTGGTCCACGCCGAGTCCGCGGACCGGACTGACCGAGTACGGATCCATGCCCCGGAAGGCGATGGCGCTCTGCGCGAGATACGAGTAGATGTCCTTGCTCAGCAGCGGCGGCGCCACGATGATCGGGGCGATCCACAGCATGAGGGTCCGGTCGGCCTGGCGGCGGCTCATGCGGCGCTCCGGGCTCCGGCCGTGGCGGACCTCGACGCTGAACCTGCCGACTGCGAACCGGCCGAGCAACAACCACGCGACGACCAGGGTGATCGCGCCGCCGATGGACAGCGCGAGGGCGGTGCCGAACATGCGTGACGGCAACGACAGGACGCGCATCCCGGCAACGGGGTTCTGCAGTACGGGTACCGCACCGGTCCCGAGGGCGCCGATGAGGATCAGTACCGAGCCGGTGGCGCCGAAGAGCTTGATCCGGCGGAGCCGGCGGGTCTCCTCGGCGTTGAGCGGGCCGACCTCGCGCTCGTCGTCGTGTAGGCGGGCCACGGTCTTGCCGTAGTCGCCGGGTTCGGCGCCGGCAGCGGCAGGGCGCTGTTTGCGCAGTCCGAGATAGTCGAGCAGGGCGACCAACCGGGTCCACACGAGTCCGAAGTAGTCCGGCACGCGGCGCGGAGCTGTGGTTTCGGGCACACGACGACTGTAATCGCCGGGCGTGGTGGCCTCTCGACCCCCTGCGATAAGGGCACCCTTGCTGGCAGTAGGGAAGTAATTACGTCACACTCGTGTTGTGAAAACCATGCGGAACGATGTTGTGCTGCCTTCTGGCAGTGCCGGCGCCGTGCCCTCCGCTGGTACGGGTGCCGGAGTGACCGGCGGTGTCGACGCGCACCATGACGGTCAGACCCGGGAGGCCGTGGTCACCCTGCTCGTCGAAGACGGCCCGCTCACTGCCGGCGACATCGGCGAGCGCCTCGGCATCTCGGCGGCCGGCGTGCGTCGCCATCTCGACGCCCTGACCGGCGCCGGGGACATCGAGGTCGCCTCGCCGGGGTTCGGTCAGCGAGGCCGGGGCCGGCCCGCCAAGTACTTCCAGCTCACCGCTTCCGGACGCGGCAAGATGCGCCACGCCTACGACGACCTGGCCGGTGCGGCGATGCGTAAGCTGCGTGATCTCGGCGGCACCGACGCGGTCGCCGAGTTCGCGCGCGAGCGCGTCGAACGCATCGTGGCCGGCGTCCGTCCCAGCACCGGCCCGGTGACCGTTGCCGACACGGTCGACGAGATCGCCGACGCGCTCACCAGCGCGGGGTACTCGACCAACACGCGTCAGGTCGGGACCGGCATGCAGATCTGCCAGCACCATTGCCCGGTGGCGCACGTCGCCACCGAGTTCCCGGAGCTGTGTGAGGCGGAGACCGCGGTCTTCACCGAACTGCTCGGCACGCACGTGCAGCGTCTGGCGACCATCGCCAACGGTGACTGCGCCTGCACCACCCATGTGCCGATCCACCCACCGCCGGGTGGGACCACCGAAGACCGACCCGGGGCCGTCGCGGACCCCGATACGCAGCCCGTATCGCCCCGCGCCACCCCGAACCAGACACCGACCGCCACGACAACCCGAAAGGCCACGCGATGACTGTCACCGATCCGGCCACCCCGACCCCAGCGGCGCCCCTCACCCAGGAGGAGACGATCGCCGCCCTCGGCAAGTACGGCTACGGCTGGGCCGATTCCGACGTCGCGGGCGCGAGCGCCAAGCGCGGACTGTCCCCGGCGGTCGTCGCCGACATCTCGGCGAAGAAAAGCGAGCCCGAGTGGATGCTCGAGCAGCGCCTCAAGGCCCTCAAGATCTTCGACAAGAAGCCCATGCCCGGCTGGGGTGCGGGGCTCGAGGGCATCGACTTCGACAACATCAAGTACTTCGTGCGCTCCAGCGAGAAGCAGGCCGCCACGTGGGACGACCTGCCCGAGGACATCAAGAACACCTACGACAAGCTCGGCATCCCCGAGGCGGAGAAGCAGCGTCTCGTCTCCGGTGTCGCGGCGCAGTACGAGTCCGAGGTCGTCTACCACTCGATCCGTGAGGACCTCGAGAAGCAGGGCGTGATCTTCCTCGACACCGACACCGCGCTCAAGGAGCACCCGGAGATCTTCCAGCAGTACTTCGGGACCGTCATCCCGGCGGGCGACAACAAGTTCTCCGCGCTCAACACCGCGGTGTGGTCGGGTGGGTCCTTCATCTACGTGCCGCCGGGTGTCCACGTCGACATCCCGCTGCAGGCCTACTTCCGGATCAACACCGAGAACATGGGCCAGTTCGAGCGCACGCTGATCATCGTCGACGAGGGTGCCTATGTGCACTACGTCGAGGGCTGTACCGCGCCGATCTACAAGACGGACTCGCTGCACTCCGCGGTCGTCGAGATCATCGTGAAGAAGGGCGGCCGCTGCCGCTACACGACCATCCAGAACTGGTCGAACAACGTCTACAACCTGGTGACCAAGCGCGCGAAGGCCGAGGCCGGTGCGACCATGGAGTGGATCGACGGCAACATCGGTTCCAAGGTCACCATGAAGTACCCGGCGGTCTGGCTGACCGGCGAGCACGCCAAGGGCGAGGTCCTCTCGGTCGCGTTCGCGGGTGAGGGCCAGCACCAGGACACCGGTTCCAAGATGGTCCACCTCGCGCCGAACACCTCGAGCAACATCGTCTCCAAGTCGGTGGCCCGTGGCGGTGGCCGGGCGTCGTACCGCGGTCTGATCAAGATCAACAACGGTGCGCACGGCAGCCGGTCGACGGTGAAATGCGATGCGCTGCTGGTGGACACCATCTCGCGCAGCGACACCTACCCGTACGTCGACATCCGCGAGGACGACGTGACGATGGGCCACGAGGCGACCGTCTCGAAGGTCAGCGACGATCAGCTCTTCTACCTGATGAGCCGCGGTCTGACCGAGGACGAGGCGATGGCCATGGTGGTCCGCGGCTTCGTCGAGCCGATCGCCAAGGAACTCCCGATGGAATACGCGCTCGAGCTCAACCGCCTGATCGAGCTCCAGATGGAAGGAGCTGTCGGCTGATGGCCGATCCCACATTGCCCGTGACCACTCCCGGCTCGGCGACGCCCGTCGTCAACAAGGGCGAGATGTTCACCTCGTTCGACGTCGACGCCTTCGAGGTGCCGAGTCCCCGCGAGGAGGCGTGGCGGTTCACCCCGTTCCGTCGCCTCCGCGGGTTGCACGACGGGTCCGCGCAGCGGACCGGCGAGGCCGGCGTAGAGGTTGCCGGGGCCGTCGAGGGTGTGACCGTCGAGACCGTCGGTCGCGACGACAAGCGGCTCGGTGAGGGCGGCGTGCCGTTCGACCGTGTTGCCGCGCAGGCGTATTCGTCGTTCACGCAGGCGACCGTGGTGACCGTCGGCCGCGAGGTAGAGCTCGCCGAGCCGGTCACTGTCACGGTCACCGGTCCCGGCGAGGGCGAGACCGCCTTCGGCCACACCCAGATCCGGCTCGAGGCGTTCGCGCGCGCCGTCGTCGTCCTCGATCAGAAGGGCAGCGGCACGTTCGCGGAGAACGTCGAATTCGTCGTCGGCGACAGTGCCGCACTGACCGTCGTGAACATCCACGACTGGGAGGACGACGCCGTCCACGTCGCGACGCATCACGTGCGTGCCGGCCGTGACTCCGTGGTCCGCCACTTCGCGATCAGCTTCGGCGGCAACCTGGTTCGGCTGTCGCCGATCGTCCACTACGACGCGCCCGGTGGCGACGTCGAGATGTGGGGTCTGTACTTCGCCGACGCCGGCCAGCATCTCGAGCAGCGACTCCTCGTCGACCACAGCCAGCCGCACTGCCGCTCGAACGTCGTCTACAAGGGCGCGCTGCAGGGCGACGTCTCCGGCGATCGCAGCCGTGAGGCCCACACCGTGTGGGTCGGCGACGTGCTGATCCGAGCCGAGGCCGAGGGCACCGACACCTTCGAGCTCAACCGCAACCTGGTGCTCACCGACAACGCGCGTGCCGACTCGGTGCCGAACCTCGAGATCGAGACCGGCGAGATCGTCGGTGCCGGACATGCCAGCGCCACCGGTCGTTTCGACGACGAGCAACTGTTCTACCTGCAGGCCCGCGGCATCCCCGAGGACCAGGCCCGACGCCTCGTCATCCGCGGCTTCTTCGGCGAGGTGATCGCCAAGATCGGTGTGCCCGAGCTGCGCGAGCGTCTCTCGGCCGCGGTCGAGCAGGAACTCGAACTCGCCGGCGCCTGACCGCCGATCACCCTCGCCATCCGAACTTCCCAGCCCGGAGAAAGAAATCCTGAGACTATGACCACACTGGAAATCCGTGACCTGCACGTCGATGTCGCGCAGACCGACGCCGACGCCGAGCCCATCCACATCCTCAAGGGTGTCGACCTGACCGTGAAGTCGGGGGAGACGCACGCGATCATGGGCCCCAACGGTTCCGGCAAGTCGACGCTGTCCTACGCCATCGCCGGTCACCCCAAGTACGAGGTGACCTCGGGGTCGATCACCCTCGACGGTGAGGACGTCCTGGAGATGAGCGTCGACGAGCGGGCCCGCGCCGGACTGTTCCTCGCCATGCAGTACCCCGTCGAGGTGCCCGGCGTCTCGATGTCGAACTTCCTGCGGACCGCCGCCACCGCCGTGCGTGGTGAGGCGCCGAAGCTGCGCCACTGGGTCAAGGAGACCAAGGAGGCGATGACCTCGCTCGACATCGATCCGTCGTTCTCCGAGCGCAGTGTCAACGAGGGTTTCTCCGGCGGTGAGAAGAAGCGTCACGAGATCCTCCAGCTCGATCTGCTCAAGCCGCGGATCGCGATCCTCGACGAGACCGACTCCGGCCTCGACGTCGACGCCCTGCGGGTGGTCAGCGAGGGCGTGAACCGCTATAAGGAGCGCGACAACGGCGGGATCCTGCTGATCACGCACTACACGCGCATCCTCCGCTACATCAAGCCGGAGTTCGTGCACGTGTTCGTCAACGGCCGCGTCGTCGAATCCGCCGGTCCCGAACTCGCCGACGAGCTCGAGGAGAAGGGTTACGAGCGTTTCACCTCGGCTGCCAAGGCCGGCTGAGACCGCCCGACCGATCCGAGCCGACCAGCACAGGAGGTGTACCAGGTGACACTCTCGACAGAGGTTTCCACCGCCCTGGACGTCGATTCGCTGCGCGCCGACTTCCCGATCCTCTCGCGCTCCGTGCGCGACGGAAAGCCGCTGGTGTACCTGGATTCCGGGGCGACCTCGCAGCGTCCGGTCCAGGTGCTCGACGCCGAACGGTACTTCCTCACGCACCACAACGCGGCGGTGCATCGCGGCGCGCATCAGCTCGCCGAAGAGGCGACCGATGCGTATGAGGACGCCCGGGAGGTCATCGCGGCGTTCGTGGGGGCGTCCGCCGACGAGCTCGTGTTCACCAAGAACGCGACCGAGGCACTCAACCTCGTGACCTACACCCTCGGCGACCCGCGGTCCGCGGACGTCCTCGGGGGTTCGGCGCTCGGGCCCGGCGACACCGTCGTCATCACCGAGCTGGAGCATCACGCCAATCTCGTTCCGTGGCAGGAGCTCTGCGGCCGCACGGGCGCGACGCTCCGCTGGTTCGGGGTCACCGACGAGGGCCGGATCGACCTGGATTCGCTGACCCTCGACCAGTCGGTGAAGGTCGTCTCGTTCACCCATCAATCGAATGTGACCGGTGCGGTCGCCGATGTGGCCGAGCTGGTCTCGCGCGCACGCGCGGTCGGCGCACTCGTCGTGCTCGACGCCTGCCAGTCGGTGCCGCACATGCCGGTCGACTTCCGTGCACTCGACGTCGACTTCGCCGCCTTCTCCGGGCACAAGATGTTCGGGCCCAGTGGCGTCGGAGCGCTGTACGGCAAGTCCGATCTGCTGAATGCGTTGCCGCCGTTCATCACCGGCGGCTCGATGATCGAGACAGTGACCATGGAGGGGTCGACCTACGCCCCGCCGCCGCAACGGTTCGAGGCGGGCGTGCCGATGACCTCGCAGGTCGTCGGACTCGGTGCCGCGGTGCGCTACCTGACCGACCTCGGCATGGACGCCGTCGCCGCGCATGAGCATGCGCTGACCGCGCGGGCGCTGGAGCATCTCGGCGACATCGAGGGCCTGCGGATCATCGGGCCGTCGACCCCGGAGAACCGCGGCGGCGCCGTGGCCTTCCTCGTCGACGGCATCCACGCCCACGATCTCGGTCAGATCCTCGACGACGAGGGCGTGGCCATCCGGGTGGGTCACCACTGCACGTGGCCGCTGCACCGGCGCTTCGGCGTCGCCGCCACCGCGCGTGCGTCGTTCGCCGCGTACAACACGTTCGCCGAGGTCGATGCGCTCGCCGCCGCGATCGTCACGGCGCAGAAGTTCTTCGGGACGGTCTGAGCCATGCGGATGGAACAGATGTACCAGGAAGTGATCCTGGACCACTACAAACACCCACACGGGCGCGGACTCCGTGAACCGTTCGGTGCCGAGGTCCATCACGTCAACCCGACCTGTGGTGATGAGGTCACCCTGCGCGTGGCGGTCTCCGACGACGGTTCGAGCATCGACGACGTGTCCTACGACGGGCAGGGATGCTCGATCTCGCAGGCGTCGACGTCGGTGTTGCACGACCTCATCGTCGGCCGGCCGGTCGGGGAAGCCTTGGCCACCGTCGAGTCGTTCAACGCGATGATGACCTCCCGCGGCAAGGACGCCGGCGACGAGGACGTCATCGGCGACGGGATCGCCTTCGCCGGGGTGAGCAAATACCCGGCACGCGTCAAATGCGCGCTCCTGGGCTGGATGGCCTTCAAGGACGCACTCGCGCAGACGATGGACAGCCACGAGACACGAGCGGAGACAGCATGAGTGACGACACAGCCACCACAGACACACCGACGACCGCGGCCACCGACACCGGCGTGACGGGGACACCCGCCGCGCCCGCGACGTCGCTGCCGGCCATCGAGGACGTCGAGGAGGCGATGCGCGACGTGGTCGACCCCGAACTCGGGATCAACGTCGTCGACCTCGGCTTGGTCTACGGCATCGAGGTGACCGACGACGCGGTCGCGAAGATCGACATGACCCTCACCTCGGCGGCCTGTCCGCTGACCGACGTGATCGAGGATCAGTCGCGCGGTGCGCTGGTCTCCAGCGGTCTGTGCACCGACATGGAGATCAACTGGGTCTGGCTGCCGCCGTGGGGTCCGGACAAGATCACCGACGACGGTCGCGAACAGCTCCGCGCCCTCGGCTTCACCGTCTGACCGACGATCGGACACACCGCTGCGCCGGCCCCGGTCATGATCGACGACCGGGTCCGGCGCTTGGTCGTCGACAGGGCACTTCCGTGCGAGGAGTTGATCGCATGAGGCGTTTCGAGTCGCGAGTCGAGCGGATGATCCGCGAGGCCACCGAACGCGGCGAGTTCGACAACCTGCCGGGCGCGGGGAAGCCGTTGGATCTGACCGACAGCGATGATCCCGACTGGTGGGTCAAGCGCAAGATCCGCGAGGAGAACCTCGACTCGTCGGCGTTGCTCCCCGCGCCCCTGCTGTTGCGCCGGGAGGCACAGGATTTCCCGGAGTCGCTGCGCCACATCGCCGACGAGGACGCGGTCCGTGACATCCTCGTCGACTTCAATCGCCGTGTGCGCGAGGCACATCTCGCCGCCCGCCAGATGGCGTTGCCGCACAGTGTCGTCGCGCACACCGTCGATGTCGACGACATGATCCGGCGGTGGCGAGTGCTGCGGCGCTGATCAGCCGGCGTCGCCGGCCCACGCCGGGGTGGACATCGCGCCCCGTGCCACCACGACGCGAGTACGCATGTCGACTGCGGCGATGACCCTGGTCATCGCGCTCATCGTGCCGGTCAGATCGCCCCGCTTGCTCAGGTAAGTGCGTTGTGCGGCAACGGGCATCGTGAAGAACGCCTCGAAGAAGGCGACCGTCTGCGACGGACTGAGCCCCAGCAGCGCGCTGAGCCCACGAAGACGCAGGTTGTGCACCGCACGGGTGGACGGCGGCCACAGATCCGCGGCGGGGTCGCGGCCTGCTGCGAGCGCCGCCACGACCGCGTCCGTGCACATCAGCGACGTCGCCACGCTGTAGCCGGTCGTCGGGTTCTTGAAACCGCCCGCGGCGCCGAACCGGAAAACGGGATCGCGCCAGGGGTGTGGTGATGAGCCGGTCAGCGGGAAGTCGACGTGCTCGACCCGCCGGATCCCCGACGGCATCCCACCGAGCCGCGCGGCCAGGCGGCGCTCGAGTTCGTCGAGACCGAGGGCGGGATGCCCGGCGAGGCAGGTCTCCTCGAGGAGGTACTCGCCCCCGCCGAGCGGCACGACATACAGAAAGGACGGCAGCGCCCAGCGGTCTGTCGCGCCACCCCGCCAGTCCATGAGCAGTGCCTCGTGTCCGTCCAGCACGGGTGCGGCCACCTCCGCGTCGACGATGATCCCGTACGCGGTCTGTCGAGGTGCGTCGTGGGGGAGCGCACCGCGACAGTCGACCACGACATCGCCGGTCAGGACCGAACCGTCATCGAGATGCACACGCGCGCCGTCGATCTCGACCACCCGGGCGGAACGGGTCGGAACCCCGTCGAGGGTCAGTGACCGTTGCAGGCCGGGGGTGTCGAAGACGGTGTACCCGCGGGCCACCTCCTCGAGTTCGCGGCCCGCGATCCCGATGCGCTCGGTCCGGGCGGCGACGGCGGACTGCTCGACCCACTCGGGCAACTCGTCGGACCAGCAGGCGAACGTGGACCGCCAGACCCGGTCGGGGGACGGATCGACCAGGGTGACCGGTACGCCGGCACGGGCCAGGCGGTGGACGAGGGCGCGGCCGGCCGGCCCGGCCCCCGCGACGATGACTCCGGAACTCACATCCTGTCCTTCGGCGCGGGCGACGATCCGGACGGTGACGCGTCGTCGGGTTGGGACGTCACGAACCGCCGGTGGCGAGCATGCCACCGTCGACGGCCAGGGTCTCGCCGGTGATCCACGCCGACTCGTCGCTCGCGAGGAAGGCGACCGCCCGGGCGACGTCCTCGGGTTCCCCGATCCGCTTCATCGGGTACGAGTTCGCCGCGCGGGCCTCGTTCTCGCCCTCGATCAGCCCGGAGGCGAACTTCGTGCGCACGATGGACGGGGCGATCGCGTTGACCCGGATGGCCGGACCGAGTTCCCAGGCGAGCTCGGCGGTCAGGCGGATCAGCGCCGCCTTCGACGTGCCGTACGCCGCGATCACGCCCGTCGACCGCAGACCCGCGACCGACGAGATGTTGACGACCGACCCGCCGGTGTCCTTCATGCCCGCCCGGTAGGCCTCCTGGACGAACCCGAGCGCGGCGACGACATTGGTGTCGAACGTCTTGCGGTACGCGGCGAGGTCGGCCCCCATCAGCGGGCCGGCCAGCGGCGCGATCCCGGTGTTGTTGACCAGGATGTGGATTCCGCCGCCCTGTGCGACGGCCGCGGCCACGGCGGCCGTCCGGTCGTCGGCGTCGCCGGTGTTGCCCGCACACGCCGAGACCGTTGCTCCGGGCACCGCCGTCCGGATCCGGCCGGCCGCCTCCTCGAGTGGCTCGGCCTTCCGGCTCGTGATGACGACCGAGGCACCGCGTCGGGCCAGTTCCGTCGCGATCGCCTCACCGATGCCGCGACTGGCACCGGTGACGAGCGCGGACCGGCCGGTCAAGTCGGAGGACTGCGGGAAGTTCTGCGGAATCGTTGTGGAGTGCGTCACGTCCCACACCGTATCGGTCCACCGTGACGGGGGTGGTCGACTCGGCCGCACGGCGCCGGGGTCCGCACGTGGGAAAAGCAGTGGCGCGGCACCGGTAGAATCGACCGTCGTGATCACCGCGACCGACCTGGAGGTACGAGCGGGCGCTCGGACCCTGTTGGCGGCGCCCGGCGACGCCTTACGCATCCAGCCCGGCGACCGGATCGGCCTCGTGGGCCGCAACGGTGCCGGCAAGACCACCACGCTGCGCATCCTGGCCGGCGAGACCGAACCCTACGCGGGATCGATCCGCCGGTCCGGTGAACTCGGTTACCTCCCGCAGGACCCCAAAGAGGGCGACCTCGACGTCCTGGCCAAGGACCGGGTGCTCTCCGCGCGCGGTCTCGACGAGATCTTGCGCGACATGGAGAAGCAGCAGGCGCAGATGGCCGAGGCCGCCGACGACAAGCTGCGGGACAAGGCCGTGGCGCGGTACGGCCGGCTCGAAGAGCGCTTCGCCGCCCTCGGCGGATACGTCGCCGAATCCGAGGCCGCGCGGATCTGCAACAGCCTGGGTCTGCCCGACCGGGTTCTCGAGCAGCCGCTACGGACACTCTCCGGCGGTCAGCGCCGACGGATCGAGCTCGCACGCATCCTGTTCGCGGCGTCCGACGGTTCGGGGAAATCCGACACCACCCTCCTGCTCGACGAACCGACCAACCACCTCGACGCCGACTCGATCGCCTGGCTCCGCAGCTTCCTGCAGAACCACGAGGGGGGTCTCGTCGTGATCAGTCACGACGTCGACCTGCTGGCCGACGTGGTGAACCGGGTGTGGTTCCTCGACGCGGTGCGCGGTGAGGCCGACATCTACAACATGAGCTGGAAGCGGTACCTCGATGCCCGGGCGACCGACGAGCAGCGCCGTCGTCGCGAACGGGCCAACGCCGAGAAGAAGGCGTCCGCCCTGCGCGCGCAGGCCGCGAAGCTCGGTGCCAAGGCGACCAAGGCGACCGCCGCGCAGAACATGCTCAAGCGCGCGGAGCGGATGATCGACGCCCTCGACGAGGAGCGGGTGGCCGACCGCACCGCGCGGATCCGGTTCCCCGAACCGGCCGCATGCGGCAAGACACCGTTGATGACGTCCGGACTCTCGAAGAGCTACGGCTCGCTGGAGATCTTCACCGGGGTGGACCTCGCGATCGACAAGGGCAGTCGCGTAGTCGTCCTCGGCCTCAACGGCGCGGGCAAGACGACGCTGCTGAGAATGCTTGCCGGAGTGGAGAAGCCGGACACAGGGTCGATCGCGCCGGGATTCGGTCTGAAGATCGGCTACTTCGCGCAGGAACACGACACCCTCGACGACCGGGCGTCGGTGTGGGAGAACATCCGGCACGCGGCACCCGACGCGGGCGAGCAGGACCTCCGAGGCCTGTTGGGCGCGTTCATGTTCAGCGGCGCCCAGCTCGATCAGCCGGCCGGCACGCTGTCCGGCGGTGAGAAGACCCGGCTCACGCTGGCCGGGCTGGTGTCCTCGGCGGCGAACGTCTTGCTCCTCGACGAGCCGACCAACAACCTCGACCCGATCTCGCGCGAACAGGTCCTCGACGCCCTGCGCAGCTACACCGGGGCCGTCGTCCTGGTCACGCACGATCCGGGCGCCGCCGCCGCGCTCGATCCGCAGCGTGTGATCCTGTTGCCCGACGGCACCGAGGACCACTGGAGCGAGGAGTATCAGGAGCTCATCGAGCTCGCCTGATCGCCTCGATGACCCGATCGGTCCCGGCGCGGTCGGGCACCGTCAGCCGGTGACCGTGTTCGGCGAACTGCCGGCCGACGACCCCCGCGGCCCGCAGCCGCCGCCCGAACTCGATGCCGTCGGTGCCCGGCACGAACACGAAATTCGCCTCGCTCGGCAGCGCCGGGTGGCCCGAGTCGCGCAGCGCGTCGGCGATTCGATCGCGTTCGCGGCGCATCGCCGTGACCCGTCCGGCCAGCTCGTCGGACGCGGCAAGTGCCAGCGACGCCGCGTGTTCGGCGGCCGCGGTGATCGAGAAGGGGACTTCGTGACGGCGGGCACCGCCGATGGACGTCGCCGACCCGATCGCATAACCGACCCGCAGTCCCGCGAGACCGTGGGCTTTGGAGAGGCTTCGCACCACGATCAGGTTGGGGTACTCGTCGACCAGCGTCCGGACATCGGGTGCGTTCCGGCAGTACTCGACGTACGCCTGGTCGGGGATCACCGGGATCGCCGGGTCGACAGCCATGAGCAGATCACGGATCTCCGTGTCGGAGACGACCGATCCGGTCGGGTTGTGCGGGCTGCAGACGATGACGGCCGCGGTGTCCGGACGCGCGGCCGCGGCGAGCGCACCGATATCGGGACGCCCGTCGGCGAGCAGCGGGGTGATGCCGATTCCGAGCCCGATCATCTCGGCGAGCAGCGCGAAACCCTCGAATGTCGGTGCGGGGGTGACGATCCGCGGTCCGGTACGACCCCTGGCCCGGGCCCGTGCAGCCGAGTCCTGCAGGATCGCGGAGAGTACGGCCGTCGCCCCGGCGGGTAGGCTAAAGTCCGGCGTCGGAGGGCTGTGGTCTGGACGAGCGGTCGGGTCACCAGGTGGCTTCGACTCGGCTCCTCGACCTCGACGCGCTCCTTCGTCGCTTGCTCGGCCCGGCGGCTCCGCTCGGTGCCGGCTCGACCAGCGTTCGGGCGGCTCGGCCAGCGGTGGGGCGGCTCAACCAGCTGACGGGCTTGATGCCTCCGGCCAATACCGCTTGCGCAGATCGCCTTTCACGAGCTTCCCGGTGGGCGTGCGCGGCAGGTCGTCGACGAAGTCGACCGACCGGGGCGCCTTGTAGGCCGCGATGTTCTCGGTGGTGAACGCGATCAGCTGCTCGGCGAGCCGATCGGTGGGTTCGTGGCCGTCAGCGAGCTGCACGCAGGCCTTCGCGACCTCGCCGAGGTCGGGGTCGGGGACACCGATCACCGCGACGTCGAACACCGCCGGGTGATTGATGAGGACGTTCTCGGCCTCCTGCGGGTAGATGTTGACGCCGCCGGAGATGATCATGAACGCCTTGCGGTCGGTCAGATACAGATAGCCCTCGTCGTCGACGTATCCGACATCCCCTGTGGTGGACCAGTTCTCGTGTTCGGGGTGCTGGGCCTTGCGGGTCTTGTCGGGGTCGTTGTGGTACTGGAACGCCACGTCCTCGCGTTCGAAGAAGACCTGGCCGACCTCACCGGTCGGGAGTTCCTTGCCGTCCTCGTCGCAGATGTGGACCACGCCGAGCAGCGGCTTGCCCACCGAGCCGGGGTGATCGAGCGCCTCCTGCGGGCCGATGAACGTTGCGCCGGCGGCCTCGGTCGATGCGTAATACTCGTGGATGACCGGGCCCCACCACTCGATCATCGCCCGCTTCACCTCGACCGGGCAGGGCGCGGCCGCGTGGACGGCGATCTTCATGCTGCTGACGTCGTACTTCGAGCGGACGTCGGCGGGCAGCTTCAGCATCCGGATGAACATGGTGGGCACCCACTGGCTGTGGGTCACGCGATACTTCTCGATGGCGGCGAGGGCCGCTTCGGGATCGAACCGGTCCATCATGACCACGGTCCCGCCGACCGAGTTGGTCATCCCGCAATAGCGCAGCGGCGCTGCGTGATACAGCGGTGCGGGGGACAGGTAGACCGCGGAGTCGTCGTAGCCGTACATGGGCGCGAAGATCGCGGTGTAGGCGTCGGGCACCTGGTCGACCTGCCCTTCGGGCATCGGTGTCTTGATGCCCTTCGGACGGCCGGTGGTCCCGGAGGAGTAGAGCATGTCGGTGCCGCGCGGCTGGTCGGTGCGGGGCTCTGCCGACGCATTGGCCAGGACCTTGTCGTAACTCTCGAAGCCGTCGAGATCGCCACCCCACACGATGCGGCGACCCGGGCCGGCAAGGGCCTCGATCTCGCCGGCGGCCGACACGGCCTCGACGACCGAGGCGCCGGCGAACAGGACCTGCGCGTTGCAGTCGGAGAGGATGTAGTTGGTCTCCGCCGCGGTGAGGTGGTGGTTGACCGCGGTCACGTACAGACCGCTGCGCAGGGCCGCCCAGTACACCTCGAAGACGTGGAAGTCGTTGGCGGAGACCACGGCGATGTTGTCGCCGCGTCGGAGTCCGAGGGAGTCGAGGTAGTTGGCGAGCCGGGTCGAGTTCTCGTCCAGTTGTCGGTAGGTCAGTACCTCGCCGGTAGCGGCCCGGATGACGGCCGGCTTGTCGGGGGTGGATTTCGCGAAGACTCCAGGAAACAAGAGTGACGCTCCTCGTGACGAAGGGGATGGCCACCCCGAACGACCGTATCTAACGCTCGTTCGGGGTGTTGCGAGTCACAGTACCCTAGCGTCGTGTCCGATTTCGCAGTTCCTCAGTGCGTCGCGAGAAACCTGTCCATGGTTCGCTCCGCGAGCGCGGTGATCGTCAGCGCGGGATTCACCAGGCCGACTGCGCCGGGGACGAAGGAACCGTCGACGACCCACAGGTTGTCGTAGCCCCGGACTCCGCCGTCAGCGTCGGCCGCGGCACCCATGACGACGCCGCCGAGCCCGTGATAGGTACTCGCGGAACCGAATCCGAGCGCGCGAGACGACACGTGGGTTCCGTTGGCGGCGAAGCCGAAACGGCCCTCGGTGCGTTCGTGGAAACGCTTGATGAAGGCGTTGCTGCGGCGGTCGAGGTCGTTGCGGTCGGCGGGGTGGGGATAGTTCAGTTGCGCCCGCCGGATGCGATGGTCGTAATCGATCGTGCCGCGTTCGTCGGTGTGGGCCTGCACGAGGTGGGTGGTCGCGGCCTTGCCGAGCGGTGCCGGCAGCGGGGTGGCCTGATAGACCATCGAGACCGGTCCGCCGGGCAGGTTGTCCTCGTAGATCCGTGCGTAGCCCGGTCCGGCCTGGACGGCGCCGAAATCCTCGCGGGGGTTCGCCCGGATGGTGAGGAAGTCGCCGTTCACGCCGAAGCCGTCGCCGATGCGCGGTGACAGTCGCGGCAGGCGCCCCTGCGCGCGCGCTTCGACGAGCAGCCGGGTGGTGTGGAAGGAGCCCGCGGCCATGAAGAGGTGATCGGCCTCGGTGGTCACGGTGCGTACCGTGCGGCCCTGCTCGTCGAGAACCCGTGCGGTGACGACGAATCCGGCGCGGCGCGAGCGAGGCCGGATGTCGAAGACCTCGTGCATCGGCTTGACGGTGACGTTGCCGGTCCGTTCGGCGGCGAGGAGGTAGCTGCGGTCGAGAGACTTCTTGGCGCCGCTGTTGACGCCGTAGCTCAGTTCGCCCGCGGTCACCGACGGGGTGGCCCGGCCGGCCAGTTCGTCGCGGGCGATGTCCCAGTCGATGGCGAAGTCGAAGAAGTGCGGTGACGCGCCGTAGCGCTCGATCACCTTCAGCCAGGACCGGGCCCCGACGTACTTGGGGTGCGCGAGGATGTCCGCGGGCAGCGGCGAGACGCCGAGCCCGGCCTTCGCGCGCGGGAAGTAGGTCTGGGCGAGCTGCGCGTAGTCGGCGGCCGCCGGGAAGATGTGCTCGAAGTCCTGTCGGCGGGGGACGGGCGTGAAGGAGCCGAACACGAGCGACCCGCCGCCGACGCCTGCGCCGTACACGGCCTCGACGCCGTTGCCCATCACATGGTCGAGCACGCCGGGATACGGCTCCACCGGGATGCCGCTCGCCGCGCTCGCACCGGCGGGGCTGCCGAACCACGCGGCGCGTTTGTCCGGGGTGGTCGTCGTGGCGAAGGTGTTGCCGTCCGGCGCGGTGCGCGATCGGCGAGTCGGCCGGGGCCGCGGGACGTTAGGCTCCGGGGTGTGACGGCTGCGCTGCAGATCGAGGTGGACCGCGACAGCGTGGCGATGGGGGATGACGTCGCTTCCCACGCACATTCACTCCTTGTGGAGCCGGGTACGGCGCTGAGTGTCGTCCTCGCCGCGGCGGCGCCCGGGATCCGTGCTCGGGGCTGGTCCTGGGTGGCCGACGTCGACGGCCGGGTCGCCGCCGTCTGGTCGGCCGACCACGGTGTGCAGATGCTCGTCGGGGACGGACCGGTGACCGCGGACGACGTGCCATGCCGGATTCATTACCGGTACTTCCTGCAGATCGACCCGGCGTGGCTGTATCGGCGCCTCGCCGAGGGGGCCGCGGCGGACCGGGGCGCCCTCGAACGCGAGTACCGCCCGATCGGTGATCGGCGACGCGAGGAGGACGAGCGTCGCCGCGAACGCGATTCGGCGACAAGGTATCTGACCGTCGAGTGCACCGCGGCGCTGCGCGGCTTCGGTGCGGAGTTCGATCTGCACAACGACCGGACGGCACGGTTCGACGTGGTCGGCTCGATGTGGCGGGTACAGCGCGCCGACACCATGACCATGACCTTCGACGGGGCGAATCAGGTCCTGTCGTCGATCCGACCCGTCGGCGTCGCCGAGTGCTGGCTGGTCGCGGCCGTCGGAATGCGTATGCGACAGGTGCAGGGACTCACGCCGGTCCCGAACGACCCCCGTTTGCCGGTGCCGGAGCTGCGGCCGATGGGGTCAGGGGTGGCCGGATCGCCACGCTGGACGACGAGAGGTACGAGAGCCGATCCCGTTGTCCAGCTGACCGGCGATGAGGCGGTGCGGGCCTACCGGTTGTCGGCGAACCGTTCGATCGACGAGGTCGTGTCCCTGCTGGCCCCGGACTGAGGTCAGTCGTGTGCGCGCACGGACTCCTCGACGAGGTCGAGCACCGCGTGCAGATCGTCGGTGGGCTGGCCGGTGGCCAACCGCGTGATCAGGCCGTCGAGCACGAGGTCGAGGTAGTTGAGCAGAACGTCGGTCGGGACGTCGTCGCGCAGGCGCCCCGCCTGCCGACCCCGCTCCAGCCGGCTGAGTGTCGCCTGCTCGACCTCGGCCGCGTAGGACACCCACTCCGCACGGAATCCGTTGTCCGTCCGTAGTTTCCGCGCGATCTCCAGGCGCGTGCCGAGCCAGTCGAAATCCTGGGGGCGCGTGAGCATGTCGCGCATGACCTGCACCAGGCCCTGCTCGGCCGCGACATCGGCCATTCGCTCGGCGTCCTCCCGCGCGAGCGCGAGGAACAGCGCCTCCTTGTCCCGGTAATGGTGGAAGATCGCACCCCGGGACAAGCCGGTGGACTCTTCGATCCGTTTGACGGTCGCGCCGTCGTATCCGTACTCCGCGAAGCAATGCCGCGCGCCGTCGAGAATCTCCCGACGACGCGCGGCAAGCCGGTCATCGCTGACCTTGGGCACGTCGAGTGCCTCCTGTCAGCTCTTGATCATGTTGCGCAGCACGTACTGCAGGATGCCTCCGTTGCGGTAGTAGTCGGCCTCACCCGGGGTGTCGATGCGGACCTTGGCATCGAACTCCACCGTCGAGCCGTCTTCCTTGGTGGCGGTGACGTGCACGGTCGACGGCGTCGTCCCGTTGTTAAGCTCTTCGATACCCGCAATGTCGTAGGTCTCGGTGCCGTCGAGGCCCAGCGACTTGTGCGACTCGCCCTCCGGGAACTGCAGCGGGATGACGCCCATGCCGATGAGGTTCGAGCGGTGGATGCGCTCGAAGCTCTCGGTGATGACGGCCTTCACGCCGAGGAGGCTGGTGCCCTTGGCCGCCCAGTCACGCGACGATCCGGTGCCGTACTCCTTGCCGCCGAGCACGACGAGCGGGATGTTCTGCTCGGCGTAGTTCTGCGCGGCGTCGTAGATGAACGACTGCGGTGCACCCTCCTGGGTGAAGTCGCGGGTGTAACCGCCGGTCACACCGTCCAGCAGCTGGTTCTGCAGGCGGATGTTGCCGAAGGTCGACCGGATCATCACCTCATGGTTGCCGCGGCGGGCGCCAAGCGAGTTGTAGTCCTTGCGGGCCACCCCGTTGGCATCGAGATACTGCGCGGCGGGGGTGCCGGGCTTGATCGTCGACGCGGGGGAGATGTGGTCGGTGGTCACCGAGTCGCCGAGCTTCGCGAGCACGCGTGCGCCCTTGATGTCGGAGACGGGCGACGGCTCACGCTGCATGCCCTCGAAGTACGGAGGCTTGCGGACGTAGGTGGACTCGTCGTCCCACTCGAAGGTCTTGCCCGACGGGGTCGGCAGGTTCTGCCAGCGCTCGTCACCCTTGAAGACGTCGGCGTAGTCCGAGGCGTACTGCTCCGGCGAGATCGACGAGGCGATGGTCGCCTCGATCTCCTCGTTGGTCGGCCAGATGTCCTTGAGGAACACGTCGTTGCCGTCGGTGTCCTTGCCCAGCGCGTCGGTCTCGAAGTCGAAGTCCATCGTGCCGGCCAGGGCATAGGCGATGACCAGCGGCGGCGACGCGAGGTAGTTCATCTTCACGTCGGGGTTGATGCGACCCTCGAAGTTGCGGTTGCCCGACAGCACCGCGGTGGCGGTGAGGTCGTTGTCGTTGATCGCCTTCGAGATCTCCTCCGGCAGCGGGCCGGAATTGCCGATGCACGTGGTGCAGCCGTAGCCGACGAGGTAGAAGCCGAGCTTCTCCAGGTACGGCCAGAGACCGGACTTGTCGTAGTAACCGGTGACGACCTGCGAGCCCGGTGCCATCGACGTCTTGACCCACGGCTTGGACGACAGGCCCTTCTCCACGGCCTTCTTGGCCAGGAGCGCCGCGCCGAGCATGACCGACGGGTTGGAGGTGTTGGTGCAGCTGGTGATCGAAGCGATGGTCACGATCCCGTGGTCGAGGATCATCGATCCTCGTTCCTCGGAATCCACCCGGACCGGATTGGTCGGCCGGCCCTCGGCGCCGTTGGCGGCCGAGTGCAGCGGCTCGGCGTCGTCGTCGGCGAAGGACAGGGTCGCGGGGTCGGACGCCGGGAAGGTTTCCTCGACCGCCTCGTCCAGCTTGGTCTGCGGAGCGGAGTTGCCGTTCTCGACGTAGTTGTGGATGTCCTTACGGAACGCGTTCTTCGCGTCCCACAGCTCGATGCGGTCCTGCGGACGCTTCGGGCCGGCGATCGACGGGACGACGTCGGCCAGGTCGAGCTCGAGGTACTCCGAGTACACGGCCTCCTCGGCGTCCTTCTCCAGCCACATGCCCTGTTCCTTGGCATAGGCCTCGACGAGCGCGAGCGTCTCCTCGCTGCGCCCGGTGAGTCGGAGGTAGTTGACGGTCTCGCCGTCGATCGGGAACATCGCGCAGGTCGAGCCGAACTCGGGGCTCATGTTGCCGATGGTGGCGCGGTTGGCGAGCGGGACCTCGCCGACACCGTTGCCGTAGAACTCGACGAACTTGCCGACCACGCCGTGCTTGCGCAGCATCTCGGTGATGGTGAGGACCACGTCGGTCGCGGTGACGCCCGGCTTGGTCGCGCCGGTGAGCTTGAAGCCGACGACGCGGGGGATGAGCATGGAGACCGGCTGACCGAGCATCGCGGCCTCGGCCTCGATGCCGCCGACGCCCCAGCCCAGGACGCCGAGGCCGTTCTCCATCGTGGTGTGCGAGTCGGTGCCGATGCAGGTGTCGGGGTAGGCGACGCCGTCACGGACCATCACCGAGCGCGCGAGGTGCTCGATGTTGACCTGGTGCACGATGCCGGTGCCCGGCGGCACGACGCGGAAGTCGTCGAAGGCGCCCTGACCCCAGCGGAGGAACTTGTAGCGCTCCTCGTTGCGCTGGTACTCGATCTCGACGTTGCGCTCGAACGCCTGGGCATTGCCGAAGGCCTCGATGATGACGGAGTGGTCGATGACCATCTCGGCCGGTGCGAGCGGGTTGACCTTGTCCGGGTCGCCGCCGAGTTCCTTGACGGCGTCGCGCATGGTCGTGAGGTCGACGATGCAGGGCACGCCGGTGAAGTCCTGCATGATCACGCGGGCAGGCGTGAACTGGATCTCGACGCTCGGTTCGGCGTTCGGGTCCCAGTTCGCCAGGGCCTCGATGTGCTCCTTGGTGATGTTCGCGCCGTCCTCGGTGCGCAGGAGGTTCTCGGCGAGGACCTTCAGAGCGTAGGGGAGCTTGGCGGTGCCCTCGACGGCGTTCAGACGGTAGATCTCGTAGCTGTTGTCACCGACGTCCAGCGTGCCGCGGGCGCCGAAGGAATTGATACTCACGTCTAAATCCACTCTCCTCGTGTGCCGGCGGGCTGCGCCGGCGATTACTCGATGATCCACTTGCGGTCGGGCGGGGCTGGTCGATCCGGCGCAGTCGTGCCGCACCGGCTGACGTTCTGCACCGGCGGGCTGCGCCGGCACCATCGGATGTCCGCGAGGGCCACCCGCGACAACGTCGTCCAGTCTAACAGTACGAGCGTACTGTTACCAAGCTCGGGCCGGGACACCCCGGATCGGACCTGCCGACACCGGAATACCCAGACGAGTCCATTGTGTCGTACGGTGCAGGTCGGGGTTCGGCGAGGAGACACTCGACGCCGGCGCGATACCGCCCGTCAACGTGCACGCAACCCCGGGTGATCTCGAGAGGCAGGGGTGGCGGATGGGTCCGCAGGCGACGACGCTGGTGCTGGCAGCTCCCGCGGAGAACAACGAACTCACCGGACTCGTCGGGGTCGACATGGGTGAGCTGTCGCGGGACATCGCCGACGACGGCGTCGCGGGGGCGACGCCCGAACAGTTGCCCGGCATGCTCGAGGTCGTCGAATACGCCCAGTCGAAGGGCCATGACGTCAGCTTCGTGGTCATCGACCAGGTCCAGCCCCGGTTCACTCTCTACCGCGACGTCGCGAACCAGTTGCAGGAACAGGTCGGCGGCACCGTCATCGTGCTCGGCCCCAACTCGGTCGGCAGCTCGTCGCCCGAATTCAGCCGGGTGGTGCAGGAACAGGCCACCGACGGCCTGACCCTCACCGACCCCGCGGGTGCGGCGCGACAGATGATCGACACGATGACCGGTCCCAACGTGGACTGGACGATCGTGGGCCTCCTGCTGATCCTGGTCGTCGCGGGCGGAGCCGTGCTCGCCCGGCTGCGGCAGGTCCGCACCCGCAAGAACCTGGCCGCCGGCCCGCTGGGACCCGTGCAGGCCACCGCCGCGGAGTCGGATGACTCGTCGGCATCACGTCGCGAGCCGACCGCTTCCGGCCGGTAGTACGCAGGCCCGGGCCGCCTCGGCCGGCCGGCGATGCGGCGGGTGGGCCCGGCTGCTGACACCTTGTTCTCGCGCGGCGGGGACCCTTCTCGGCGTGTCTTCCGGTCTGTTGCCAATTCGAGACCTTGACGACCGTTCGATCTTTCGCCAGTTCACGGCATATTCGCAGGTAATCACGCCTTTGTAATTCACGAACACGGTTTTCTCGTGTGGTTGATGTGACGTACGGTTCTGATGTCGCGTGTGATGCCTGTGTTCTCTACAGGGTCCGATGTGGCGGAAGTGCAGTGCGTGATCGCCGCGGGTGCAGACACCCCGGACGGTCGCCGGACCGGGGATCGGAAGATCCCCGCGAATCGCGAGGAGTTCCAGGTGAGGCGAGGAAGAACTGGTGCGTCATGGCCGGCGCGCGTCTCGGCGGCCCTTGCTGTCGCACTCGTCTGCGCGGTCGGCGCGGGTCATGCCGACGCGGCGCCCAAGAAGACGCCCGAGTCGCCCATCTCCGGTCTGATCAACCGGATCGCGACGGTCAACCAGGACATCGCCGACCTCGACCAGGCGCTCGCGTCCCGCCAGGAGAACGTGAACCGATCGATCGTCGACTTCCAGAACTCGCTCGCGCAGCAGCGCCTCGCCACGGTGGCCGCGCGTGGAGCACGCACCGAACTCGACCGATCGAGCAAGGCCGTCGTCGACGCGCAGAAGGAGTTCGACCGGTTCGCCCGCTTGGCGTACCAGCAGGGGCCCGAGCAGGGTTCGATGTCGAACTACGTTGCCTCCGAAGACCCGCAGGGCGTCCTCGACCGCATGAAGCTGATCGATCAGGTCGGCAAGAAGCAGCAGGAGATGATCCGGCGGTTGCAGGTGGCCCGCAACCAGAAGGCCAACCGACTCGCCGCCGTCGAGGCCACCCGCCGGCAGGCGTCGTTCGCGGCCAAGAGCGCCGAACAGCGCAAGACCGACGCCATGGCGGCGGTCACCGAGGCGAAGGCCGCCATCGCTTCGCAGCAGAAGCGCAAGGCCACCCTGATCGGGGAACGCGACCGGGTCCAGAAGCGCCTCAACACGATTCGCGGATACGTGCCGAAGAAGACGGTCGAGGGGCCGTCGACGAGCGATCTGCTCTCGAACTTGTTCCCGACGGATCCGTCGGCCGAGGGGGCGCTCAAGGCGCTGCCCGCCACGCCCGCCACCGACAACCAGGCACTGGCCGTCGCGGCGGAGGCCGCGGCGCGCCTCGCCATCGACGTCGGTTCGTCGATCCTCGCCGGTCTGGTCGGGCAGCAGCAGTTGCCCCAGTCCGAGTTGCTGAACGAGCTCGGCATCGGCGGTGCGGACATCACCGGCAGCAGCGGTGGCGACACCCTCAGTGCGCGACTCGGTTCGGGAAGCCTCGGCTCTCTGTTCGGCAGTTCCTCCGGCGGCGGCGGGGGCGGGGGCGGCGTCGTCCGACCCGGGCTGCGCGGTCCGCAAGCCGTCGAGATCGCCGTCAACCGTGCGCTCTCGCAGCTGAACGTGCCCTACGCCTGGGGCGGTGGCGACGCGAACGGCCCGACGCAGGGAATCCGCGACGGCGGTGTGGCCGACAGCTACGGCGACTACAACAAGATCGGTTTCGACTGCTCCGGCCTGATGATCTACGCGTTCGCCGGCGTCGGGATCGAACTGCCGCACTACACCGGTTACCAGTACACCTCGGGGCCGCAGTTCCCGCTGTCACAGATGCGACGCGGCGACATGATCTTCTACGGCCCCAACGCGAGTGCGCACGTCGCGCTGTACCTCGGCGACAACAAGATGGTCGAGGCACCGCAGTCGGGTGACGTGGTCAAGGTGTCCCCGCTGCGCACCAACGGTGCGATGCCGAACGTGGTCCGTCTGCTCTGAGGCGTGGTGGTTCCGGCGGCAGCTGTGAACGACCGACACCCGCCGAGTCTTCTTGGCACCTTTTCAGCCGGCACGGCTAGGCTGGCACAGACACGCGGGGTCGACGCCTGCGCGCTGCGCGTTCGCGCCGCCCGTGGGCCCTCGCGGTTCGACGGAACAGCAGTTCAGAGGAACAGGAGCACGGGTTGACCGAATCGCACTCCCTCGGCAAGGCGGCCACGGGGGATCCCGCGGCGGCAGGAGCGGACGGCTCGGTGCTGAGCGACGCCGACGTCGCCCTGCTCGAGCGGGCCATCTACGAGGTCAAGCGCGTCATCGTCGGCCAGGATCAGCTCGTCGAGCGCATTCTCGTCGGTCTCCTCGCGCGCGGACACATCTTGCTCGAAGGCGTGCCGGGTGTCGCGAAGACGCTCGCTGTCGAGACGTTCGCCCGCGTCGTCGGCGGGTCGTTCTCGCGAGTGCAGTTCACCCCTGACCTCGTGCCCACCGACCTGATCGGTACGCGTATCTACCGTCAGGGCCGCGAGGAGTTCGACACCGAGCTCGGCCCGGTGGTCGCGAACTTCCTGCTCGCCGACGAGATCAACCGCGCACCCGCGAAGGTGCAGTCGGCGCTGCTCGAGGTGATGGCAGAGCGGCACGTCTCGATCGGCGGCAAGACGTACTCGATGCCGGATCCGTTCCTGGTCATGGCGACGCAGAACCCGATCGAGAACGAGGGTGTCTACCCGCTGCCCGAGGCGCAGCGGGACCGCTTCCTGTTCAAGGTCCTCGTCGACTACCCGTCGGTGGAGGAGGAGCGCGAGATCGTCTACCGGATGGGCAACGTCCCGCCGACCGCCTCCCAGGTCCTCGACCCCGCCGCGATGCTGCGCCTGCAGCGGACCGCGGCGAACGTCTTCGTCCACCACGCGCTCGTCGACTACGTCGTCCGGGTCATCAACGCCACCCGCCGGCCGGCCGAGCTGGGCCTGAACGACGTCGCGTCGTGGCTGTCCTACGGCGCGTCGCCTCGTGCGACGCTGGGCATCGTGGCCGCGGCCCGCGCCCTGGCGCTGGTCCGCGGACGCGACTACGTGATCCCGCAGGACGTCGTCGAGATCATGCCCGACGTGCTGCGGCACCGCCTCGTGCTGTCCTACGACGCACTGGCCGACGAGATCGATGCCGACCAGGTCATCGCCCGCGTCCTGCAGACCGTCGGACTGCCGCAGGTCGGCGCGCAGCCGGTGCCGCAGGGGCAGTACCCGGCCGGACAGCAGAAGGCGCCCAATCCCGGACACGGGCCGAATGGGTATGCGGGACAGCAGGTCCCGCAGCCCGCCGGTCCGATGGACCCGAATTCGGCCCCGGCGAACCGGAATTCACCTCAGTATGGCGGCTAATCGGGACCTACCGCGTCTCGGCGCCGGGCTGCTCGACGAGGCGCAGCTGACGGCGGCGCTGAAGATGCTCGAGCTCACCGTGCGGCGCAAACTCGACGGCGTGCTCCAGGGCGAGCACCTGGGTCTGATCCCCGGACCGGGTTCGGAGCCGGGGGAGGCGCGGGCCTATCAGCCGGGCGACGACGTCCGGCGGATGGAGTGGTCGGTCACCGCACGCACGACCCAGCCGCATGTCCGGCAGATGATCGCCGACCGCGAACTCGAGACCTGGCTCGTCGTCGACGCCTCGGCCAGCCTCGACTTCGGCACTGTCGACTGCACCAAGCGCGACCTGGCCGTCGCCGCGGCCGCGGCTCTGGTCCACCTCACGACCGGCGGTGGCAACCGGCACGGCGCGCTGGTGGTGACCGGTGACGACGTGGTGCGGGTACCGGCCCGTGCCGGGCGCGCGCACGCGCAGAACCTCCTCAAGACCATCGCCACCACGCGACGCAGCTCGCCCGGCGTCCGGGGTGACCTGAAGGCGGGGATCGAGGCGCTCCGACGGCCCCAGCGCCGGCGCGGCCTCGCCGTCGTCATCAGCGACTTCCTCGGCCCCATCGACTGGGAGCGTTCGCTCCGCGCCATCGGGGCGCACCACGAACTCCTGGCGGTCGAGGTCCTCGACCCCCGTGATCTCGACCTCCCGGCGATCGGCGAGGTCACCCTGGCCGACGCGGAGTCCGGGGAGATCCACGACGTGACGATCACCGACGACCTCCGGCGCGACTTCGCGGCCGCGGCGCGCGCACACCAGCAGCGGGTCCACCGCACCCTGCGCAGCTGTGGCGGCGCGATCCTGACGTTGCGCACGGATCGGGAGTGGATCGCCGACACCGTCAAGTTCGTCGCACAACGCCGCCGCGGCCTCGCGGCGGGGGTGGGGTAGGTCGATGCTGTCCAGTCCCTGGTGGTTGCTCCTGCTCCTGGTCGTGGCGCTGCTCGGCGCCGCGTACGTCTACATGCTGCGCCGGCGGCGGCAGCGTGCGCTGACCTTCGCGAACCTGGACCTGCTGAAGTCGGTCGCGCCCGCGGACCGGGGTCGTCTGCGGCACCTGCCGATCGCACTGCTGATCGTCTCGCTGATCCTGTTGACGGTCGCGCTGTCCGGGCCGCAGGCCGATCGCAAGGTGCCGCGCAACAAGGCGACCGTCGTCCTGGTGATGGACGTGTCGCGGTCGATGAACGCCACCGACGTGTCGCCGTCGCGGATCCGCGCGGCGCAGGAGTCGGCGAAGAAGTTCGCCGACGAGCTGACCGAGGGGATCAACCTCGGACTGATCTCCTTCGCCGGTACCGCCGCCAGCCTCGTGTCGCCGACGCCGGACCACAACGCCACCAAGGTCGCGGTGGACAAACTGCGGCTCGACGACAAGACGGCAACCGGGGAGGGCATCTTCGCGGCCCTGCAGCAGATCAGCACGTTGAACGCGGTGCTCGGCGGGACCGAGGGCGCACCACCCGCGCGGATCGTGCTGCTCTCCGACGGTAAGGAGACCGTCCCGGACGACCCCGACGACCCGCGTGGTGCCTTCACCGCGGCCCGGAAGGCCAAGGAGGAGAAGATCCCGGTCTCCACGATCTCCTTCGGTACCCGGACCGGCACCGTCGAACTCGAGGGCGACCGGGTGCCGGTGCCGGTCGACGACGACTCGCTGCGCAAGATCGCCAACCTGTCCGGTGGCGACTTCTTCACCGCGGCCAGCCTCGACGAGTTGAACAAGGTCTACGAGCAGCTCCAGGACGAGATCGGTTACGAAACCCGTCGAGGGGACAATTCGAAGCCGTGGCTGGTCGCCGGTACGTTGTTCGCGCTGGTGTCGGCGTTCGCCGCGCTGGCCATCAACCGCCGGCTGCCCTGATGCGGACGTGTCCGGGGTGTGCCGCCGTGCGCCCCGCCCGCCGACCGCGTGTCACCCCCGCAACGAGAACGGATAAGTTGAACACCCATGACGGCAGCTAGCAACGAAGCGCAGAATCCCTCCCGCTCGGTCCTGGTGACCGGCGGCAACCGCGGAATCGGCCTGGCCGTGGCCCAGCGACTGGCAGCCGACGGTCACCGGGTGGCGGTGACGCACCGCGGTTCCGGAGCCCCGGACGGACTGTTCGGCGTCAAGTGCGATGTCACCGACTCGGAGTCGGTCGACCGCGCCTTCGCCGAGGTCGAGGCGCATCAGGGTCCCGTGGAGATCCTCGTCGCCAACGCGGGGATCACCGAGAACATGCTCCTCATGCGACTGTCCGAGGAATCCTTCGAGAAGGTCCTCGACGCGAACCTCACCGGCGCGTTCCGGTGCGCCAAGCGCGCCACCAAGGGGATGCAGCGCGCCAAGTGGGGCCGGATGATCTTCCTCGGCTCGGTGGTCGCGATGTCCGGCATCCCGGGCCAGGTGAACTACGCGGCCTCGAAGGCGGGCCTGATCGGGATGGCGCGCTCAATCGCGCGTGAGATCGGCTCGCGCAACATCACCGCGAACGTCGTGGCGCCCGGGTTCATCGAGACGGACATGACCGCGTCGATGGAGGACCGCTACATCGACATGGCCAAGCAGGCGATCCCGCTCGGCCGAACCGGCAAGCCCGAGGACGTCGCGGCGGCCATCAGCTTCCTCGCCTCCGACGAGGGCGGTTACATCTCCGGTGCGGTCCTGCCCGTCGACGGCGGAATGGGCATGGGGCACTGAAACCGCCGAGCGCGGTCGCACGGCTACTGACCCGCACAGCGCGGTCGTAAGGCACGTCAATCAACGTCGAACTCAGGAGCACATCTTCGTGAGCGGAATCCTGGACGGGAAGACCGTCCTCATCACGGGCATCATCACCGATGCGTCGATCGCCTTCCACGCCGCCGCCATGGCGCAGGAGCAGGGCGCCACGGTCCTCATCACCGGCATCCCGGAACGGCTCCGGTTGATCGACCGGATCGCCAAGCGGTTGCCGAAGGAGGTGCCGCCGGCCGTCGGGCTCGACGTCACCAACGAGGACGATCTCGGCGCGCTCGCCGGGAAGCTCGCCGAGCTGGCGCCGCAGGGCATCGACGGCGTCATGCACTCGATCGCCTTCGCGCCGCGCACCTTGATGGGTCCCGAGGCCAAGCCGTTCCTGGAGGGGCCGGGCCCCGACGCCGCCAAGGCCTTCGAGATCTCGGCGTGGAGCTACGCCTCGCTCGCCCGCGCCGTGCTCCCCGCCATGAACGAGGGCGGCTCCATCGTGGGCATGGACTTCGATCCCCGCACCGCGATGCCGTACTACAACTGGATGGGTGTGGCGAAGGCCGCGCTCGAGTCGGTGAACCGGTACGTGGCGCGCGAAGTGGGCAACGCGAAGAACATCCGGTCGAACCTGGTGGCCGCCGGCCCGATCAAGACCCTGGCCGCGAAGGCGATCGCGGGTACCGCGACCGATGACGCCAAGCAGCTCAACATGCTCAACGAGTACTGGGACGGCGCGTCCCCGATCGGCTGGGACGTCGACGACCCCACCGTCGTCGCGAAGTCGGTGTGTGCGCTCCTCAGCGACTGGCTGCCGGCGACCACCGGTTCCATCGTCTACGTCGACGGTGGCGCCAGCCACAACACCTGGTTCCCGGAGGGCATGACCACCGGCTCATGAGTTCGCCAGCACCGGGGGACACCGCGCCCGTCGATCCCGCTCCGTTCGATCCCGCTCCGTTCGATCCCGCTCCGTTCGATCCCGCTCCGTTCGATGCCGTCCTGTTCCTGTCGTTCGGCGGACCGGACGGGCCCGAGGACGTGATGCCATTCCTGGAGAACGTCACTCGCGGCCGGGGAATCCCGCGCGAACGGCTCGAGTCGGTGGCCGAGCACTACCTGCACTTCGGCGGCGTCTCACCGATCAACCGGCTCAACCTCGAGATGATCGATGCCCTGCGCGCCGAGCTCGACCGACGTGGTGTCGACCTCCCGGTGTATTTCGGCAACCGCAACTGGCACCCGATGGTCGAGGACACCCTGGCCGAGATGTACCGCGCCGGTCATCGCCGGATCCTCGTGTTCCCGACCTCGGCGTGGGGCGGCTACTCGGGGTGCCGGCAGTATCACGAGGACATCGACCGGGCGGTGACGGCGCTTGCCGACCGTGAACCGACGAGCCGCGAACCCGACGGTGCGGTGGTGCTCCGCAAGCTCCCGCAGTACTGGTCGCATCCGGCGTTCGTCGCTGCCGGGGCCGACGCGGTGCGCCGCGCTCTGGACGCACTCGGGCCCGGCGAGGAGCCGCCACGGCTGGTGTTCACCGCCCATTCGGTCCCGACCTCGGCCGATGAGGCGTCGGGTCCGGCGGCCGACGGCGGGAAGCTGTACTCGCGCCAGGTGCTGGCGGCGTCGCAGGCGGTCGCCGACGAGCTCGGCGTCGCCGACTTCGATCAGGTCTGGCAGTCACGGTCGGGTCCACCGCAGATCCCGTGGCTGGAGCCGGACATCTGTGACCATCTGGAGAGCCTTGCCGCGGAGGGTGTTCGACGGGTGGTCGTCTACCCGGTCGGGTTCATCTCCGACCATCTCGAGGTGATCTGGGATCTCGACAACGAGGCCGCGGAGGTCGCCGAGCGCCTCGGCCTGGACTACGTCCGCGCCGACACCGTGGGTCCCGATCCGCGGTTCATCTCGATGATCGGCGAATTCGTGGAGGCCTACGCCGGGGGCTTGGGCGACCTGTCGGCGATGGGATGCGGAGACAACGGCAGCACCTGTCGAGACCGGTGCTGTGTGCCCGCGGCGCGGCCTAGATCTGCGGCGAGGCCATCTGACCGCGCGTAGATTCACTGGCTTTGTTTGCCTTCATAACGATTTGATATAGGAACGGTCCATAATGTGATCTGCGCCTCAATCGAAATGAAACTCTCGTGGTACGCGCATCTGAATCGGGGTGCGAACGTGAGAGAGGAATTTCCATGGCAGAAGGACCACTGAGGCTCGAGATCGATTTCCTCGGACCGATTCTGGAGACACTTTCCACCGGCTCCGCGGACGGTAGCAGCGAGCCCGTCAACTGAGATCCGTTTCCGCTGTGGGCTGCGTTGACGACGTAGCCCACAGCGGCGTGATCTCTCCTTTGTGCGCGTGTATCAACAGTGTTGACCGCGGAACGACTACTCATCCCAGTTGATCTCCGACCTGCTACGCAGCTACTCGCACGAGCGGTCGAGGACATTCCGTTGTATCGATGGGTGTTGGGTGACCACCTCCCGGATCTCACGCTGCGGGAATGGTTGGCCGAGATCTTGGTGCGGCCTTATCTCAAAGCCGGCTGCGTATTGGGTTCCTTCCAGAACGAGCATCTCGTCGGAATTCTGATCTGGCATCCCCACGATGTCGAATTGTCGCCCGACGGCGAACCGCCGCTCGTCCCGGCTGATTTCGTCCGGGTCGCGGCCATTCCCGGACTCCGCGAACGGCTGATCGAGTTCCTCACCAGCCCACAATTGCCCTCCCCGGCATCGGATGCCGTCGATGTGCGGATCGCGGCGATCGTTCCCGAAGCTCGTGGTGGCGACGCTCTCGTTCGCATGATGCGCGAAGTGGAACGGTTCTGTGTCTCTGCGGCCCGGCCGTACTACGCCTGGACCGGCTCCGCTCGGCTGCGGGACTGGTTCGTCCACGAATGGGGGGCGACGTTGTTCGCCACCGAACAGCGGAACGGACTCGATCTGTACGGCGTCGTGTCCGAACGTCCGCCGCGGCTCCGGGAGTGACCTTCCGGCGGTGGCGGCCCGGGTCCTAGCGTCGCAGTAGCTCGAGGATCGTGTGATTGACCGCCGCCGCCCGTGCGGTCCGCGTCAGCGCCTGGAGTCCCCGGAGCGTCGCGTCGCCGGAATCCCATTGTCCGGCACTGTCGCCGATCTCCACGCTGCGTGCTCCGGCGAGGTCGACGATCGCCTCGACCTGTGCCGCCGTGTCGATCAGGCGGGTGGAGCGCGCGTCGAGGAGGTGCGGGGGCAGGGCGACCCGATGCCTCGAGGTGAGCGCCGCGAGTTCCGTACGGAGGTCGCTCGCGTCGGCCGACCGGCGTCCGCCGAGCCCGCCGATGATCGTGGTCGCATCTCGAACTGCTTGCCGCAGCTCGTATTCCAGATCACCGGCGCTGGGGCCCGCGGATACGAGATGGCCGAGGTCGAGGGTCGCGTCGTAGCGGTAGGCCGACCATGTGCACGTGACGAACGGTGGATCGGCGGTGTCGGCGGCGAACTCCGGTACGAGCGCGAGCGTGCCGGCGCCCGCCGCGTCGTCGACGAGCAGCACCTCGCCCGCGCCGAGTGCGGCCGACGTCGCGACATGCGGTGGGAGTCCCTGCGGATCACCCGTGGAGGGCAGGCGGACGACGAGGCGTCGAGCGGGTCGCAGCAGCGCGAGCAGATCGAGCACCCCGTTCGCCGAACCCGTTGCGGGCGAATTCTGTTCGGCCCCGGCGACCCCGCCGTCGGGCCAGTGCAGGAGGTGCCGGTCGGCGGATTCCGCCAGGGCTTCGATCACGTCGTCGGGGGAGCACCGGCCGATGAGCCAGGCGGCCGACCACGCGCCGAGGGCGCACGTCGGCCACGCGACGGTGGCGGAGAGCAGGCGGCTGCGTTTCATCAAGAAGCCAGGATACCGGCGAGGCCGGGGGGAGCCGGGCGTGGCAACCCCGCGGGCGGGCCCGCGGGGCATACGGTGTGTGCGCCGCCCGACCTGTCCATCGCGGCGGCGTGATCACGAGATGACCGATCGAGAGATGGTGGTGTGCGATGGATGACCGCTACGGACGCGATGTGCTCTCCCAGCCCCGTCGGGCGAAGCCGCGTCCCGCGGAGGTCGCCGCGGATCGCGATCTGGTCGTCGAGGACGCCGCCACCGGCTTCTGCGGTGCGGTCGTCGGGCTCGAGAAGAGCTACGCCGGCGATCTCGTCCGGCTGGAGGACCGGCGGGGTCAGACGCGGGTGTTCCTGATGCACCCCGGCGCGTTCCTCATCGACGGTCGGCCGGTGACGCTCGTGCGGCCGCGTACCAGAGGCCCGCAGCAGCCGGCCATGACGGCGTCGGGATCGCGAGCAGCCCCTCGCGCCCGCGCGCGGACCGCGCGCGCCAGCCGGCTCTTCGTCGAGGGCGTGCACGACGCGACACTCCTCGAGCGCGTATGGGGTGACGACCTCCGCGCGGAGGGCGTGGTCGTCGTCAGCCTCGACGGCCTCGACAACCTCGAGGCGGCACTCGATGAATTCCAGCCGGCACCGCATCGCCGGGCCGGTGTCCTCGTCGACCATCTGGTGGCGGGTTCCAAAGAAGCACATCTCACCGCCGAGGTCGGGGAGCACGTCCTCGTGTGCGGGCATCCCTACATCGACGTCTGGGAGGCGGTGAAGCCGGCATCGGTGAAGATCCCGGCTTGGCCGCACATCCCGCGGGGCACCGACTGGAAGACCGGTGTGTGTGCCGAGCTCGGCTGGGGGGACCCTCGTGACGGCTGGCGCCGGGTATTGGGCGGGGTGAGCAGTTTCCGGGATCTCGAGGTCGATCTGCTGCGGTCGGTGGAAGAACTCATCGATTTCGTGACCGCGGCCGACGAGCCCAGGTGACGCACACGGCCTGACGCCCACCGGGGCCCACCCGCGTCGTGAGCGCCGAAGGCGGTTCGGACATCTCTGGCAGACTGGACCCATGAGCGCCCTGCTGTGGTTGGCAGCCGCGATCGTCCTGGTGGTCGCGGAGATGTTCGGTGGCGAACTCGTCCTGCTCATGCTCGCCGGGGGCGCATTCGCGGCCGCCGGTGTCGATTTCGCGTTCGAGACGCCGCTGTGGGTCGAGGGGCTGGTCTTCGCGCTCGTCTCGGTGCTGCTGCTGGTTGCGGTCCGTCCGATCGCCCGTAAGCACATGCTGAACCGTCCGGCGGTCCTGATGAACACCGAGGCGCTCGAGGGTCGGCCGGCGGTGGTGACCGAACAGGTCGACGCCCATGACGGACGCGTCAAGATCGGCGGCGACGTGTGGTCGGCCCGCACGATGGACCCGACCCAGGTGCTCGAACCCGGAACCCACGTGACCGTCGTGGAGATCGACGGCGCGACCGCGGTGGTGTGGCGCGCCTGAGTGTGCCGTCGCGACACCGCCGAACGACAACGCTGGAAGGTGACCATGGAGTACGAGATCTTCGGCCTGACCGTCATCGTTTTGCTCGTGTTGCTCGTGGTGGTGATGCTGGTCAAGTCCGTCGCCCTCATCCCGCAGGCGGAGGCCGCGGTCATCGAGCGACTGGGCCGCTACACCCGCACCGTGTCCGGTCAACTCACCCTGCTGTTGCCGTTCATCGACCGCATCCGCGCCCGCGTCGACGTCCGTGAACGAGTGGTGTCGTTCCCGCCGCAGCCGGTCATCACCGAGGACAACCTGACGCTGTCCATCGACACCGTCGTCTACTTCCAGGTCACCAATCCCCGGGCCGCCGTGTACGAGATCGACGACTACATCGCCGGCGTCGAGCAGCTGACGATCACGACGCTGCGCAACGTGGTCGGCGGGATGACGCTCGAGGAGACCCTGACCTCCCGCGATTCCATCAACGGCCAGCTGCGCGGAGTCCTCGACGAGGCGACCGGCCGCTGGGGCCTCCGGGTCGCGCGCGTCGAGCTGAAGTCGATCATGCCGCCGCCGTCGATCCAGGAGTCGATGGAGAAGCAGATGAAGGCCGACCGTGAGAAGCGGGCGACGATCCTCTCGGCCGAGGGCCAGCGCGAGTCGGCGATCAAGACCGCCGAGGGAAACAAGCAGTCGCAGATCCTCGCCGCCGAGGGTGCCAAGCAGGCCGCGATCCTCGCGGCCGAGGCGGAGCGGCAGTCGCGCATCCTGCGGGCGCAGGGCGACCGCGCCGCGTCGTACCTCAACGCCCAGGGTGAGGCGAAGGCGATCGAGAAGACCTTCGCGGCGATCAAGGCGGCCAAGCCGACCCCGGAACTCCTGGCCTACCAGTATCTGCAGCAGTTGCCCGAGATGGCCAAGGGCGAGGGCAGCAAGGTGTGGGTGGTGCCGTCCGACTTCGGTTCGGCCCTCCAGGGTTTCGCGAAATCCTTCGGTGTGCAGGGAGACGACGGCGTGTTCCGGTACGAGCCGGCCGACTCGCCGCCCTCGCCGATCGACGACTCGGAGACCGAGGACTGGTTCTCGATGGCCTCCGATCCCAAGGTCGCCCAGGCCGTCGCCGAGGCGGAGGCGGTGGCCCGTACCCCGGTCGCGCCCGAGATCACCGCTCGTGCGGCGCGCGCGTCGCGCCATGCGTCGCCGGTGGGGTCCGAGCCGGCCGAGCTCACCGATGGTGCGTGGTCCCCGCCCGTACAGCCCGAGGAGCCGGGGCTGGCCGAGCCCACGACCTGAGAACGGCTCAGCGGATGAGGTGCTCGACGCCCGCCATGCCGACCGCCCACATCACCGAGGCGAAGGTGCCCATGATGAACTGCTCGGCCGCATGCGGGGCGCGCAGCTCGGGGTAGCGGGCGAGGCTCTTCACGGCCAGGATGATCGCGAGGCCTTCGGGCCACCCCGCCATCAACGTGGTGACGACCGCGAGGCGTTCGAGGTATCCGATCACCCGGCCGCCGCGCAACGGCCCGGCTTCGGTCGGGTCGGTCGGGGCGGGCGCCGGGGAGTCGGGCGTGTCGGTGTCGTCCCCGGTTCCGTCATCCGGCGACCCCTCCGGATCGGGTCCGGGCCCCGGGCGCTGGCCGACACCGCCGGCGACGAGGACCGTCCGGACCACGGGTCCGCCGCCGGTGACCGCCGCGAGCGCGGCGACGACCGGGACGGCCGAGGCGAGGAAGCCGCTGGCGGGCGCGGCCACGGCGGCGAGGACGGCGGTCACCCCGGCCAGGACCAGCAGGACGACGGCTCCGATGACGTCGAGTCTGCGTACGACGGACACCGGCGCGTGGTTGCGCTTCTTCCGCGTCGCGAGCGCCCAGGTCGGCGTCGCCAGCGCGGTCAGGAGAAGAAGGGTGATCGCTGCGGTGGTCATGCCGATCCTCCGGACGGGCTGTGTCGGTCGGCCTCGGCGAGCGCGTCGGCGACGAGGCCGAGGGAATCGGATTCCAGATCCCACGCCGCGGTCCGCAGCCGCTGACTCATGGCCTGTGGCGTGATGTCGAGTTCGGCGGCGGCCTCGACCTGGGTGAGGCCGCGGCGCATCAGCTCCACCGCCTCCCGGCCGGCGGCACTGCGGGCGGTGATCACATCGGCGATGAGACGGCCGGCCGTCTGGGCGTGACGGGACCAGCGAGTTTCCGGGCCGCGGACACAGAGGGGGACCCGCTGTCGTTTGGCGGCCTCGACGGCGTCGCGAGCGTGGACGAAGGCGGGCCCGCGCCCGGCCCGGGTGGACGGGGGGAGAGGTTCATCGACCGGTCCGGTGCCGATGCCGACACTCCAGTGACCCTCGGCGGTGAGTTCGACGGCCAGTCGGGCGGCCGTCACCGGATCGGCGAGGACTCCCTGGATCTCGTCGCCCGCGGTACGTTCGAAGGCCCGTACGGTCTGGACCGTCGCGAGAGCGGTGAGGATGGCGTCCACCCGGTCTATGTCGCGGCGACTCCCGCGTTGGTCGACGGTGAGTACGAACATCACTCAAGGCTATGCACTTGATCGCGGTGAATCAAGTCCCCTGACTGGATGGATCGCGCTGGGTGACTTGATCCGCGGGGATCAAGTCGCTGCGCTTGTTGCGTTCGACGACGAGACCGGCAGGCGGGAGTCGAGCACCAGACCGGCGATGCCGATCGCAAAGAGGCCACCGGTGACCGCGAGCTGGAGGGGATGCGTGTCACCGGTCAGGGAATCGCCCAGCATGACCACCGCCGCGGTGCCGGGGGCCATACCGAGGATGCTGGCAATCGCGTACGGCGCGAGACGCACCGAGGACAGAGCCGAGCAGTAGTTCGCCACCGAGAACGGGCATGCCGCGATGAACCGCAGCGACCCGACCGCCAACCAGCCACGACGCTCGAGCCGGTACTCGACGGCACGGACCACCGGTGCCTTCAGATACGGCTGCACGCGGTCGCGTCCGACTCGGCGGACCAGGACGAAGGCTGCCACCGCCGCCACCGACGAGGCGATCATCGCCCCCGCGAAACCGACCAGCGGTCCGAAGAAGATCCCGGACATCACCGTGAACGTCGACCGCGGGATCGGGGCGATGGTGACGACCGCGTAGGCGAGGAAGAACAACCACACGAAGGCCGGTCCCAGATCCGCGCCCCAGTCGCGGACGCTCGAGATCGAGGGCAGCGGGACGAAGTAGGACGCGGCCAGGACGGCGGCGAGGAGCACGGCGGCGACGAGAGCCCGGCGCAGGATCCGTCGATCGGCCCGACGACGGCCCGACGTCGGCGGGTGACCGTCTCCGGCGCTCGCCGCGTCCGCGATCTCCGCGTCGGCCGCGGTCGGGCCGGCGACATCCTCGCTGACAGCGGATCGATCGGGCACCCGGACACTCTACGCTGGGCCCAGCGGTGTACCGGGTCCCCGAGTGCGCCACGTCACGCCGACCTCGACGCCGAGCCGAGCGAGCGATCGGCTAGTGTCGTGTACGCGCTCATCACAGTGCATTCACGGAGGTGTGCTTCCCCACATGCCACAGCAAACTGACCAGCCCAAACCCGAGTCAGAACTCGAGGACGCCTACCAGGCGTGGTCGACGGCCGCCGCGGCCGTTCTGGCGAAGTCGCGACGCGTCGACGTCGACGAGCTGCCCGACACACCCGAGGCGCTGCTCTCGACCGACACCGCCGACGGGCTGACCATCCGGCCGCTCTACACACGTCGCGACGAACTCGCCGAGCCCGGTGTCCCCGGCCGCTTCCCGTTCGTCCGCGGCGCCGACCCCGCGCGTGACGTCACCACCGGCTGGCGCGTCGCGGAACGGTTCGGCGACGACGCGACGCCGGCGGCGGACCTCAACGAGCTCATCCTGGAGGCGATGGCCAACGGGACGAGCGGTCTCTGGCTCTCGGTGAGCAGGCCCGGTGACGGGCTGGGGGTCGCCGACCTCGCGACGGCGCTGCGCGGCGTCTACCTCGATCTGGTGCCGGTGACCCTCGATGCGGGCACCGAGGGCATCGCGGCGGCTCGCGAACTGCTCGGCCTGAAGGAAAAGGCCCAGGCCGCTCCGGTCGCCGCCGCTCCGACGGCGGCCACCGTCCACTCCTTCGGCCTGTCGCCGCTGACGGCCGCGTTCTCGAGCCGGGCGACCGTCGATCCCGACGAGGCCACGGCCCTCGCCGCATCCGGGCTGCCCGACGGGGTCCGTACCTTCCGGGTGGACGGCAGCGACTTCGCCACCGCCGGTGCCGACAATGGCCTCGAACTCGCACTCACGGTGGCGGCCGCGGTCGCCCACCTCCGTGATCTCACCGCGGCCGGCCTCTCACCCGAGGCCGCGCTGCGTCAGATCACCTTCGGCGTCTCCGCCGACGACGACCAATTCGCCACGATCGCGAAATTCCGTGCGCTGCGCAAGATCTGGGCTCGGGTGGCCGAAGTCGTCGGCGCACCCGAGGTCGGCGGAGCGCTGACCCACGGCGTGACCGATCTGTCGATGTACTCCCAGCGGGACCCGTGGGTCAACATGCTGCGCAGCACCATCGCGGCATTCGGCGCCGGGGTCGGCGGCGCCGATCAGCTGACCGTCCTGGGCTACGACGCGACCATCCCGGCGGACAAGCGCACCTCGAGCGCGTCCTTCTCGCGACGCATCGCCCGTAACACCCAGCTGCTGCTGCTCGAGGAGTCCAACATCGGACGCGTCCTCGATCCGGCCGGCGGCTCGTGGTTCGTCGAATCCCTGACCGACGATCTCGCCACGAACGCCTGGACGGTGTTCACCGAGGTCGAGGCCGCCGGCGGTTACCGTGTCGCGCTCGACACGGGCTGGATCGCCGAGAAGGTCGACGCCTCCCTCGCTCGCCGCGACACCGAGGTCGCGCATCGCCGCATCTCGGTCACCGGCGTCAACGAGTTCCCCAACATCGACGAGCGCGCACTGTCGGAGACGACGGGGGCCCCGGCTTCCGCGGTCACCGACGTCGTCACCGGTACGCCGCGCCTCGCGCGGATCGGACGCGCCTTCGAGGAACTGCGGGACCGGTCCGACGTCGTGCTCGCCGAGCACGGTGCACGGCCGTCGATCCTGCTCATCCCGCTCGGCAGCGTCGCCGAACACAACGGCCGCACCACCTTCGTCGCGAACTTCCTGGGTGCCGGCGGCATCACCGTCGTCAACCCCGGCCCGCTGACCGCGGACAAGGTCGGCGACGCGGTGGCCGGGGCGAACACCCCGATCGCGGTCCTCTGCGGAACCAAGGCGCGCTATGCCGAAGAGGGGCCCGCCGCACTCGCGGCCGCTCGCGCGGCCGGTCTGTCGACAGTGCTCCTCGCCGGACCGGACAAGGAATGGCCCGAGGGCGACGATCGTCCCGACGGTTCGCTGCGCGTCGGCATCGATGCGGTGAGCACCCTCGGCGACCTTCTCGACCAGCTGGTCTCGACATCCCCGAAGACGGCGGGAGCAACGGCATGACCCAGACCGAACCCGATCTGACACAGACGATTCCGAACTTCGCCGGAATCGGTCTGACATCGGACGACACCGGTGCGACGACCGCTGATGGTGCCGCGGCCGCGGTCGCCGAGGAACTCGCCTCGGCGCACGGATACTCGGTGGACCAGGTCACCTGGAGCACCCCGGAGCAGATCGACGTCACGCCGGTGTACACGCGCGCCGAGCGCGACGCCGTCCTCGACGATGCCGAACATCCGTACCCGCTCGATTCCGTTCCCGGTGCCGCACCGTTCATCCGGGGCCCGTACCCGACGATGTACGTCAACCAGCCGTGGACCATCCGCCAGTACGCCGGCTTCTCGACCGCGGCCGAATCCAACGCCTTCTACCGCCGCAACCTCGCGGCCGGCCAGAAGGGACTGTCGGTCGCATTCGACCTCGCGACCCACCGCGGCTACGACTCCGACCATCCGCGCGTCGCCGGTGACGTCGGCATGGCCGGTGTGGCGATCGACTCGATCCTCGACATGCGTCAGCTCTTCGACGGGATCGACCTCGGCAGCGTGTCGGTGTCGATGACGATGAACGGCGCGGTGCTGCCGATCCTCGCGCTGTACGTCGTGGCCGCCGAGGAGCAGGGTGTGCCGCCGGAGAAACTGGCCGGGACCATCCAGAACGACATCCTCAAAGAGTTCATGGTCCGCAACACCTACATCTATCCGCCGAAGCCGTCGATGCGGATCATCTCCAACATCTTCGAGTACACCAGCCAGAAGATGCCGAAGTTCAACTCGATCTCGATCTCCGGCTATCACATCCAGGAGGCCGGGGCGACGGCCGATCTGGAGCTGGCCTACACGCTCGCCGACGGCGTCGAGTACATCCGCGCCGGACTCGAGGCCGGCCTGGACATCGACAAGTTCGCCCCGCGACTGTCGTTCTTCTGGGGCATCGGCATGAACTTCTTCATGGAGGTCGCGAAGCTGCGTGCGGCGCGTCTGCTGTGGAGTGAGCTCGTCGCCGAGTTCGATCCGAAGAACGCGAAATCGCTGTCGCTGCGCACACATTCGCAGACCTCGGGCTGGTCGCTGACCGCCCAGGACGTGTTCAACAACGTGGCCCGCACCTGCGTCGAGGCGATGGCCGCCACGCAGGGTCACACCCAGTCGCTGCACACCAACGCCCTCGACGAGGCCATCGCGCTGCCGACCGACTTCTCGGCCCGCATCGCGCGCAACACCCAGCTGCTCCTGCAGCAGGAGTCGGGCACCACCCGTCCGATCGATCCGTGGGCCGGTTCGAACTACGTCGAGTGGCTCACGCATCAGTTGGCGCAGAAGGCGCGCAAGCACATCCGCGAGGTCGAAGAGGCCGGCGGCATGACGCAGGCCATCAACGAGGGCCTGCCGAAGCTGCGCATCGAGGAGGCCGCGGCGCGCACCCAGGCGCGTATCGACTCCGGCCAGCAGCCGTTGGTGGGCGTGAACAAGTACCAGGTCGCCGACGACGAGGAGATCGAGGTCCTCAAGGTCGAGAACTCGAAGGTGCGCGCCGAGCAGCTCGAGAAGCTGGACCGTCTTCGCGGACAACGCGATTCGGCTGCGGTCGAGGCGGCCCTGGCCGACCTCACCCGTGCGGCCGCGTCGTCGGAGGGCGGCCTGGGGAACAACCTGATGGCCCTGGCCATCGAGGCAGCACGGCACCAGGCGACGGTCGGTGAGATCTCCGAGGCACTCGAGAAGGTCTATGGTCGCCATCAAGCGGAGATCAAGACGATCAGCGGGGTGTACCGACATGAGGCGGGCGAGGTGAGCAACATCGACGCGGCCATCGAGGCCGTGCGCCAGTTCGCCGAGGCGGAGGGCCGCCAGCCGCGTGTCCTGGTCGCGAAGATGGGCCAGGACGGTCACGACCGCGGCCAGAAGGTGATCGCGACGGCGTTCGCCGACCTCGGCTTCGACGTAGACGTGGGCCCGCTGTTCGCCACGCCGGAGGAGGTGGCCGCCCAGGCCGCCGACAACGACGTGCACGTGGTGGGTGTGTCGTCGCTGGCCGCCGGGCACCTGACGCTGGTCCCGGCCCTGCGGGAGGCGCTGCGCGAGGTCGGCCGCGAGGACATCATGGTGGTCGTCGGCGGCGTGATCCCGCCCGGCGACTTCGCCGAACTGTACGAGGCCGGCGCCGCCGCGATCTTCCCGCCCGGATCGGTCATCGCCGACTCGGCCGTGGAACTCATCGGCAAGCTCGCCGACACCCTCGGCCTGGAACTGCCCGGGGCGACCGCGAACTGATGGCGGTCCAACCGCGACGTCCCATCGACGTCGACGCGCTGGCCGACGCTGTCCTGGCCGATCGCCGCGCCGATCTGGCGCGTGCGATCACGCTCGTCGAGTCCAAGCGCGCCGATCATCGGGCCGCCGCCCAGGAGCTGTTGCTGAAGCTGACGCCGCACGCGGGCAAGTCGTTCCGCGTCGGCATCACCGGCGTCCCCGGGGTGGGCAAGTCGACGACGATCGAGGCGCTCGGCATGCACCTGCTGGAGCTGGGCCACAAGGTGGCGGTGCTCGCCGTCGACCCCAGTTCGACGCGCACGCGGGGCTCGATCCTCGGCGACAAGACCCGAATGGGCCGGCTGTCCACGGCCGAGAACGCCTACATCCGGCCATCGCCGACGTCGGGCACGCTCGGCGGCGTGGCCAAGGCCACCCGCGAGAGCATCGTGCTCGTCGAGGCGGCCGGCTTCGACGTCGTGCTCGTCGAGACGGTGGGCGTCGGGCAGTCCGAGGTGACGGTCGCGAACATGGTCGACACGTTCACGTTCCTCACCCTGGCCCGCACCGGGGATTCGTTGCAGGGCATCAAGAAAGGTGTCCTCGAACTCGCCGACGTGGTCGTGGTGAACAAGGCCGACGGCAAACACCTCAACGAGGCGAAGAGCGCGGCACGCGAGTTGAAGAACGCGCTGAAGCTGATCTATCCGCACGACGCGCTGTGGATGCCGCCGGTGCTGACGATGAGCGCGATCGAGAACACCGGCGTCGACGAGTTCTGGAAGACCGTGGTACGCCACAACGAGACACTCACCGCGGCAGGAGAGTTCACCGCCCGCCGCAACCAGCAACAGATCGACTGGACCTGGGCGATGGTCAACGACATCGTGCTGTCCCGGCTCGGTGACTCACCGGCCGTGCGCGGGATCCGCGGCGACGTGGAGCAGCAACTGCGGGACGGGTCGCTGACCCCGGCCCTCGCCGCGCAACGGATCGTGGACGCGTTCGACGAGCGCTGAGTGCACCGATCGAGGTCGCATGCGATCTCGATCCGTCCGTGCGACCACGATCGAGGTCGCGTCAACGGACTGAGGTCGCATGCGACGTCAATCCCGGCGGCGGCGCGGACATCTGGTGCGGCCCGGCGCCCCCGGGGGTTGGAGCATCAGGCCAACAGCGGTGCCAGTGTCTCGCCGAGTAGCGAGACCCGCCCCGGCACATGGCCGTTGGCGGGAGCGTTCACCGTGACACCGTCGACACCGGTCGCGAGCAGCTCGGCGTACCGGGCGGCCACCTCGTCGGGATCCCCGACGATCGTCGATCCGCGGCGTGACTCGGCCGCCGGTGTGCGCTCCAGGTAGGCCTCCAGCTCCGCGGTCGCCTCGGCGGCGGTCGGCGCCACGCAGGCCGACGTCTGCACGGTCACGGTGATCTCCGAGCGGTCCCGGCCGAGTCGTTCGCAGTGTTCGGCGAGGGCGTCGAGTTTGCGGGGAATGTCGGCGGGTGTGCACAGCAGGTTCGATTCGTCGGCGTACTGCGCGACCATCCGCAACGTCTTGCGCTCGCCGCCGCCGCCGATCATCACCGGGATCTTCGAGAGCGGCGCAGGCACATTGAGAGCGTTGGTGATCCGATAGCGGTCACCGTCGAGGCTGGGTGTCTCGCCGGCGAGCATGCCGAGGATGATCTGCAGCGCCTCCTCGAGGCGCTCGAACCGGTCGGTGAACGTCCCGAACTCGTACCCGAGCGAATCATGTTCCAGCTCATACCATCCCGCGCCGATGCCGAGCTGGGCCCGACCACCCGACACCACGTCGAGAGCCGTGACCGTCTTCGCGAGCAGCGTCGGGTTGCGGTAGGTGTTGCCGGTGACGAGCGACGACAGACGGACCTTCGAGGTGTGCTGGGCGAGTGCCGCGAGCAGGGTGTAGCACTCGATCATCGGATCGTCGGGCTCACCGAGCATCGGCAACTGATAGAAGTGGTCCATCACGAAGACGGTGTCGAAACCGGAGTTCTCGGCCTCTTGCGCCTGCGCGACCACGGTGGGGAACAACTGGTCGGCGGCGACGCCGGGGTAGGTGAAGTTCGGGATCTGGTAACCGAGTCGAGTCACCCGTTCAGAGTAGTCCGGTGGACTCCTCCGGCGCGGTGCCGACGATTTCGGGTGCGCGACTGCGCGCGAACGCGCCGATCGTCTCGATCAATTCGTCGAACACGGCGTCGACGTCGGTGGAGGTCGCGATGCGGGCGTTGGGTCCTGGCGCGGTCATCGCGCGTTCGTCGGCCACGGTCATGCCCCGCGTCAGCGTCCCGGCGAGTTCGACGTCGACGCGCGCCGGGCGGGTCTCGACCGTGTCGGGGGCCAGCGCGACCAGTGCGGCGAACGGGTCGTGCAGGTGGGCGATGTAACCCTCGTCGTGATCGTCGTGGAACTCGAAATAGAACCGCAGGGCGTCGACGAGATGCCGGATGATCTCGTTGTCGGCGACCGAACGGAGTCCGCGTTCGTCGGTCGGGTCCGGGCACTCGACGGGCGTGCTGCCGGCCGCGGCGGCGAGTCGGACCACGTGATCGGGTGTCAGGACGACCGACTCGGTGAGGTCGAGCGCGCAGACGATCGGTTCCGGGGCGCCCGCGGTGCCGAAGGCGGTGAACACCTCGGCCGCTGCTTCCGGGTCGACGGCCACATTCCACTCCGAGGTGGGCGTCGTGTTGCCGTGGGTGTGGAAGGCGCCGCCCATGATGACCAGGCGCCGCAGGCGCGCCGGCAGGTCCGGGTCGCGTCGGATGGCGGTCGCCAGGGACGTGAGGGGGCCGGTCACCAGGCCGACGAGTTCGCCGGCGTGCGCCTGCGACGCCTCGATCCAGGCGTCGGGGGCGTCGAGATGGCTCGGCGTCGTGGTCGGGGCCGGCAGTTCGGCGTGTCCGACGCCCAGCGGACCGTGGGTGTCCTCGGTGGTCATCAGCGCGGCGACGAGGGGAGTGGCCGGGCCCGTGTGGACGGGCACCTCGGGGCGTCCGCACAGCTCCAGCCACGAGAGATTGTTGGCCGTGACGACATCGACCGGCACGTTGCCGGCCGTGGAGGCCACTCCGACGAGGTCGACGTCGGTGCGCGCGATCAGATAGATCAGCGCGAGTGAGTCGTCGATGCCGGTGTCGCAGTCGAAGAACAGGCGCTGGGTCACCGCACAATTGTGCCGGGTCCGCTGCGAACGCGGGTCCACCACCCCGTCGGGACCACGCCGACGCCTCGGAGGCCACCCGGGGGGCGGTTGCGGCTCGCGCTCGACGTGATGGAGAGCACATACGCGAAACAGATGATCCTCGGCCGGTTCATTGTCATGTTCACCGCAGGCCGACAACGGTTTCGGCCACATCCCGTCTTGCCCAGAGAGCGGACACGGGGTCGGTCACGACTGGACAACGATCTCATCATCCGTACGGTCGGACCCATGTCGATTCAGGACTCTGCCTTCGAATGGACGGAAACGAACCGCGAATGGCTGATCGAGAACCCCGCTCGCATCGTCGCCTACGTGGCCGTGGCGTTGATCGTCCGCTTCGTGATCCACCGTGCCATCGACCGCGCCACCCGGCCACGGACCGCCGGCGGGGAGCCGGGCCGCGGCACCGCTCTCATGCGCGGACTGCGGTCGAAGTCGGCCTCCACCGAGCGCAACGCCCAGATCGCCGCACGCCGTGCACAGCGGGCCGCGACGATCGGGTCGGTGCTCAAGTCGACGGTGTCGATCGTGCTGCTCGTCTGGGTGGTGCTGTCGGTCCTGAGCGTCCTCGGCGTCAACATCGCGCCGTTCATCGCCTCGGCCGGCATCGTCGGCCTCGCCATCGGTTTCGGTGCGCAGAACCTGGTGCGCGACTTCGTGACCGGTGTCTTCATGCTGCTCGAGGACCAGTACGGCGTGGGTGACATCGTCGATCTCGGCGAGGCCGTCGGCGAAGTCGAATCGGTGGGGCTGCGCGTCACCACCCTGCGCGACATCGACGGCACCCTCTGGTACGTCCGCAACGGCGAGATCGCCCGCGTGGGCAACATGAGCCAGGAGTTCGCGGTCGCGCGCGTCGACGTCCCGGTGGCGCCCGGCGCCGACATCGACAAGGCGCAGCAGGTGGCCGACGAGGCGGCCCGCACCGCGGTGGAGGAGGACTCGACCGACATCCTCGGCCAGATCGAGATGCTCGGCGTCCAGGAGGTGTCGTCGGATCAGGTCGTCCTGCGTCTGACGGTGAAGACCAAACCGAACGGCCAGTGGGCGGTGCAGCGGCGACTGCGTCGGGCGATCCTGCGGGCCTTCGTGGAGAACTCGATCGATCTGCCGTACTCGCGGGCGTGGGCGGCGCTCGCGGACTCGGTCGCACCCTGACGCGGAGATCGCTTGCGGCACAACGAGAAGAACCCCGGCGGTGAGCCGGGGTTCTTCTCGTTGTTCTGGTGTCCGAGGGGGGACTTGAACCCCCACGTCCGTTAATAGGACACTAGCACCTCAAGCTAGCGCGTCTGCCATTCCGCCACTCGGACCTGCGTGCCGCGGTGAGCGTCCGGCGATCTCCCGCCGGTGGTCTCTCGACCCCGTCTCGCTGCAGCGGGATAACCCTAACCGAGGTTGCCCGTGTATCCCAAATCCCGTAGGAGTGAGGGGTGTCTTCACAGTCTGCGACCGACGAAGTGGTCGATCTGGTCAGCCAATTGATCCGTTTCGACACCTCCAACTCGGGCGAGCCCGAGACCACCAAAGGCGAGGAGGAGTGCGCCAAGTGGGTGGCCCAGCAGCTCGAGGAGGTGGGCTACACCACGCAGTACGTCGAGTCCGGCCGTCCCGGCCGCGGCAATGTGTTCGCGCGCCTCGCCGGTCCGCCCGACTCCGATCGCGGCGCGCTGCTGATCCACGCCCACCTCGACGTCGTGCCCGCCGAACCGGCCGACTGGAGTGTTCACCCGTTCTCCGGTGCCATCAAGGACGGCTACATCTGGGGCCGCGGCGCGGTCGACATGAAGGACATGGCCGGAATGGCCCTGGCGCTCGCGCGTCAGTTCAAACGAGACGGCACAGTGCCGCCCCGGGAGCTGGTGTTCGCGTTCCTCGCCGACGAAGAGGCCGGCGGGGCGTGGGGCGCCCACTGGCTCGTCGAGAACCGGCCCGACCTGTTCGAGGGCATCACCGAGGCCGTCGGCGAGGTCGGCGGCTTCTCGCTCACCGTCGACCGGCCCGACGGCACGCAGAAGCGTCTCTATCTGGTCGAGACGGCCGAGAAGGGGCTCGCGTGGATGCGGCTCACCGCCGAGGCGCGGGCCGGACACGGATCGTTCCTGCACGACGAGAACGCCGTCACCGAGGTCGCCGAAGCGGTCGCCCGGATCGGTCGGCACACGTTCCCCCTGGTGATGACGGAATCGGTCAGCCAGTTCCTGGCCGAGGTCAGTGCGGAGACGGGCCTGGACCTGAGTCCCGAGGCCCCCGACCTGGAGACGTCGCTGTTCAAGCTGGGCAACCTCGCGCGGATCATCGGCGCGACCCTGCGTGACACCGCCAATCCCACGATGCTCAAGGCCGGCTACAAGGCCAACGTCATCCCGCAGAAGGCCGAGGCGGTCATCGACTGCCGCGTGCTCCCCGGGCGGCAGGCCGCATTCGAGAAGGAGATCGACGAACTCATCGGGCCCAACGTGCGGCGGGAGTGGATCACCCATCTCGATTCCTACGAGACGACCTTCGACGGCGACCTGGTGGATGCGATGAACGCCGCCGTCCTCGAGCACGATCCGCAGGGAAAGACGGTGCCGTACATGCTCTCCGGCGGCACCGACGCCAAGGCGTTCGCGAAGCTGGGCATCCGGTGCTTCGGGTTCGCGCCGTTGCGGTTGCCGCCCGAACTCGACTTCGCGGCCCTGTTCCACGGCGTCGACGAGCGCGTGCCCGTCGATTCGGTTCTGTTCGGCACCAAGGTCTTCGAGCACTTTCTGCGGCACAGCTGAGCACACCACTACAGTGGGCGTCACGGCCTTCCCGCCGATCCGGGCGCACCGGTTCGGAGGGTGACCGGCACTCTTCCGCCGCGCGAAACGTGAGAAAGGTGAACACATGTCGTCATTCGACCCGTACTCCCCGCTGCCGAGCCTTCCCGGTTTCACCCTGACCTCGGAGAGCTTCACCGACGGGGCTGCACTCGCCAACGGGCAGGTGAGCGGGATCATGGGTGCGGGTGGCGAGGACCTCTCACCGCAGCTGAGCTGGTCCGGATTCCCCGCCGAGACCAAGAGTTTCGCCGTCACCGTCTACGACCCCGACGCTCCGACCGCCGCCGGGTTCTGGCACTGGGCCGTCGCCGACATCCCCGCCTCGGTCACGAGCCTGCCCGAGGGCGCCGGCGACGACGACGGGTCCGGGCTCCCCGGAGGCGCGGTCACTCTCACCAACGACGCTTCGCTACGCCGCTACATCGGTGCCGCGCCGCCTCCCGGACACGGCCCGCACCGCTATTTCGTCGTCGTGCACGCCGTGGACACCGAATCGCTCGGGCTGCCGGAGAACGCGACACCGGCCTACCTGGGTTTCAACCTGTTCTCTCATGCGATCGCGCGGGCGACCCTCGTCGGCACCTACGAGCAACCAGCCGAGAACGTCTGAGTTCTCGCACGGCCGGCCGATCGCCCGGTGCCCTGCGTACCGGGCGATCGGTGGCCGTCAGGGCTGGTTGCGGGCCGCGCAACCGACCGCGTCGGAGATCGAGGCGAAGCCACCGGCGCGGGCGCGCCGGGCGAGTCCGGCATGGAGTTCGGCGAGCCACACCGGGCCGCCGTAGATGAAGCCGGTGTAGACCTGCAACAGGTCGGCACCGGCGCAGATCCGCTCCCAGGCCTGGTCGACGGTCTCGATGCCGCCCACGCTGACGAGCGCGACACGTCCGCCGACGCGGTCGTAGAGGCGACGTAGCACCGTCAGCGACCGAGCGGCGACCGGCGGCCCGGACAGACCACCGGCACCGATCTTGTCGACCTCGTGCGACGCGGTGCGCAGACCCTCGCGGCCGATCGTGGTGTTGGTGGCGACGATCCCGGCCAGGCCGAGCTCCACGGCCAGGTCCGCCACGGCGTCGACGTCGTCGTCGACGAGGTCGGGGGCGATCTTCACCAGCACCGGGACGTCCACGGCGGCGAGCACCGCGGCCAGGATGGGCCGCAGGGAGTCGACGGCCTGCAGATCGCGCAGTCCCGGGGTGTTCGGCGAACTCACGTTGACCACGACGAAATCCGCGAGCGGTCCGAGCAGTTCCGCCGAACGCCGGTAGTCGTCGATGGCGTCCTCGACCGGGACGACCTTGGTCTTGCCGATGTTGGCTCCGATGGGGACCGACACCGGCCCCCGTCGTACCTCGGTCAGGTGCTGTGCGGCCACCTCGGCACCGGGATTGTTGAAGCCCATCCGATTGATCAGCGCACGGTCCGCGGGCAGCCGGAACAATCGCGGCGTCGGATTCCCGGGCTGCCCCTGGCCGGTGATCGTGCCGATCTCGGCGAACCCGAAGCCGAGCTGACCCCAGGTGTTCACCGCGCCGGCCGTCTTGTCGAACCCGGCCGCCAGACCGATCGGGGCGGGGAAGTCGACGCCGAACACCCGCGTCCGCAGGATCGGATCATGCCGGGCCAACAGCCTCGCGGTCAGGAACGCCAACGGCGGAAACCGCCCGACGACGCGCAGCACCGAGAACACGATGTGATGGATTCGCTCCGGATCGACGCGGAACATGATCGAGCGCAGCAGGGGATAGCACCACCGGTTGAGCACGGGAAGTACTCGGGTGGTGCTGCGGGACATCAGCATGCGCGGGCGCTCCGTGGGTCGTTGTCGTCGAATCCGGTGGACCGGTCGCCGGTCGGGTCGGCGGTGTCGGGCCCGCGTGAACCTCGCGGCGGCCGGCGCCGTTTGAGCAGCACCTTGCGGGTTCCGTCGGAGTAGAGCCGCACCCGGGACAGCTCCCAACCGCCGAACTCCGCCTCGAGGGCCAACCGCATCGATGCGGTCACCCGGGTGACGTCAGGGGGAAGACGCAGCAGGATGCACTCGACATCCTCCGAGGTGACCTCCCACCCGTCGGGATAGCGCGAACCGAGGCGCGCAGCAGTACGCGCACTACGAGCGTGCGGACGCCGGTCAGTATTCATTCGGCCCGCTCGCTTCGCTCCCGGCGCCGGGATTCATTCGGCCCGCTCGCTTCGCTCCCGGCGCCGGGATTCATTCGGCCCGCTCGCTTCGCTCCCGGCGCCGGGGTTCATTCGGCCCGCCCGTCGTCGGGAACCACCTGGAGTCCGCCGTTCCGCGCCGAGAGCACGTAGACGGTGCCCGATCCGTCGACCACGATGCGGTCGGGCTGTACGACCGAAGCGAACCGCCGGACCTCGGTGGGTTCACCGTCTGCCAGGTCAAATGCCACCACCTCGTTGTCGCCGGTCGTCGAGACCCAGAGCAGGTCTCGGGTGTCGTCGTAGTCTACGGCGTACGGTCCGCCGGCCACCGGGTAGCGAAAGCGCATCACCAGCGGTGATCCGAAGAAGCCGAGGATCTCGCCGTCACGGGTGTTGGCGACCAGCACGCGTCCGAACTCGTCGACGGTCGAGTTGGTGGCCCCGTTGCCCGCACGCAGCGCCGGCCCCAGTTCACCGGATTCGGGGTCGACGGGGGTCACCGACGACTGCGCCCGATCCAGGACGACGACCTGGCCGTCGAGGCCTTCCGCAGACTCGGGCGCGGCCGTCACCGAGTCCACCCGTACGAAGCGATCGACGTCGTGCTTCTTCGCGAAATCGTTGTCGTACACGAGGACTCGTCCATCGGCTGTGCCGACGACGAGCAGCCCGGCCGTGGTCCGGGCGATCGCCGTCGGCTGGTCGGACTCGAGGTCGCCGGTGCGGACCCGTCCGTCGGCATCGACGACGACGAGCGCACGCGGGCCCGCGCCGACGAACCCGCCGTCGTCGCCGGCGGCCAGGGTGGTGAGGCCCGGGACCGCGATCGTCTGCGGCGGGGTCGTCAGCGCCCCGGCGTCGTATCGGAGGATCTGGTTGCCGTCGGCTGACAGGACGGCGACGCTGCTATCCGACGCGGCGAGCGCACGCGCCTCGGCCGGGGCGGGCACGACGGTGCCCGCGGGAGCCGTCGTCGAATTCGCCGGCGCCTCCGGCGCGGTCGCGGGCACGACGGTCGGTACGTCGGGGGTGCCGTCGTCGGAGCCGCACGCGGTGATCATGCCCACACCGATGACCAGTGCCGCCGTGGCCGCGATCGGGCCCCGTAGCCGCGACATGCCCGTGTGGGACTGGTGACTTGGGCGTGAAGGTCGCGGGAAGAGCATGTCCCCATCTTGCGCGACCGCTTCCGCGCGCCGCTCAGGCGGGTCGGAGCCGTGTCGTCGTGTCGGGTCGGCCGCGGCGGTCCCAAGTAGCATCGGGCGCCGTGACCGACACCATGACGTGGACCCAGTCGATCGTTCTCGGGGCGTTGCAGGGCCTCACCGAGTTCCTGCCGATCTCGTCGTCCGGGCATCTCCGGATCGCCTCCGAACTGATGTTCGGCGAGGACGCCGGGGCCTCCTTCACCGCGGTCACGCAGCTCGGCACCGAGGCCGCGGTCCTCGTCTTCTTCGCCCGCGACATCGTCCGCATCATCACCGCGTGGTTCCGCGGGCTCCGTCATGCCGACGAGCGGAACGTCGACTACCGGATCGGCTGGTACGTGATCTTCGCGACCATCCCGATCGGCCTGATCGGTTTCCTGTTCAAGGACGAGATCCGCACCACCGGACGCAATCTGTGGCTCGTCGCCATCATGCTGATCGTGTTCGCCGGCGTGTTCTGGCTGGCCGAGCGCTACGGGCAGAAGCAGCGGAATCTCGAACAGCTCACCCTGCGGGACGGCCTCGTGATGGGTGGCGCCCAATGTCTGGCGCTGATTCCGGGCGTGTCGCGGTCCGGTGCGACCGCGAGTGCCGGCCTGTTCCTCGGACTCGAACGCGAAGCCGCCTTCCGCTTCTCGTTCCTGCTGGCCATCCCCGCGGTCACCGCATCCGGCCTGTTCAGCCTCCCGGACGCGTTCAACCCGAGCGGGGAGGGCATGGAGGCCAGCGGGCCCCAGCTGCTCGTCGCGACGCTGGTCGCGTTCGTCGTCGGTTATGCCGCGATCGCCTGGCTGCTCAAGTTCGTCAGCGCGCACTCCATGAACTGGTTCGGCGCCTATCGCATCGTGCTGGGCGTCACGCTGATCATCCTGTTGTCGACCGGCGTCGTCTCGGCGACCTGATGCCACGGCCGCGGCGCCGGGCGGTCGCGCCGTGCGGTCCCGCCGGGCCGGTGCCTATGGTTGTGGGATGACCGTGATCCTTCTCCGGCACGGCCGTTCGACGGCGAACACCTCAGGGGTGCTCGCCGGTCGCAGCGCCGGCGTCCACCTCGACGACCGCGGGCGCGCCCAGGCCGATGATCTGGTTCGTCGTCTCGGCGACCATCTCGGGTCCATTCGCGCGGTGGCGCGTTCGCCGCTCGATCGGTGCGCCGAGACCGTCCAGCCACTGCTGGCGGCGCTGGCCGCGGACGGGCAGGCGCCACCCGAGATCGTCGTCGACGATCTCGCCGAGGTCGACTACGGCGGGTGGACCGGGCGTCCGATCTCGGAATTGTTGACCGAACCGCTGTGGAAGGTCGTGCAGCGGCAGCCGTCGGCCGCGATCTTCCCCGACGGGGAGGGACTCGCCGACGTGCAGGCACGGGCCGTACGCGCCATCCGCGAACTGGACCGCGTCCACGGCGGCCCGGACGGTTCCGGGGTGTGGATCGCGTGCTCGCACGGTGACGTGATCAAGTCGATCATCGCCGACGCCATGGGCAGCCACCTCGACGCCTTCCAGCGCATCGTCGTCGAACCGGCGTCGATCAGCGTGATCCGCTACACGCCGTCGCGTCCTTATGTCCATACGGTGAATGCGACCGAGTTGCTGTCCATCCCGAAGCCCCCGCCGCCGGCGCAGGACGGGCAACGACCGTCCGACGACGCGGTGGTGGGCGGCGACACGGGCGCGGATGTAGCGCCGTCCGCCAATGGTGCCGCGACGATCCCGGCGACATCGGGATAATGAACCAGACGACGAAGGAGGTGTGATGTCTCGAGCGATACACGTGTTCCGGAGCCCGGACCGCTTCGTGGCGGGCACGATCGGGCAGCCCGGTGACCGCACGTTCTACCTCCAGGCGGTCCACGAGGCCCGCATCATCAGCGTGATGCTGGAGAAGCAGCAGGTCCAGATCCTCGCCGACCGGATCGGTGCCCTGCTCGACGAGATCCACCGACGCTTCGGCACGCCGATCCCGCCGGAGACCGACCGGGTCGGTGACCTGAGTCCACTGGTGATGCCGGTCGACGCCGAGTTCCGGGTCGGCACCATGGGTCTCGGCTGGGACGCCGAATCCGAGGCGGTCGTGGTCGAGTTGCTCGCCATCACCGAGGGGGAGTTCGACGAGAGCGTGGTCCTCGACGACACCGACGAGGGCCCGGACGCGGTGCGGGTCTTCCTGACGACCGCGGCGGCCCGCGAGTTCGCCGCCCGCTCGTCGAGGGTGATATCCGCGGGACGACAGCCGTGCCCGTTGTGCAGCGAACCGCTCGACCCCGAAGGTCACCTGTGTATCCGGACCAACGGATACAAACGGGATGCGGAGTTGAGCAAATCCCTCGACTTCATCGACCCCGATGTCTTCAACAGCCTTGCCGCACAGAGTGATCCGGGCCTGGCGGCCGATGACGACCCCTTCGGCCAGGCGGGGGACACCCCGCCGTCCGGTGACCCGGACGACCCCGACGAGCCCGGTGACGCCGGCTCTTCCGCACGTGACTGACGAGCCCGCGGTCGACCACGTCCTCCGCGACGGCGAACTCACCATCCTCGGCCGGATCCCCTCGGCCAGCAACGCGACGCTCGTGTGCGATGCGGTGCTCGACGACCGGACCTCGGTGCGTTGTGTCTACAAACCGGTGCGCGGTGAGGTCCCGCTGTGGGACTTCCCCGACGGCACGCTCGCCGGACGGGAAGTGGCGTCGTACCTGATCTCGGAGGCGCTGGGGTGGGACACGATCCCGACCACAGTGCACCGCGACGGCCCGCTCGGGCCCGGGATGGTGCAGCGCTGGGTCGAGACACCGGACAACACCGATCACCCGATCCCGGCGACCGAACCGCGGGTCGACCTGGTCGACCTGTGCCCGGTGGGCGCGGTACCCGCCGGCTATCTCGCGGTCCTGCAGGCCTACGACCCGTACGGCGACCCCGTCGTGCTGGTGCACGCCGACGACCCGCGGTTGCAGCGCATGTCGGTGCTCGACGTCATCCTCAACAACGCCGACCGCAAGGGCGGTCACGTCCTGGAAGGTCTGGACGGCACCGTCTACGGGATCGACCACGGCATCTGTCTGCACGAGGAGGACAAACTGCGGACGGTGCTGTGGGGCTGGGCGGGCGAACCGGTACCCGGGCACCTCGTCGCCGATGTCGCCGAACTCGCGGAGCGGTTGGAGACCGACGGCTCGGCCCTGCGCGCACAGCTCGCCGAACACATCACGCCCGACGAGATCGAGTCGCTCGCGATCCGCGCGATCGTGGTCGCCGAGAGCGCGACCATGCCGCACCCGCCCGGTCACCGGCCCATCCCGTGGCCGCCGTTCTGAGCGAATGCGCTCCGTCCCGGACGAGGCCGTGAAGGGCCTGCGCGCGGTGGGCAATACAGTGGACGCATGCAGTCGTGGCCCGATCTCGAACTCCCCGCCGTACCGGGCAGTGGACCCGCCCTCCGTCTCTACGACACCGCCGACCGTGCGGTCCGTCCCGTCGCCCCCGGGGCCACCGCGACCATGTACGTGTGCGGCATCACCCCCTACGACGCGACCCACCTGGGGCACGCCGCCACCTATGTGACCTTCGACCAGGTCAACCGGATCCTGCGCGATCAGGGCCACGAGGTCCATTACGTGCAGAACGTCACCGACGTCGACGACCCGCTGTTCGAACGGGCGGACCGGGACGGCGTCGACTGGCGTGATCTCGGGGCGCGGGAGACGCAGCTGTTCCGCGACGACATGACCGCTCTGCGCGTCCTGCCCCCGCGCGATTACATCGGCGCGGTCGAGTCGGTCAACGAGGTCGTCGAGGTCGTCGGCAAGCTGCTGGCCTCCGGGGCCGCCTACACCGTCGACGACGCGCAGTTCCCGGACGTCTATTTCCGCACCGATGCCACCGAACAGTTCGGCTACGAGTCGGGGTACGACCGCGAGACCATGGAACGGTTCTTCGCCGAGCGCGGCGGCGATCCCGATCGTCCCGGCAAGCGAGATCCGCTCGACGCGCTGCTGTGGCGCGCCGAACGTCCGGGCGAGCCGTCGTGGGAGTCGCCGTTCGGTCCGGGCCGGCCGGGCTGGCACATCGAGTGTTCGGCGATCGCGCTGAACCGGCTCGGGATCGAGTTCGACATCCAGGGCGGCGGCAACGACCTCATCTATCCGCACCACGAGTACTCGGCGGCCCACGGGGAGGCCCTCACCGGTTCGCGGCGGTTCGCCCGGCACTACGTGCACACCGGAATGGTCGGGCTCGACGGCGAGAAGATGTCGAAGAGTCGTGGCAATCTCGTGTTCGTGTCGGTCCTGCGACGCGAGGGCGTCGACCCCGCGGCCATCCGACTCGCACTGCTCGCCGACCACTACCGCGGTGACCGGATGTGGACGGACGCGGTCCTGGACACGGCCGTCGAACGCCTCGGTCGCTGGCGTGCGGCGCTCGGCGCGAGTACCGGACCCGACGCCGAACCGGTCATCGCACGGCTCCGCCAGCATCTCGCCGACGATCTCGACACCCCCAAAGCGCTTGCCGCAGTGGACGGTTGGTGCGCGGATGTCCGCAACGGAATCGGTTCGTCGACGACGGCGCCCGCCGAACTCGCGGCCGCGGTCGACGCGCTGCTGGGAATCCCGCTCGTCCCCGACGTCCGGTAGGCGTTGTCCCCACACCCGGATGTCCGCGCGCCGACGTCTGGGTAGAGTGCTGACGTGGCGCGCGTGCAAGAGATCCGACCCGAGACCGACGCCGGGGTGTACACCGTCGTCACCCGGACGTCGACCTACCTGCTGGATTTCACCGAGATGACGCTGCTCCGGGCCCCCGGGGTCGGCGGCACCGAGAACGAGGACTGGACGGTCAGCAGGCTCCGACGCGACTCCGAGGACATCCCGCTGCTCGGGGTGAAGTCCTGTCGCCTGGGGGAGTCCGCGCAGTTCTGGGTGCGCGCCGCCGACGATCCCGACGTCCGCACGTGGCGGATCACCACCCCGGTGGTGTCCATCGAGAAGATCGGCTGACGACCCGGATTCCGGCCGGACGCCTGGTTCAGGGTCCGAACGGTCCCTGGCCGCGACGTTTGAGATACCGCTCGAACTCCGCGGCCAGCGCGTCGCCGTCGATCTTCGCCATGACCTCGTCGGTGTCGACCTCGGCGTCCCCGCGCTCCTCGAGCCCGCGCACGTAGTCGGCGATCTCCTCGTCGTCCTCGGTCATCTCGGTGACCGCGCGTTCCCATTCCTCCGCCTGCTCGGGGAGGGTGCCGAGCGGCACCTCGATGTCGAGGACCTCCTCGACCCGGGTCAGCAGCGCCACCGTGGCCTTCGGGTTCGGCGGCGTCGACACGTAGTGGGGGACGGCCGCCCAGAACGAGACGGCCGGCAGACCCGCCTGGACGAAGAGATCCTGGAGGACGCCGGTGATGCCGGTCGGTCCCTCGTAGCGACTTTCCGCGAGGTTGTACCGGGCCGCGGACTCGCTGCTGTAGGCCGCGCCGGTCACCGGCACCGGGCGGGTGTGCGGGGTGTCGGCGAGCAATGCGCCCAGCATCACCGTGGTCTCGACACCGAGCTCCTGCGCGAGGTCGACGATCTCGGCGCAGAACGCCCGCCACCGCATGTTGGGTTCGATGCCGCGGACCAGCACGATGTCGCGGTCGGCGCCCCGCGGGCTGCAGTACGAGATCGACGTCGTCGGCCAGTCGATCCGGCGTGTGACCCCGTCGATCTGATTCACGGTGGGGCGATTGACCTGGAAGTCGTAGTATTCATCGGAGTCGATGTCGGCGAGGGGTCGGGCGTCCCATTCGAGTGCCAGGTGCTCGACAGCGCTGCTGGCGGCGTCCCCGGCGTCGTTCCACCCCTCGAAGGCCGCGAGCAGAATGGGTCTGCGCAGCTGGGGAAGGTTCGACGTCTGCTCAGCGTTCACCGATCCAGCCTACGACCGAACACGCAGAGAGGGCGAACTACGCTGTCAACCATGTCCCCTGACTTCTCCGGAACCGATCCACGCGATTTCGACACGACATTTCTGTCGGCGATGTCGCGTCGGGTACTGATCGGCGACGGGGCGATGGGCACCATGCTGCAGGCCGCGGATCTGACGCTCGACGACTTCCGTGGCCTCGAGGGTTGCAACGAGATCCTCAACGACACCCGGCCCGACGTCCTCGAGGGCATCCACCGTGCGTACTTCGAGGCCGGCGCCGACGCCGTGGAGACCAACACCTTCGGGTGCAACCTGTCGAATCTGGGCGATTACGACATCGCGGACCGGATCCGGGAGATGTCGTACAAGGGAACGACGATCGCGCGCGGCGTCGCCGACGAGATGGGTCCCTCGGCCGACGGCACCGACCGTTTCGTCCTGGGTTCGATCGGGCCGGGCACCAAGCTGCCCAGCCTCGGCCACACCACGTATGCGGCCATCCGCGACGCCTACCTGGAATGCGTCATCGGCATGCTCGAGGGCGGTGCCGACGCGATCCTGATCGAGACCTCGCAGGACCTGCTGCAGGTGAAATCGGCGGTGGTGGCCGCCCGCCGTGCGATGGAGCGGGTGGGCCGCAAGATCCCGATCATCTCCCACGTCACGGTCGAGACGACCGGCACGATGCTCCTCGGCTCGGAGATCGGTGCCGCGCTGACAGCGCTGGAGCCGCTCGGTATCGATCTGATCGGCCTGAACTGCGCCACCGGTCCCGCCGAGATGAGCGAACACCTGCGGTACCTCTCCAAGCATGCGCGCATCCCGGTGTCGGTGATGCCCAATGCCGGTCTGCCGGTCCTCGGTGCCAACGGTGCCGAGTATCCGCTGACGCCCGAGGAACTCGCGCAGGCCATGTCGCAGTTCGTGGGCGAGTTCGGCCTGCAGTTCGTCGGCGGTTGCTGCGGCACGACACCCGAACACATCCGGCAGGTCGCGGACGCGGTGTCCGAGGTGACCCCGGCGACCCGGACCCCGGAACACGAGTCGGAGACGTCGTCGCTGTACTCCGCGGTGCCCTTCGACCAGGACGCCAGCTTCCTGGTGATCGGTGAGCGCACGAACACCAACGGCTCCAAGGCCTTCCGCGAGGCGATGATCGCCGAGGACTACCAGAAGTGCCTCGACATCGCCAAGGACCAGACCCGCGACGGCGCGCACATGCTCGACCTCAACGTCGACTACGTCGGTCGCGACGGCGCCGCCGACATGACGGCTCTCGCCAGCCGGTTCGCCACCTCGTCGACGCTGCCGATCATGCTCGACTCCACCGAGCCGGAGGTCATCCGAGCCGGTCTGGAGTCGCTGGGCGGGCGCTGCGCGGTGAACTCGGTCAACTACGAGGACGGCGACGGACCGGATTCGCGGTTCACCAAGATCATGCAGCTCGTCGTCGAACACGGGGCGGCGGTCGTCGCGCTCACCATCGACGAGGAGGGGCAGGCGCGTACCGCGGACTGGAAGGTCCGGGTGGCCGAGCGGCTGATCGCCGACATCACCGGCAACTGGGGGCTCGCCGAAGAGGACATCATCCTCGACACGCTGACCTTCCCGATCTCGACGGGTCAGGAAGAAGTCCGACGCGACGGCATCGAGACCATCGAGGCGATCCGCCGGCTGCACGAGGCCCACCCCGACGTGCACTTCACGCTGGGCATCTCGAACATCTCCTTCGGGCTCAATCCCGCTGCGCGACAGGTGCTCAACTCGGTCTTCCTGCACGAGTGCGTGCAGGCCGGCCTCGACACCGCGATCGTGCACGCGTCGAAGATCCTGCCGATGGCCCGGATCCCGGAGGAGCACCGCGAGGTCGCCCTCGACCTCGTCTACGACCGGCGACGTGAGGGTTACGACCCGCTGCAGAAGCTCATGGAGCTGTTCGAGGGTGTCTCGGCCGCCTCGGCGCGCGAGTCGCGGGCCCAGGAACTGGCGAAGCTGCCGCTGTTCGAGCGCCTGGAGCGCCGGATCGTCGACGGTGAGCGCAACGGTCTGACCGACGACCTGGACGAGGCGATGACCCAGGTCCCGCCGCTCACGATCATCAACGACACGCTGCTGGCCGGGATGAAGACCGTCGGCGAACTCTTCGGTTCGGGCCAGATGCAGCTGCCGTTCGTGCTGCAGTCCGCCGAGGTGATGAAGACCGCGGTGGCGCATCTCGAGCCGCACATGGAGGCGACCGGCGAGGACGGCAAGGGACGCATCGTCCTCGCCACCGTCAAGGGCGACGTGCACGACATCGGCAAGAACCTCGTCGACATCATCCTGTCCAACAACGGCTACGAGGTCGTCAACATCGGCATCAAACAGCCGATCGCGACCATCCTCGACGTCGCCGCGGACAAGCGGGCGGACGTCATCGGGATGTCCGGGCTGCTGGTCAAGTCGACCGTGGTGATGAAGGAGAACCTCGAGGAGATCAACTCCCGCGGGCTCGCCGACGAGTACCCGGTGCTGCTGGGCGGCGCCGCACTCACCCGCTCCTACGTCGAGAACGACCTCTCCGAGACCTACGAGGGCGACGTGCACTATGCGCGTGACGCTTTCGAGGGTCTGCGCCTGATGGACGACATCATGGCGACCAAGCGCGGCGGGGGACCCGACCCGGACAGCGACGAGGCGAAGGCCGCGGCGGAGAAGGCCGCCGAACGCAAGGCCCGCCATGAGCGATCGAAGCGCATCGCGGCCAAGCGCAAGGCCGCCGAGGAACCCGTCGAGGTGCCGGCCCGCTCGGATGTGGCCGTCGACAACGAGATCCCGACGCCGCCGTTCTGGGGGTCGCGGATCGTCAAGGGCGTCCCGATCGCGGACTACATGCAGCTCCTCGACGAGCGCGCGCTGTTCCTGGGTCAGTGGGGTCTTCGGGGCGCCCGCGGTGGTGACGGGCCGTCGTATGAGGATCTCGTCGAGACCGAGGGTCGTCCGCGACTGCGGTATTGGATCGATCGCCTGTCGACCGAGAACATCCTGCAGCACGCCGCGGTGGTCTACGGGTACTACCCAGCGGTCAGCGACGGCGACACCGTCCACGTGCTCACCGAGCCGGAACCCGATGCGCCGGTGCGGTTCAGCTTCACGTTCCCGCGTCAGCAGCGGTCGCGGTTCCTGTGCATCGCGGACTTCATCCGGTCCCGCGCCGACGCGAAGGCCGCCGGCAAGGTCGACGTGCTGCCGTTCCAGCTCGTCACCATGGGACAGCCGATCGCCGACTTCGCCAACAAGCTGTTCGCCGACAACGCCTACCGCGACTACCTCGAGGTACACGGCATCGGCGTGCAGCTGACCGAGGCGCTCGCCGAATACTGGCATCAGCGGGTGCGCAGCGAACTCGCGTTCGGCGACCGCACGATGGCCAGCGAGGACCCGGAGAACGCCCAGGGCTTCTTCGACCTCGAATACCGCGGCGCGCGTTTCTCGTTCGGTTACGGCGCCTGCCCCGACCTCGAGGACCGCGCGAAGATGATGGAGTTGCTCGAGCCGGGACGGATCGGCGTCGAACTGTCCGAGGAGTTGCAGTTGCATCCCGAGCAGTCGACCGACGCGTTCGTGTTGCACCATCCGGAGGCGAAGTACTTCAACACCTGACGTACTTCGCCACCGGATCGAGGGACGGGGGACAGGCCATGACGGTTCTGGAGCGGTCCGAGGGGCCGGTGCGGATCATCGGGATCGACCGGCCGGATCGGCGCAACGCCGTCGACCGCGCGACCGCCGATGCGCTGGCGGATGCCTTCCGGCGGTTCGACGCCGACGAGTCGGCGTCGGTGGCGGTGCTCTACGGCGAAGGCGGGACCTTCTGTGCCGGAGCCGATCTCAAGGCCATCTCGGACGGTGACCCGAATCGGGTGGCACCCGACGGTGACGGCCCCATGGGTCCGACTCGGATGACGTTGTCCAAGCCGGTCATCGCGGCGATCTCCGGGCACGCCGTGGCCGGCGGACTGGAGCTGGCGCTGTGGGCGGACCTGCGTGTGGTCGACGACGACGCCGTCTTCGGGGTGTTCTGCCGGCGCTGGGGCGTCCCGCTGATCGACGGTGGGACCGTTCGACTTCCGCGCCTGATCGGCGAGAGCCGGGCCATGGATCTCGTGCTGACCGGCCGGGCGGTACCCGCCGACGAGGCCCTGTCGATCGGGCTCGCCAATCGCGTCGTCCCGTCCGGGACAGCGCTACCGGCCGCGATCGCACTGGCCACGGAGATCGCCGCGTTCCCGCAGACGTGCATGCGCCAGGACCGGCTGTCGGTCCTCGAACAGGACGGCCTGGACACGGACGCGGCCATCGCCAACGAACTCCGACACGGCATGGTCTCGCTCGCCACCGACACCCTGGCCGGCGCAAGCAGGTTCGCCGGCGGCGCGGGCCGGCACGGGGAGGGCGTGGGCAGTTAGACGATCCGACGAATGCGGAACACCTCGACGCGCCAAGCTACTCACCAGCCCCTGCTCCCTGATCCGAAAGAACGCCCTGCCCCCGGCTCCCTGAGGAGCGCCCGGAGCTTGCGGAGGGGCGACCAACCCCTGCTCCCTGAGGAGCGCCCGGAGCTTGCGGAGGGCGACCAACCCCGCTCCCTGAGGAGCGCCCGGAGCTTGCGGAGGGCGACCAACCCCGCTCCCTGAGGAGCGCCCGGAGCTTGCGGAGGGCGCGTCACGAAGGGTCTTCGCAACCCGACTCACCCGGACCCTTCGTGAAGGCCTCCGCAAGCTCCGGACTCCTCAGGGAGCAGTAGATGGGCTCGCACCGCGCACAACGGTTCTTTCGTAGTCCTCGACGGCCGCCAGGCCGCAGACACTGAGGTATGAGGAGCGATAGCCGCCGGGCCGAGCAAGGGACGAAGGAGGTCGACGAGCTACGACGGGTCCTCTTGCGCTGTAGCGCAGTCAGTTGCGTGCGAGGTACTCGGCTAGGAATGCTTCGACGAGGGAGGGTCGGAGCTGTCGTTGGCCGGGTCGGGGTGGTCTCACGTCGATGACGTGGCTGGTTCTCGACCATGATCGACGCGCGTCGTCGTGATGCCGGTTGTTCGGGCGCGCGTGATCGCCGGACCGCGTTGGTGGCCCGTGGATTTGCTCGCGCACGGTGTTCAGGTGTTGTGTGAATCGCCGGGGTATGTCGGGTCGGCGGTTGAGGTGTTCGGGGTTGGGTGGTGCGCCGGGTTCGGCGTTGAGTCGCCAGAGGCAGCGGCCTTCGTCGGGTCCGGATCGGGCGATGCGGGTGGTGTATTGGCCGGGTTGGTCGCCGACCATGCGGTTGTGTCGGGGACAGGCCGGGGCGAGGTCGTCGATGTCGGTGAGTCCGCCCTTGGCCCAGTCTCGTTCGGCGTGATGAAGCTCGATGTGTGTGGCGGGTTGATCGCACCCGGGTGCCGAACACACTTCCCCGTCGGGACGGGCGAAGGAGACGAGGCGTTGTTCGCGGGTGGCGAGGCGTTTGCCCCGTCCGAAGTGCAGGGGGACGGTGGTGGCGTCTTTGAAGATCGCGAGCCACGGTTGCATGTCGGCGGCCATCGCGATCAAGTCCCGGATGGGCAGCAGGGTTCCGGTGGCGGTGGTCGCGAGTCCGGCTTCGCGGATCAGGTCCCCGAGGTCGGCCTTGATGATCAGCTGCACGGGCAGGCCGCGGTGCGAGGTGCCGAGTGCGCCGTCGGCGAAACCCGCGGCCAGGGCGGCGTCGAGCGCGTCGTGATTGGACTGGGCGAGAGTGCGGCCGTCGCGGTCGGCGGCGGCGGTGAGGGCGTCGGGGTCGGCGGCTCCGGCCGGCCCGCTGGGCGAGGCGGGGTCGTCGGGGTTGTTGAGTCCGGGTTTGCCCCACACGGCGAACATCATGGTGAGCCGGGCGGCGAGTGCGGGTGTCAGGGTGCCCGATATTTTGGCTGTCCCGTCGGCGCGTTGCCGACCGATCCACAGGCCGCGGCGTCGTTTCTGGTCGGTGTCGTCGGACAGTGTGCCGTCGGGGTCGAGGTGGGCGAGCAGGCGGGCGCCGAGCTGGGTGATCTCGGCGGGGGTGTGGGCTTCGGCGATCTCCGCCATCTGCCGTTCGGCCGCGACTTTCACGTCGTGGTCGATTCCGTGGGGGATCTGGTCGAGGACATCGAGGGCGGCCTGCACGTGCGCGGAACCGGCCGCTCCTGCGGCGAACGCTTCGGCCAGGGTGGGGTGTTCAGGTGGTAGGACCTCGCCGCCGAGGCTGGTGCGGGTGGCGGTGGCGTCCATCTGCTTACGGCGTCGCATCGGGTTGGAGACGCGTAGCCGGTGGGTCATGTACTGCATGAGTGTTCGGCACCCGGCTTTGCGGGGCAGGTCGCGGGCCTCGACCTGATCGATCTGCCGGTCACCAGCAACAGTCAACCGTGCGATCGCTTTCTCGGTATCGGCTGCCACTTCGGCCAACTCGGCATCGGTGCACGGCCCCAGGTCGACCGTCTGCAACTCGTCCACGATGCGGTGGAGGTCGGCGATCAACTCGACGGCACGCGGCTGCGGCGTCGCTGATCCGTCAGACATGGCCACCCCCCAAGAACCGTAGCCGCGAATGTACGTTCGAGTGTACACCATAGTCGGCATCTCGCAACTCGAAAGTGTCTGTTGTGCAACGGTATTCGTCGGCGACAACTTGTCGGTGCGTTGTGGTAGATGGGGCGCCGGTTTGGGTTGTCCTCGAATTTTGTTGTTAAGAGTCCTCTCTCGGCTGCGGATGTGCGCGGGGAGGCCAGAGACCGCTCAGACGTCCAGCACTTCGGTCAATTGCGGGACGATCTGCTTCTTGCGCGAGACGACGCCTTTGCCGAAGGCGTGGCCGTCGGCGACGGTGACACCCAGCGCCTGCTCGATGGCCGAGGCGGGTTCGCCGACCACGAGCAGGTCCGAGTCGGCCTTGATCACATCGGTGATGAGCAGGAGGTAGAGGTCGTAGCCGGCTGCCTCCTTCTCGGCGGTCATTGCCGTCAGGAACTCGTCGCGACGGTCGAGTATCTCGGCGGAGTCGACCGTGGTGACCTGCGAGACCCGTACCGTCTTCGGCCCCATGTCGAAGCTCTTGGAGTCCCGTCCGATGATCGCCGACACCGGCTCGTCGCCGAGCGCGGTCCCGGCCCGTAGAAGCGCGTCGCCGTACTCGTCGACGTCGACGCCCGCGATGTCGGCAAGCTCGGCGGCAGCGGCGCGATCGGCGTCGGTGCAGGTGGGGGAGTTGAACAAGAGGGTGTCGGAGATGATCGCCGACAGCATGATGCCCGCCTGCGGACGCGGGATCTCGACCCCGTTCTCCGCGTACATCCGGGTGAGAATCGTGCAGGTGCATCCGACCGGTTCGACGCGCATGTACAGCGGCGCTGCCGTCTCGAAATTGGCGATCCGATGGTGGTCGATGACTTTCAGGACGGTCACGTCGGTGATGTCGGCGACGCTCTGCTGGCGCTCGTTGTGGTCGACGAGCATGACCTTCGCCGGCGCGGCCGTCTCGATGACGCGCGGCGCGTCGAGTCCGAAATGCTCCAGTGCGAAGGCGGTTTCGAGACTCGGTCGGCCGAGGGCAACGGCCTCGACATCGCTGCCGAGCGCGGCTTCGAGGTGGGCGAGGCCGATCGCCGCCCCGATGGCATCGGTGTCGGGGTTGCGGTGTCCGAACACCAGGATCTTCGACATGGGACCTCGGCTTTCTCCTCGGCGGTGCGCGTGGGCCCAGACTACGACGATCCCGGCGCCTCGCGGGTCTCGTTCCCCGTGAGCATGATCCTCAGCGAGTCGCGCCGCCCCGGGGTCGGGGTTCTACATTGGCTCCATGTCCACGACCGGGCCTCGACGCGTCATCCTGGTCGTCTGCTGTCTGAGCATGTTCCTCGTCGGCCTCGACATCTCCGCGGTCAACGTGGCGCTGCCGTCGATCGGTGCCGATCTCGACGCCACGCCGTCTCAGCTCCAGTGGGTGGTCGACTCGTACACGTTGGTCGTCGCGAGCCTGCTCATCCTCGGTGGCACCACCGGCGACCGGCTCGGTCGCAGACGCATCTTCGGGGTCGGCCTCGCGATTTTCGGAACCGGGTCGGTGCTCTGCGCGGTGTCGCCGACACCGGAGGTGCTCATCACGGCCCGGGCCGTCCAGGCGGTCGGTGGCTCGATGCTGAACCCGGTGGCCCTGTCGATCGTGACCACTGTGTTCACCGAGCCGAAGGCGCGTGCGCGGGCGATCGGGTTGTGGGGAAGTGCATTCGGGGCGAGTCTGGCCTTCGGCCCGGTCGTCGGTGGTGCGCTGGTCTCCGGCCTGGGCTGGCAGGCGATCTTCGTGCTCAATGTCCCGGTGTGCGTGCTCGCCCTCGTTCTCAGCCGGCGGTACGTCCCCGAGTCGAGGGCGCCACAGCCTCGACGGGCCGATGTGGTGGGTCAGCTGTTGATCCTCGTGCTGTTGGGAACCGTGACGTTCGGGATCATCGAAGGGCATGTGCTGGGCTGGAGGTCCGGCGTCATCGTCGGCTGTTTTGCGGTCGCTGCGTGCTCGTCTGTGGTCCTGATCTGCTACGAGTTGCGCCGCGACGAGCCGCTCCTGGACCCGCGGTTCTTCGGCAGTGTGCCGTTCACCGTCGCGGTCGTGTGCGCGGTCATCGCGTTCGCGGCGACCGGCGGGTTCCTGTTCCTCAACACCCTGTACCTGCAAGAAGTCCGCGGACTGAGTCCGCTCGGCGCGGGTCTGATGCTGATCCCGATGGCTCTGGCCGCCGCGTCCTGCGCGCCGGTCTCGGGACGCCTCGTCGCCGCGCGGGGGTCCCGGCCGCCACTGTTCGCGGGCGGGATCGGGATGGCGGCGGGCGGAGTGCTGCTCCTCGGCGTCGGATCCGATACCCCGTTCACCTACCTCGGCGCGGCCTACCTCGTGTTCGGCATCGGCTTCGGACTGGTCAACGCGCCCATCACGAATGCCGCGGTGTCGGGCATGCCGCGAACCCAGGCGGGACTCGCCTCCGCCATGGCGTCCACCGGGCGCCAGGTCGGGACGGCGCTGGGCGTGGCGGTGTCCGGTGCCATCGCGTTCTCCGGACGGGTGGGAACGGTGGCCGACGACCTGAGCGCCACCGCACGACCGTTCTGGATGGTGGTGACGCTGTGCGGCGTGGCGATCGCCGTGCTGGCCTATCTCGCCACCGGCGCCTGGGCGGAACGAACCGCCGTGCGCACACGCGACCGCGTCGAGTCCCGATCGGGCTCCTGGACGGCGTGAGATTCCCACCATCGCGCGATCAGCTCGACGATCCCATCAGGCGTCCGCGTCCATCCGAGGTGCGTCGCGACGCCCCCGGCCGGACCGTCGGAGGCCCGGTAACACAGTGTCGACATCGCGTCCTTGTCGAACGCCGCGTCGTAGGCGTCCGCGGCGCGGCCGGACACGACCTCGTCGTCGTGCAGCCGGATCGACAACGCCGGCAACCGCATTCGGGAGTCGAGTGCGAACGGCGCCCACCCGGTCAGCACCATGCGCGCCCATTCCCGCATCAGCGTGCGCGGCGTCGGACCGCCGAAGCCGCGTCGTGGCCACCGGCCGAGCACCGCCGCGACCGGCGTGACCGACGCGGCCAGTGCGGCGAGCGGGATCCCGCGTGCGCCGTAGTGTCGGAAGTGGGGGACCGAGGCGCCGATCGCCACGATCCCGTCGGGAGCACGATCGGTCCGTGACGCCACCAACGCCGCCAGCTGTGCACCCAGGCTGTGACCGAGCACCAGGACCCTCGTCTCCGGGGTTTCCGTCCGGGCGGCGGTCACGGCGTCGGCTAGGTCGTCCGCCTCGTCGGCATAGGACCAGTCGGAACGTCGAGACGGTGGCTCGCTTCCCTCCTCGATCCCTCGCCGAGGGACGATCACGACGTCGAGTCCGGCTCTGCTCAGGGCCTCCGTCAAGCGCCGGTACACACGCGCCGGCACTCCCATCGCCGGCGAGATCAACACCGTCGTGTGCCGTGTGCGAACGGGGTCGTTCTCGATGCGGGTCATGTCCCCAACGTCTCGCACCCGCGCCGCCGGCACCACTACCTACCAGGTAGTCGTTTCGAGGCGCGGCCCTGTGGATATCAACCAGCGATGGTCGACGCGGACACGAAGGGAGCGACACATGTCGGATGTGAGTAATTTCTCGGAGACCTGCAAGCGCGTGGCGGACGCCGCGATGGAAGCAGGCGTCCGGATCGCGGTCGCCGAATCGCTGACCGGCGGGAACCTGGCAACCGAACTGAGCAAGGCGCCGAACGCGGGTACGTGGTTCCGCGGCGGGGTCGTGGCCTACCACAAGGACGTCAAGTACGACCTGCTCGACGTGCCCGAGGGGCCGGTCGTGAGCGAGACCGCGGCGCGCGCGATGGTGGCATCGACCGCCCGGTTGTTCGACGCCGACCTCGTCGTCGCGGTGACCGGTGAGGCCGGTCCCGAACCCGACGAGGCGGCACCGGGAACGGTGTGGTTCGGACTGGATCACCGCGGCCGCGTCAGCGCCTCCCGGGAAGTGTTCGACGGTGAACCCGAAGAGGTCCTCGCCCAGACGATCGGACACTCGTTGGAGTTGCTCGAGTCCTGTCTGCGGTCTTGATCGCCGGACGACCGTTACCCGTGAGGTAGTCGCCGCGCTCCCGCCCGGGACCTACCATGACCCCATGACCGTCGAGGTGGGAAGCATGCTGCGGCAGTGGCGCTCTCGCCGCTCGCTGAGCCAGCTGGATCTCGCCTACGAGGTCGGTGTCTCGCCGCGTCACCTCAGTTTTGTCGAGACCGGCCGGTCACGCCCGAGTCCGGCGCTGCTCGAGGCGCTCTCCGAGCGGCTCGATGTTCCACTGCGAGAACGAAATTCGCTGCTCCTCGCTGCGGGGCACGCACCCCGCTACAGCGAGGAACCGCTCGACTCGGACACGATGGCCCACGTCCGGTCGTCTGTCCAGCGATTGCTCGACGCCCACAACCCGAACATGGGCATGGCGCTCGACCGGACCTGGAACGTCGTGCTGGCCAACGACACCGCGCTCACCCTTCTCGAGTTGTTGCCGCCCGAACTACAGACCGGACCGGTCAACTTGTTCCGGGTGTCGCTGCATCCGGACGGATTCGCGCGGGCCACGCACAACTTCGACGAGTGGGCGACCTACCTGCTCGAGTTGCTCCGGCGGATGGCGCGGATCACCGGCGACCCGCGCCTCGCCGACCTCGAACGGGAGGTCTCGGGGTATCCGACCGTCGCCGCACTCGACGGACGTCTCGCCCGCGACCGTGCCGGAGTCGGGGGACAACCGCAGTTGCTGGTGCCGTTCCGGCTCGCCCTCGGCGACCAGGTGCTGTCGTTCTTCAGCACCCTCACGACGTTCGGCTCCCCACGCGATGTCACCCTCGAGGAGCTGACCATCGAGCTGTTCTACCCCGCCGACGAGCCCACCGAGCGGTGGGTTGCGATGATGCAGGGGTGACCGACACCGCCCCCACCGTCTCCACCGCCGGCCCCACCTCACCCTCGGGTGCGCGACTCCCCGCTGCCGTGCTGTGGGACATGGACGGCACGCTGCTCGACTCCGAACCGATCTGGGACGTCGCGATGGCGGAACTGGCCGCCCGGCACGGCATCGTCATGTCACCGGAACTCCGCGAATCCACTCTCGGGAACTCGCTGCCGGACGCATTGGCGAAGGTGCATGACGCGGCCGGTCTGTCCGCCGCGGAGCGCGATCCCGATGCCGACGGACGCTGGACTCTCGATCGGGTCGCCGAACTGTTCGCCGACGACCTGCCGTGGCGTCCCGGCGCAGCCGAAGCACTCGACCTGGTGGCCGGGGCAGGGATCCCCATGGTGCTGGTGACGAACACGGTGCGAGAGTTGACCGAGGTGGCCCTGGAGACCATCGGGCGTGGACGATTCACCACGACGGTCTGCGGCGACGAGGTGGCGGTGGGCAAACCCGCGCCCGATCCCTACCTGCGCGCGGCGGAACTACTCGGTGTCCCGTCGGCCGACTGTCTGGCCGTCGAGGACTCGCCGACCGGCGCCCAGGCGGCATCGGCGGCCGGATGTCCGACGCTCGTCGTCGAGTCCGCGGCACCGGTCGAGCCGGGCCGGTTGCGCGTCTTCCGGACCAGTCTGGTCGGGCTGGACCTCGACGATGTCGCCGGTGCATGGACCGGCGGTCTCGCGCGCATCTCCACATGCAAAAATGAGGAATCGTGAAGACTTTCGAGGAGCTGTTCGCCGAACTCAGCGACAAGGCGCAGAGCCGTCCCGAGGGTTCGGGTACCGTCGCCGCCCTCGACTCCGGTGTCCACACCCTGGGCAAGAAGATCATCGAAGAGGCGGGTGAGGTCTGGCTCGCCGCCGAACACGAATCCGACGAGTCGCTCGGCGAGGAGATCTCGCAGCTCGTCTACTGGCTGCAGGTGATGATGATCAAGCGGGGACTGACGCTGCAGGACGTGTACCGACATCTGTGACCGGTTGACCCGGTCCGGACACAGTCCACACGACACAGTTCTGCTCCATCCCCGCGCCCGCAGGCGCACTCCACGAAAAGGACAACGAGATGCTGAGAGTGGCCGTACCCAACAAGGGTGCGCTCTCCGAATCCGCGTCGGCCATCCTCTCCGAGGCCGGCTATCGCCGCCGGACCGACGCCAAGGACCTCACGGTCCTCGACAACAACAACGACGTCGAGTTCTTCTTCCTGCGTCCCAAGGACATCGCGATCTACGTCGCCTCCGGCCGGCTGGACCTGGGCATCACCGGACGTGACCTCGCCCGCGACTCCGGCGCCGAGGTGGGCGAACAGCTGGCCATGGGCTTCGGCTCGTCGACCTTCCGTTACGCGGCTCCGGCCGACCAGCAGTGGGCAGTGGCCGATCTCGCGGGCAAACGCATCGCCACGTCGTACCCGAACCTCGTGCGCGAGGACCTGGCCGGTCATGGCATCACCGCCGACATCATCCGGCTCGACGGTGCGGTCGAGATCTCGATCCAGCTCGGTGTCGCCGACGCGATCGCCGACGTCGTCGGTTCCGGTCGCACGCTGCGCCAGCACGGCCTGGTGGCGTTCGGTGAATCGCTGTGCGATTCCGAGGCGGTCCTGATCTCCCGACGCGACGCCGACCTCACCAAGGCCGAACGGCAGTTCGTCGCCCGAGTGCAGGGCGTGGTGTTCGGACAGCAGTACGTGATGATCGACTACGACTGCCCCCGTTCGCTTCTCGATCGGGCGTCGGCGCTCACGCCGGGCCTCGAGTCGCCGACCGTGGCGCCCATGGCCGACCCGGACTGGGTCGCGGTCCGCGCAATGGTGCCCCGCAAGGACCACCAGAACCTCATGGACGAGCTGTCCGAGCTCGGCGCCAAGGCCATCCTGGCGACGGACATCCGGTCCTGCCGGTTCTAGCGGAGGCAGATCCACCCATTTTCGGCAAACCCACCAGCTGCGAGCTGGTGGGTTTGCCGATTAGTGGTGAATTTGTGGCTATTGCACCGCGCTGAGCATCACCGTCTGGGCCGACCGGCCGATGTGGCCGGAGGCGTCGTAGAGGTCGGCGAAGGTGCTGCCGAACCCGTCCGGACCGGCGATCATGTGGGCGTCGATGCCGACCCACGGTCCGCTCGGGACGCGCGTCAGGTGCACGGTGGTGTCGGTGTTCATCCACGTCCACCGATTCGGGCGGAGTCGGGTGCCCAACCCGTTGGCGACGTCGATGACGGTGAACATCGACTCCAGGTCCTCGGTCTTCTCGTCGGCGACGAGCGGGATCGCCGGCCGCAGCCACACCGCGGGAGTCGAGCCGTTGCGCCCCTCGGCCCGGACCGACTCGATGGTGCCGATGAACCCGAGGGTGCCCCAGTCGACCGCCTCGCCGTTGTCGTCGGAGAAGCCGATCACCGCCTTCGACTCGTCCGGTCCGGGCGTCAGGGGGTCGGGACCGTTCGCGATCTCGGCGGTGTCGGCGACGCGGAGCCGCCACCCCACCGAGCGGGCGGCGGCGCGGAATGTCCCGTCGGCCTGCTGCACCTGCAGTTCGGTCTCGACGAGGCTGATCTGGCGGCCCGGCCGCACGACCCGGGCGGCGACCCGGTTGACGCCCAGCCCGACCGGACCGAGGATCTCGGTGGTCACACGCGTGAAGTGCTGAGCCGGGTCGGGCTCGCACCGCAGCAACGACCGCATCAGCAGGGCCGACGGGGGACCACCGTGCTGCATCGTCGGCGACCACACGCTCAGCGTCGCCTCGGTCGGGCGGAAGTACTCGAAGTCGCCCTCGTCGCGGGCAGCATCCGGCGGGGCATCGATGGGTTCGTAGTACGAGTTCTCCACCCGAGTCACTCTATGACTGCCGACATAATGGGTCGGGGCGGGGGCGTCCCGCGGACGTCGGGGCTGCTCAGACCGCGAAACCCGCCGGGGGACCGGGGTACGGCGGGATGACGCCCCCGAACTCCGGACACCGGGCGCGGTGCTCACAGAACTTGCACGACCACGACTTCTTCGGCCGGAAGTCGCCCGAGGCCACGGCCGTGCGGATCGCCTGCCAGATCGCGCGCAGGGTGCGCTCGAAGCGGAGCAGCTCATCACGGTCCGGGCGGTAGATCAGCTGTTGCCCGTCGGAGAGGTACATCAGCTGCAACCGGGCGGGAACGACTCCGCGGGTGCGCAGGATCGCGAGCGCGTAGAACTTCATCTGGAACAACGCCTTGGCTTCGTACGCCTCACCCGGCGACCGCCCGGTCTTGTAGTCGACGACGCGTATCTCGCCGGTCGGCGCGACGTCGATGCGGTCGATGAACCCCCGCATGAGCATGTCGTCGGCGTCGATCTCGACGTGTTCCTCCACCGCGTCGGCGTCGAAGGCGGTCGGGTTCTCCATCGTGTAGTAGGTGGCGATGAGCTTGTGCGCATCGGCGAGGAACGCGGCCTGGCCGCCTTCGCCGATGACCTTCGCGAGCTCGGGGTCGCCCTCGCACATCGCGGCCCAGGCGCCTTCGACCAGCAACTCGGCCGAGTCCTGCGTGCGGAGCTCGGCCGGGAGGTCGAACAGATTCTCCAGCGCGGCATGGACGACGGTGCCCCTGGTCTGCGCGGTGGTGGGGGTCTCCGGGAAGCGGTCGATCGCACGGTAGCGGTAGAGCAGCGGGCACTGCTTGAAGTCCGCGGCGCGGGACGGCGACAGCGCCAGCGGGCGCCCGACGATCCCTCGCGCATCGGCGTCGGGGCCGTCCGGGGTCCCTGTCGGGGTCGTGCTGGGGGAGGCGTCTCCGACTCCGGTCATCGTGCTCACCCTTCGCAGGGTAGGCGCCGGGCCCGACAGTCCGAGGTCCCGACACTCGGGTCCGCTAGCCGGCCACCCGGGCGGCGCCCTCCCCGCAGCGACACGAGGCAGGACCGGGCCACCTCGTCGGGTAACGTCCACACGGCCCACGAACCCCTGCGCCGAGTCGCGCGGGTTCGGATCGTTCACGAGAGGAAGCACCAGTGCCCACCACCGGACCGTTCGTCGTCGGCGACCGGGTTCAGCTGACCGATGCCAAGGGGCGCAAGTTCACGGTGCTGCTCGACGAGGGAAAGCAGTTCCACACCCACCGCGGTGCCATCTCCCATGACGACCTCATCGGTTCGCCCGAGGGCAGCATCGTCTCCGCGACCAGCGGTACCCAATATCTGGCGCTGCGCCCGCTGCTCGTCGACTACGTGCTCTCGATGCCGCGCGGGGCCCAGGTCATCTATCCCAAGGACGCCGCCCAGATCGTCCTCGAGGGCGACATCTTCCCGGGCGCCCGCGTCCTCGAAGCCGGTGCCGGCTCCGGCGCGCTGACGTGTTCGCTGCTGCGCGCGGTCGGTGCCGACGGAGAGGTCGTCTCCTTCGAGATCCGGGATGACCACGCCGAGCACGCGATCCGCAACGTCGAGACCTTCTTCGGGGGACGGCCGGACAACTGGCACCTCACCGTCGACGATCTGGCGAACGTGGATCGGAACGAACGGTTCGATCGCGTCATCCTGGACATGCTCGCGCCCTGGGAACCGCTCGACGTCGTGCGGACCGTGTTGAAACCAGGCGGGGTCTTGACGGTCTACGTGGCGACCGCCACCCAGTTGTCCCGGGTGATGGAGGCCCTGCGCGAGCAGGAGTGCTGGACCGAGCCCCGGGCCTGGGAGACGCTCCTCCGCGAGTGGAGCGCGGTGGGCCTCGCGGTGCGTCCCGAGCACAAAATGCAAGGCCACACGGCTTTTCTGATCACGGCCCGGCGCCTTGCCGACGGCACCACCACACTGCGTCCGCAGCGCCGTCCGAGCAAGGGCTGAGCCCGGTCGCGGAGCAACGGCCCGTCGCCGAGCTGTGCGGTGAAACATCGCGAATACGTTGCGAAGACGCACATTTAACACACCGTCAACACCGGCGATTGCGCGGTGGACGGCGATTCGCCGTCTCGGCCGGTAGCGTAGGGATACGGCGCGAGCATTCCGATCGAGGGATCGGGTGATTGCCGGCGAGAGGAGTCAGCAATGACCGAATCTGACCGCCACGACGCACTGGGGGACCGCGCGGTTCCCGAGGGCGCCAGTGCATCCGACGAGGGCTTCGTCCCCGCCTACACTCCGCCCCCGCCGCGGAGCGGCACCGAGTCGCCGCTGTCGCGGAGCGGCCCGGACTCGTCTGCGCGCGGCGCAGCCGGCCGGCCGGCCGGGGATCTACAAGAGCGGGTGGACAGCCTCACCGCACGCAACGCGAAGCTGCTCGACACCCTCAAAGAAGCCCGACAGCAACTCGTCGCTCTCCGCGAGGAGGTCGACCGTCTGGGTCAGCCGCCGAGCGGGTACGGCGTCCTGCTGGACGTGCACCCCGACGCCACCGTCGATGTGTTCACCTCGGGCCGCAAGATGCGCCTCACCTGTTCGCCCAACATCGACACCGACCTGCTGACCAAGGGTCAGACCCTGCGTCTGAACGAGGCCCTGACCATCGTCGAGGCCTGTGAATTCGACACCGTCGGCGAGATCAGCACGCTGCGCGAGGTGCTCGGTGACGGCAAACGCGCCCTGGTCGTCGGTCACGCCGACGAGGAGCGGGTGGTCTGGCTGGCCGAACCGCTGCTCGGCGAGGTCGACGGTGAGGACGGTTTGCGTCGCAAGCTGCGTCCCGGCGACTCGCTGCTCATCGACACCAAGGCCGGGTTCGCGTTCGAGCGGGTGCCCAAGGCCGAGGTCGAGGATCTCGTCCTGGAGGAGGTCCCGGACGTCGGTTACGAGGACATCGGTGGCCTGGGCCGCCAGATCGAGCAGATCCGCGACGCCGTCGAACTCCCGTTCCTGCACAAGGACCTGTTCCGCGACTACCAGCTGCGTCCCCCGAAGGGCGTGCTGCTCTACGGCCCGCCCGGCTGTGGCAAGACGCTCATCGCCAAGGCCGTGGCCAACTCCCTGGCGAAGAAGATCGCGCAGGTGCGCGGCGACGACGCCAAGGAGGCGAAGTCGTACTTCCTGAACATCAAGGGCCCCGAGCTGCTCAACAAGTTCGTCGGTGAGACCGAGCGGCACATCCGGCTGATCTTCCAGCGGGCGCGCGAGAAGGCTTCGGAGGGCACGCCGGTCATCGTCTTCTTCGACGAGATGGACTCGATCTTCCGCACTCGCGGGTCGGGCGTCTCCTCGGACGTGGAGACCACCGTCGTCCCGCAGCTGCTCAGTGAGATCGACGGCGTCGAGGGCCTCGAGAACGTCATCGTGATCGGTGCGTCGAATCGCGAGGACATGATCGACCCCGCGATCCTGCGCCCGGGGCGCCTCGACGTGAAGATCAAGATCGAGCGTCCCGACGCCGAGTCCGCGATCGACATCTTCTCCAAGTACCTCACCGAGGAGCTGCCCATCCACGCCGACGACATCGGCGAGTTCGGGGGCGATCGCACGGCCTGTGTCAACGCGATGATCGAGAAGGTCGTCGAGCGAATGTACGCCGAGAGCGAGGACAACCGGTTCCTCGAGGTCACCTACGCCAACGGCGACAAAGAGATCATGTACTTCAAGGACTTCAACTCCGGCGCGATGATCCAGAACGTCGTCGACCGGGCCAAGAAGTACGCGATCAAGTCGCAACTGGACACGGGTGCACCGGGTCTGCGCGTCCAGCATCTCTTCGACTCCATCCTCGACGAGTTCGCGGAGAACGAGGACCTGCCCAACACGACCAACCCCGACGACTGGGCTCGGATCTCGGGCAAGAAGGGCGAGCGGATCGTGTACATCCGCACGCTGGTCACGGGCAAGAGTGCGGGCGCGAGCCGGGCCATCGACACCGAGACGAACACGGGTCAGTACCTGTAGCGACAGTGGTCTCGACCGAGCAGACAGCCGACTCCCACGGGGTCGGCTGTCTGCTCGACAGAACCGCGTGAACAGCGCCGTCAAGCACTAGAGTTGTCGGCGATGAACAGCACATCGATGGCGCGTGGACGAGTGATCGTCGACGGTGGGGCGCCGCATCCACTGGGCGGCGGCGCTCAGCGCATCACCCTGGGGCGTGAGCCCGACAACGACATCGTGATCAACCATCCGATGGTGTCGCGTCGGCATCTCGCCATCGAGTGGCGCGGTACGGCCTGGTGTCTCGTCGACATCGGCAGCACCAACGGCTTCTTCGTCAACGGCCGGCGGATGGCCGAGTTCATGGTGCCCGGTACGACCCAGGTACGCCTCGGCGACGTGAACACGGGTCCGGTCGTCGACCTCGTGGTCGACGTGCCCGCATCCGGCGGCCGGCCGCCCTCGAGTGGTCCCGGGCGCAGCGCGCCGTCCCGGCCGGGCCCGCCGGTCTCGCGTCCGATGCAGTCGGGCCACCCGCCGTCAGGTCCTCGCTCGGCGGGGTTCCCGGGCGCGGCCGTCCCGGCCTCCGGCCAGATGCCCGCCCACGCACCGGGCGGGCGACAGTACCGAGTGGACCCGATGCCGCAGGAAGTCCTGAGCGCGCCGCATCTGCAGGCGCTGCAGCAGAACGTGTCGGCGGTCTACCGCCTGCCCGGCGCGTCGACACCGCCCGAGCGCGAGTCGATCTCGCTCCGCGGAGTCCAGCGAATCGGACGCACGCCCGACAACGACATCGTCGTCAGTGACGTCCTGGCGTCTCGGCACCACGCACAGGTGTCCAGCCGCGGGGCTGCCCTCGTGATCGAGGACCTCGGCAGCGTCAACGGAACCTTCGTCAACGGCCGGCGGGTGTCGAGCGCGCAACTGACCGACGGCGACGTCGTCACCATCGGCAACAGCGACTTCGTGGTGTCCGGCGGCACGCTGATGCGCGGGCAGGAGAGCGCCGCGGTCGCCGACGGCCTCCACGTCCACGGTGTGAGTCTCGTCGTGGACGGCGGGAAGCGTCTGCTCGCCGACGTGGACTTCAGCGCCAGTCCGGGCACGCTGACCGCGGTGATCGGCCCCTCGGGCGCGGGTAAGTCGACGGTGTCGAAGATCGCGGCCGGACTCAACTCACCGACGAGCGGCCTGGTCACCTTCGAGAGCCGCAACGTCCACGCCGAATACGACGCTCTGCGCACCCGCATCGGCATGGTGCCGCAGAAGGACGTCCTGCACCACAAGCTCACGCTCCGGCAGGCCTTGCGCTACGCTGCGGAACTGCGCCTGCCACCCGACCTCTCGAAGGCCGATCGGGACCGGGTCATCGACGGGGTGCTCAGCGAGCTGCAGCTGACCGAGCATGTCGACACCCGCGTGGAGAAGCTGTCCGGCGGCCAGCAGAAGCGCGCGTCGGTCGCGATGGAGTTGCTGACGGGTCCGTCACTGCTCATCCTCGACGAACCGACCTCCGGTCTCGACCCCGCACTCGACCGCCAGGTGATGGCCACCCTCCGCCGGCTCGCCGACGCCGGGCGTGTGGTCCTCGTGGTCACGCACTCGCTGACCTATCTGTCCATGTGCGACCAGGTGCTGCTGCTGGCGCCCGGCGGCAAGACGTCCTTCTGCGGCCCGCCCGGACAGGTCGAGGGGGAGATGGGCACCTCCGACTGGGCAGAGATCTTCGCGTACGTCGCCGATCAGCCGGACACCGCACACATGCGGTACCTGGACCGGCACCGTCGAGCGCCGAATCCGCCGCCGCCCCAGCGTCCTCCCGGGCCACCGATACCGGTGCCGCACACGAGCTTCACCCGCCAGTCGTCGACCATCGCCCGACGCCAGGTACGGCTCATCTTCGCCGACGTCGGCTATCTCGTCTTCCTCGTGCTGCTACCCGTCGTGCTCGGCCTGCTCACCTTGGTGATCCCGGGTTCGAGCGGGTTCGCCCGCCTCGAGGTGATCCCGAACGCGCCGCCACCGAAGGACGGCGCGGAGGCGATCCAGATCCTCGTCGTGCTCGTCGTCGGGGCCGCGTTCATGGGGGCCGCGCTGACCGTGCGCGATCTCGTCGGGGAGCGCGACATCTTCGAACGCGAGCGCGCCGTCGGGTTGCGGCCCGGCGCATACCTTTTCGCCAAGATCGTGGTGTTCTTCGTCGCCGCGGTGCTGCAGACGATCATCATGGTCGGCATCACCTTCGCCGGTCGGGGGCTGCCCGACTTCGGCGGTCCGATCCTCCCGCCGCCGCTGGCGTTGCTCGTCGCGGTGGCCGTCCTCGCCTGCGTGAGCACGCTCGTCGGTCTCGCCATCTCGTCGGCGGTCAAATCCAACGAGCAGGTCATGCCCCCGCTGGTCATCGTCGTGATGGTCCAGTTGGTGTTCTGCGGCGGCCTGTTCAAACTCGACGGCATCGGACTCGAACAGCTGTCGTGGATCTTCCCGTCGTTCTGGGGGTATGTCGCCGCGGCCGGCAGCGTGGACCTCTACAACATCAATGTGGCCGCGCCGCAGCGCATCACGCTGTGGGAGACATCGGTCGCGCACACCGCACTCGCCTACGGGGTGCTCGCGGTGATCAGCGCGCTGCTGCTCGCCTTCACCTATTCGCGGCTGCGATTGAAGAAGCGCTGACGCGCGGCGGCTGACCAGCACTGACGGGCGGTCCGTTCCGTCAGACGTCGCGCATGGTGGCGCACAGCACCTTCCGGTCGTCGTCGAGGCTGTCGGGGAGGGGTGCGCCGCTCCGCGACGCCGGCAGCACGCGGACGTCCCCGATCTGACATCGACGACCGCGGTGTCGGATCGAGGCCCCCCGCGCCGCGAGCACCTTCGCCACCCAGTCCGACCCTGCGCCATAGTTCAGCACGACCCAGAAATCGCGGCCCGACGCCAGCGCCATGACCGGCGTCCGGTAGCGGCGGCCACTGCGGAGACCATCGTGTTCGATGACCGCCATCCCCGGGACGCGCCCGGCCCACAGCAGCACGATCCGGTTGGTCACGTGCTTGTTGAGCACCGCCACCAGCCGCATGCGTCGCTCACCCAGCATCGAAGCGATCTGCGACGCCGTCCTCGCGACCGTCGACGACACGGCCATCCGGTCCTCCCGTCACTGGCTCTGTTCGACCAGTGTGGCGTGGCGAGGGCGGCGACGGCATCCGGGAAGACCCTGAATCACCCCCGGGGATGGAGGGATCCGTCAACCGGTCGTCGCCGGAAAGCGTACGAACCCGAGTTCGGACTCCGACGACAACTGCGGATGGCGGGGTAGGACCCGGACGGTATAGCCGAGATGACCGGAGGTCGACGGCGGCACCAGTGCGGTGAACACCACTCGGCCAGACGCATCGCGGTCGGGACCGGGGGTCATGTCGGTGAACGTCGGTGCCAGGATCTCGCCGTCGTCGCCGACCCTGCCGAGTACGACCTGCACCGCGACCGACTCGGGCGCGAGGTCTCCCAATGCCACATGGGCGGTGATCCAGAGTCCGTCCTCGCGACGCTCGTCCTCCACACCGGCCACCAGAACCGACGACCATCCGGTCTCCAGTGTGCGCCGATAGACGGCGAGGTCGCGTGCGCCCGCGTAGGAGTCGGCGCATGCGGACTCATAGGCGCGGGCGGCCGGGCAGTAGAGGTCGGTCGTGTAGTCGCGGACCATGCGCGAGGCGAGTACCTGCGGTCCGAGCCGAGTGAGGGTGTGGCGCATCATCTCCACCCACCGGCGGGGTACACCGTCGTCCGCCCGGCGATAGAAGAGGGGGATCACCGTCTCCTCGAGGAGCGTGTACAGCGCCTGCGCCTCCAGATCGTCGCGACGATGTTCGTCGGTGATCCCCTCCGCGGACGGGATCGCCCACCCGTTGTCGCCGTCGGCCATCTCGTCCCACCAGCCGTCCAGGATCGACAGATTGAGTCCGCCGTTGAGCGCCGATTTCATCCCCGAGGTCCCGCAGGCCTCCATGGGACGGACCGGATTGTTCAGCCACACATCGCAACCGGCGTAGATGAAACGCGCCATCGAGATGTCGTAGTCGGGGAGGAACACGATGCGATCGCGCAGTTCCGGATCCTCGGTGAACCGGACAACCTGCTGGATCAGGGACTTGCCTCCCTCGTCGGCCGGGTGGGCCTTGCCCGCGATGACCAGCTGCACCGGCCGATCGGGATCGGTGAGGATGGTGCGCATGCGTTCGGGATCGCGGAGCATCAGCGTCAGGCGCTTGTAGGTCGCCGCTCGCCGTGCGAATCCGATGGTCAGCACGTGCGGGTCGAACAGGTCGGCGGTCCATGCCAGCTCGGCGTGGGTGAAGCCGCGGTCGAGGCCGCTGGCTAGTGCTCGCCGCCGCACCTCGTCGACTAGTTCCTCGCGCAGCTTCTCGTGTGTTCGCCAGATCGTCTCGTCGGACAGGTCCGCGTACACCTCGGGCGCGGAGTCCTCGTCCCCGTCGGCGAAGTCGCGCCACGCCGGGGCCACCCAGGTCGGTCCGTGCACGCCGTTCGTGATCGCGCCGATTGGCACATCGGCGGCGTCGAAACCCGGCCACAGGTCGGCGAACATCTCCCGACTCACCGCACCGTGCAGCTGCGACACCCCGTTGCTGCGTTGCCCGAGCCGAAATCCCATGTGCGCCATGTTGAAAACGCCGGGGTCCGCCTCGTCGCCGAGTTCGGCCACCGTCGCCGCGGCCAGCCCGGGCAGCAGGCGGGATTTGCCGTCGGAGTCGGCGTCGAGGTAACGGGCGACGAGGTCGGCGGGGAAACGGTCGATCCCGGCCGGCACCGGGGTGTGGGTGGTGAACACATTCGAGGCGCGGACCACCGCTTCCGCGGTGTCGAAGTCGAGCCCACCGGCCACCAACTCGCGGATGCGTTCCACGCCGAGGAAGCCCGCGTGTCCCTCGTTCATGTGGAACACCGTCGGCTCGGGCCGGCCGGTGATCCGGACGTACTCGCGGAGCGCGCGGACACCGCCGATGCCGAGCAGGATCTCCTGTGCGATCCGGTGTTCCTGATCCCCGCCGTAGAGCCGGTCGGTCACCGCGCGCAGGGCGGCGCCTTCGGGCTCGACATCGTTGCGATCGATGTCGGAGTCGAGGAGCAGCAACGGGATTCGGCCCACCGACGCCACCCACACCTGGGCCGACAGGGTCGCCCCGCCGGGCATCGCGACCTCGACGATCACCGGCTCCGCGCCGTCGCCCGGGGCGAGGAGCGTGAGGGGCAGGTCGGCGGGATCGTTCACGGGATACCGCTCGATCTGCCAGCCGTCGTGATCGAGGCCTTGGCGGAAGTAACCGGAGCGGTACAGCAATCCGACGCCGATCAGCGGCAGCCCGAGGTCGGAGGCCGCCTTGAGATGGTCACCGGCGAGGATGCCGAGGCCGCCGGAGTAGATCGGCAGGACCTCGGAGACGCCGAACTCCATCGAGAAGTACGCGATTCCCGGGGGCACCACCCGGTCATGCGCCGAACCGTCCTGTCCCGATGACTCGGCCGCATACCTCTGGAACCACTGCGGTGCATCGAGATACTGCTCGAGGTCGGCGTGTGCCTCGGCGACCCGTGCCACGAAACCCTCGTCGTCGGCCAGCTCGACCAGACGGGCGGGGTCGGTGTCGGCGAGAACCCGGACCGGATCGCCGGTCGACGACCACAGGCGCGGGTCGATGGTGGCGAACAGCTCCTGGGTGGGGGTGTGCCAGGCCCAGCGCAGGTTGTGCGACAACGGCGCGAGGTCGGCGATCCGGTCGGGCAGCGGCACTCGAACGGTGAACCGGCGGAATGCTTTCACGGCGTCGACCGTACTCAGCACGTGCGGTGGTTGCGACCGGTGGCAAGTGAACATCTACCCTCGAAGGATGCAGCGAATCATCGGGACCGAGGTCGAGTACGGAATCTCCGCACCCGGCGACCCGACCGCGAACCCGATCATGACGTCCACCCAGGCGGTTCTCGCCTATGCCGCGGCCGCCGGTGTACCGCGCGCGAAGCGGACACGCTGGGACTACGAGGTGGAGTCGCCGCTTCGCGACGCCCGAGGTTTCGACCTCGGCCGCGGGGCCGGACCCGCACCGATCATCGACGCCGACGAGATCGGCGCGGCCAACATGATCCTCACCAACGGGGCGCGGCTGTACGTCGACCACGCCCACCCCGAGTACTCCGCACCCGAGGTCACCGACCCGATGGACGCGGTCATCTGGGACAAGGCCGGGGAGCGCGTGATGGAGGCCGCGGCTCGTCACGTGGCGAGCGTCCCGGGCGCTCCGAAACTGCAGCTGTACAAGAACAACATCGACGGCAAGGGCGCCTCCTACGGCACCCACGAGAACTACCTGATGGCGCGGGAGACCCCGTTCACCGCCGTCATCGCCGGGCTCACGACCTTCTTCGCGTCCCGGCAGGTGATCACCGGTTCGGGACGCGTGGGTATAGGCCAGTCCGGCGACGAGGCGGGTTATCAGCTGTCGCAGCGGTCGGACTACATCGAGGTCGAGGTCGGGCTGGAGACCACGCTCAAGCGGGGCATCATCAACACCCGCGACGAGCCGCACGCCGACCCCGAGCGATACCGGCGACTCCACGTCATCATCGGCGACGCCAACCTCGCCGAGACCTCGACCTACCTGAAGGTCGGGACCACCGCGCTCGTCCTCGACCTCATCGAGGCCGGGGTCGACTTCTCCGACATCGAGCTCGCGCGGCCGGTGCAGGCCGTCCACACGATCAGTCACGACCCGTCGCTGACGGCCACGGTCGCACTCACCGACGGTCGCGAGCTCACCGGCCTCGCTCTGCAGCGGGAGTATCTGGAGCGTTGTCAGAAGTTCCACGACCAGGAGCACTCCGACGACCAGCGCGCCGCACACGTCCTGCAGACGTGGGCGGACGTGCTCGACCGCCTCGAGCGCGACCCGATGGAGTGCGCCGACATCCTCGACTGGCCCGCGAAGCTGCGCATCCTGGAGGGCTTCCGCCAGCGTGAGAACCTGTCGTGGTCGGCGCCGCGTCTGCAGCTCATCGACCTGCAGTACTCCGACGTCCGGCTCGACAAGGGGCTGTACAACCGGCTCGTCGCGCGCGGGTCGATGAAGCGGCTGACCGACGAGAACGACGTGCTCGCCGCGATCAGCGAGCCGCCGCGGAACACGCGCGCCTACTTCCGCGGCGAGTGTCTGCGCCGGTTCGGCGCCGACGTCGCGGCGGCGAGCTGGGACTCGGTCATCTTCGATCTGGGCGGGGACTCGCTGGTCCGTATCCCCACCCTCGAACCGCTACGCGGCACCGCGGCGCACGTCGGCAAGCTCCTCGACTCGGTGGACTCGGCCGCCGAACTGGTGGATCAGCTCACCACCTGAGCGGCCGCGGCGCCTCGCCGTCTCCGACGGCATGTGCTTCGTTCCGCCACAGTTGTCGTCCCCACAGGTAGTGTGGGAGCACACGATTCCGCAGGGTCGAGACACCGGATCAGCGCCGCGACAGCGACACCCGATCCCGACTCCCTCGACCGCGGTAGCCCGCCAAGGGGCGATCGGTTTCAAGGAGGCAGCAGATGGCGCAGGAACAGACCAAGCGTGGTGGCGGCGGCGACGACGAGGGCGTGGGCCCCGATTCCGGCGCCGGACAGGAACGTCGCGAGAAGCTGGCCGAGGACACCGACGACCTGCTCGACGAGATCGACGACGTGCTGGAGGAGAACGCCGAGGACTTCGTGCGCGCCTACGTCCAGAAGGGCGGCCAGTGAGCGACAGGTTCGGTTCACTGCCCCCGCTGTCCCAGTTCCGCCCCGGCCCGTTCGCCGGCGCCGACATCTCGTCGTTCACCGAATTCCTCCGGACGCATGCGCCGGAACAACTCCCGCAGGCCCAGGTCGACCGGGTGGGGTCGTTCGCCGGCGGCGCCGACGGCGCCGGTGACATCCCCCACGGCACGACGATCGTGGCCGTGTCATACCCGGGTGGGGTCGTCCTCGCCGGGGACCGCCGGGCCACCATGGGCAACCTCATCGCCACGCGCGACGTCAAGAAGGTCTACATCACCGACGAGTACTCGGCGGCCGGGATCGCCGGCACCGCCGGGATCGCGATCGAGATGGTCCGGCTGTTCACCGTCGAACTCGAGCACTACGAGAAGATCGAAGGCGTCCCGCTGACCCTCGACGGCAAGGTCAGCCGGCTGGCCTCGATGGTGCGGGGCAATCTCGGCGCGGCCCTGCAGGGTCTGGCGGCCATTCCGCTGCTCGTCGGCTACGACATCGACCACGACGATCCGACCGAACGCGGACGTATCTTCAGCTTCGACGTCGCGGGTGACCGGCACGAGGAGTTCGGTGGCTACACCGCCATCGGCTCGGGGTCGGTGTTCGCCAAGTCCTCGCTCAAGAAGCTCTACCGACCCGATCTGACCGCCGACGAGGCGCTCGCGATCGCCGTCGAATCGTTGTACGACGCCGCCGACGACGACTCGGCGACCGGCGGGCCCGATCTGGTCCGCAAGATCTTCCCGATGGCCGCCATCGTCGGCGCCGACGGGGCCCGGGAGGTGGACCCGACCGACATCGAGGCGGCGGCACGTGCCGTCGTCGAACGCCGCAGCGCCGAGCACGAGGGGGGTGCCCGATGACCTTCCCGTACTACGCCAGTGCCGAGCAGATCATGCGCGATCGCTCGGAGCTCGCTCGCAAGGGCATCGCCCGGGGACGCAGCGTCGTGATCCTCACGTTCGCCGACGGTGTGCTGTTCGTCGCGGAGAACCCGTCCAACACGCTCCGCAAGACCAGCGAGATCTACGACCGGATCGGTTTCGCGGCGGTGGGCAAGTACAACGAGTTCGAGAGCCTGCGCAAGGCCGGCATCCAGATCGCGGACATGCGCGGCTACAGCTACGACCGTGCCGACGTGTCCGGGCTGTCGCTGGCCAACACCTACGCCAACGCACTGGGCAGCGTCTTCACCGAGCAGGCGAAGCCGTTCGAGGTCGAGCTCTGCGTCGCCGAGGTCGCCCGTCCGGGCAAGCCGAAACGGTCGCAGCTGTACCGGATCTCCTACGACGGGTCGATCACCGACGAGACCCGCTTCCTGGTGATGGGCGGGGCGACCGAACCGATCGCGGCGGCCCTCAAGGACAGCTACGAGCCCGACATGGAGCTCGGCCGGGCGATCGGCGTCGCGGTCACCGCCCTGACGGCGCCGGCCGACAACGGTGGCGGGACCCCGACCGAACGCCGGGTGCTCGCCGCGGGCGACCTCGAGGTCGCCGTCCTCGACCACAACCGTCCACGGCGCGCGTTCCGGCGCCTCACGACGTCCACGGTCGAAGGGCTCCTCCCGCAGGCTGCGGCGGCCCAGTCCTCGGATACACCGTCCGAGGTGGACGAAGCCCCTGGTGAGACGCCATCCTCCGAACAGTGACGAGAACGCCGCGGCGCGCGGCGGCCGGTGCGTGTCGACCGGTCCGCCGCGGTCCGCGCGAGTAGGGTTGGTCAAGTGCAGCGACGAATCATGGGCATCGAGACCGAGTTCGGTGTCACGTGCACCTTCCACGGCCACCGCCGCCTGAGTCCGGACGAGGTCGCGCGGTACCTCTTCCGCCGGGTCGTGTCGTGGGGCCGGTCCTCGAACGTCTTCCTGCAGAACGGCGCTCGCCTCTATCTCGACGTCGGATCGCATCCCGAATACGCCACGGCGGAGTGCGACAGCCTCATCCAGCTGATCAACCACGACCGCGCGGGCGAACTGGTTCTCGAGGACCTGCTCGTCGATGCCGAACAACGCCTGGCCGACGAGGGCATCGGCGGCGACATCTATCTGTTCAAGAACAACACCGACTCGGCCGGCAACTCCTATGGATGCCACGAGAACTATCTCGTCGTGCGGGCGGGGGAGTTCTCCCGCATCTCCGACGTCCTGTTGCCGTTCCTCGTGACGCGCCAGCTGATCTGTGGTGCGGGCAAGGTGCTGCAGACCCCCAAGGCCGCGACCTTCTGCCTGTCCCAGCGCGCCGAGCACATCTGGGAGGGTGTCTCCTCGGCGACCACCCGGTCGCGCCCGATCATCAACACTCGCGATGAGCCGCACGCCGACGCCGAGAAATACCGCAGGCTGCACGTCATCGTGGGCGACTCGAACATGTCGGAGATGACCACCCTCCTCAAGGTCGGTTCGGCGGCCCTCGTCCTGGAGATGATCGAGGCCGGTGTCGCGTTCCGGGACTTCGCGCTCGACAATCCGATCCGCGCCATCCGCGAGGTCAGCCATGACCCGACAGGGCGACGCCCGGTGCGCCTCGCCGGCGGTCGGCAGGCCAGCGCCCTCGACATCCAGCGCGAGTATCACGCCCGCGCCGTCGAGCACCTCACCAACCGCCGGCCCGACCCCGAGATGGACATGGTCGTGGACCTGTGGGGACGGATGCTCGACGCAGTGGAGAGCGACGACTTCGCCAAGGTCGACACCGAGGTCGACTGGGTCATCAAGCGGAAGCTGTTCCAGCGCTACCAGGACCGGTACTCGATGGAGCTCTCGGATCCGAAGATCGCGCAGCTCGACCTGGCGTTCCACGACATCAAACGCGGCCGCGGCGTGTTCGACGTCCTGATGCGCAAGGGGCTGGTCGCCCGGGCGACCACCGACGAGGCCATCAAGACCGCGGTCAACGAGCCGCCGCAGACCACCCGCGCCAAGCTCCGGGGCGACTTCATCTCGGCCGCGCAGAAAGCCGGGCGTGACTTCACCGTCGACTGGGTTCACCTCAAGCTCAACGACCAGGCCCAGCGGACGGTGCTGTGCAAGGACCCGTTCCGCAGTGTCGACGAGCGCGTCGATCGCCTCATCGCCTCGATGTGAGCGCCGGGTCACCGGCGAACCCAGCGTGCCTCCGCACGCGGTGAACGGCCACGTTCTAACCTGACTCGGTGGCAACCCCCAAAGTCGAGCGTCTGCTCAACCTCGTGATCTGCCTGCTGTGGACGCGACAGTACGTCACCGCCGACTACATCCGCCGCAACGTCGCGGGCTATTCGGACGACGGGCAGTCCGACGAGGCGTTCAACCGGATGTTCGAGCGGGACAAGAACGAGCTGCGAGATCTCGGGATCCCCCTCGTGACGGGCCGGTCGCCGATGGCGGCCGGCGCCGAGGGATACCGCATCGACCGCGACTCCTACGAGTTGCCGGAGATCTCGCTGGAGTCCGACGAGGCCGCGGCGATCGCCATGGCCGCCGCGCTGTGGGACACACCCGAGGTCTCGACGCTGTCGCAGACGGCGATCCTCAAGCTCCGGGCCGCCGGGCTCGATGTCCGCTCCGAGGACGATCTGGGGATCACCTCGGGCGGGTCATCACGATCGCTCGGCTCCGAAGAGGTCATCGCCGGCCTGCTCGCCGCGGTCCAGGACCGCCGTGCCGTCGAGTTCCAACATCGATCGTCTGCCGCGGCCGCCCCGACCACCCGACGCGTCGAACCGTGGGGGGTCGTGTCACACCGGGGCCGCTGGTACGTCGTCGGCCACGACCGTGACCGCGACGCCACCCGGACCTTCCGGCTGTCGCGGATCACGGCGGTCACCGCGGTCGGTGCCGCCGACGCGGTCGTGGTCCCGGCCGGCACCGATCTCCAGCAGATCGTCTCCGCGGCGGTCGATTCCGCTGCCGGTTCGGACGGACGGGTCGCGCGGATCTGGGTCGCGGCCGACCGGGCATTCGGCCTCCGCAGGGCCGCGACGACGACTGAACCCGCCGACTTCGACGGCGAACCCGGCGACATCGTGACCCTCGACATCCACTCGCTGACCGCGGTGGCACGGATGGTGCTGGGTGTGGGCCGTGACGCGGTCGTCCTCGATCCGCCCGAGTTGCGCGAGCTCGTCATCGCGAGCCTCGACCGTCTGATGGGGGTGAGCGTCTGATGGCCGCGGCAGCGCCGTCGAGACTCAACCGACTGCTGGCGATGGTCCCGTATTTCCAGGCCCGCCGGGGCATCTCGGTTGCTCAGGCCGCCGACGAACTCGGGGTCACGCAAGCGCAGCTCACGAAGGACCTCGAGCTGCTCTTCGTCTGCGGGCTACCGGGCTATTACCCCGACGACCTGATCGAGCTCGAGTTCAGCGAGGGTTACGTCACGGTCGGGTTCACCGCGGGCATGGACCGGCCACTGCGGCTGACGACCGTGGAGGCGAGCACGCTCCTCGTCGCACTGCGGGCGCTGGTCGAGACCCCGGGGGTCATCGATGTGGCGGCGGCCAGGCGGGCGATCGCCAAGATCGAGCAGGCGGTGGGTGCGACGGTGCCGGGGGTCGCGGGAGCGTCCGACGCACCCGCCGAGCCGTCGGGGGAGAACCCCACGTACACGACGATCCGCGAGGCCACCAAGAAAGCGCGGGCATTGCGCCTGCGCTACTACTCGGCCGGACGCGACAGCGTCACCGACCGCGTGGTCGACCCCATCCGCCTGCAGGTCATGGACCAGCACACCTATCTCGAGGCCTGGTGCCGGATGGCCGAAGGCGTGCGGTTGTTCCGGTTCGACCGCGTCGACACCGCGACCGCCCTCGACGAGCCGAGCCGTCCGCCGGCCGAGGCGGCGGCGTCGAATCAGTCGGTGCTCGTCGCCGAGGACCCCGACCTTCCGGCCGTCGAGATCGAGATCGATGCCGATCACCTGTGGATTCTCGATTACTACCCGCTCGAACCCCTCGAGACTGTCGAGGACCGGCCCGATCCAGGTCTCCCCGTCCGCGCCCGGTTGGTCTACGGCTCGCCGGAATGGCTCACCCGGTTCCTGCTCGGATTCGCCGGCGCCGTGCGGGTCGTCGATGACCCGGCGATTGCCGCCGCGGTCGCCGACACCGCGGAGGCCGCCCGCGGGCGTTATCGCTGAGACCGGCCACGACTGGGCCCCTCCGGCTCGGCGTGTGTCGGGTAGCATTGGACACTGTCTGCTCCGAACTGAAGGGTGATCTCATGGGCTTCACGTCATGGTGGCACTGGGCGATCGTCGCCATCGTGCTGCTGATCCTGTTCGGCTCGAAGAAGCTGCCGGACGCCGCCCGTGGTCTGGGACAGTCGCTGCGCATCTTCAAGAGCGAGGTCAAGGAGATGCAGAAGGACGACGACAAGGACGCGCAGGCCACCACCGACGCGGCAGCGACCGATCCGGCGCGACGCGAGCTGCCCGCTGGTGACTCGACCCAGCCGGCCACGCAGCGCGACGCCGACGCCAAGAAATCGGCTTAGGGGCGCGTCGGAGCATCGCCAGTGCGCACTCTCCCGATTCCCCGACGCCTCGACCCGCGGCAACGCAAGCGAAAACTCAATCCCGACGGCACCATGTCGTTGGTCGAGCACCTATACGAGTTGCGCACTCGTATGGTCATCTCGCTGCTGGCCATCATCGCCACCACCATCTTCGGGTTCGTCTGGTACAGCCACGGCTTCCTGGGCATCCCGTCGCTCGGCGACGTGCTGCGCGGGCCGTACTGCGATCTGCCTGCGTCGTCACGCGCGACGCTGACACCGGATGATTCGTGTCGCCTCCTGGCGACCGGTCCGTTCGACCAGTTCATGCTCCGGTTGAAGGTCGCGCTGACCGCGGGTGTGGTCCTCGCCTGCCCGGTGTGGATCTACCAGATCTGGCAGTTCATCACTCCGGGTCTGCACGCCCACGAACGTCGCTACGGCATCATGTTCGTCGCGATGGCGACGACCCTGTTCGTCAGCGGCGCGGTGCTCGCCTATCTGGTGGTGGCCAAGGCCTTCGACTTCCTGCTGACGGTCGGCAACGAGGTCCAGGTCACGGCGCTCGCCGGTGACCAGTACTTCGGCTTCATGCTCAATGTCCTGGTGATCTTCGGCGTCAGCTTCGAACTCCCGCTCCTGATCATCGCGCTGAACGTCGTCGGCGTGCTGACCTACGCCCGGTTGAAGAGCTGGCGCCGCGGGCTCATCTTCGCGGTCTTCGTCTTCGCCGCCATCGCGACACCGGGCCAGGATCCGTTCACGATGCTCGCACTGGCCCTCGCGCTCACCGTGCTGCTCGAGTTCGCGATCCAGTTCGCGCGGATCTTCGACCGGCGCAAGGCGAAGAAGGCGCCCGCATGGGCGGGCCTCTCCGATGACGAGGCCAGCCCACTGCCGCCGACGAAACCGATCGCCCCGGCATCGCCGATCCCGGCGCCGGCGAACGCGGTCGCCAACGCCACCCGTACGTCGACGCGGGCGCGCGAGACCTTCGACGACGTCCTGTGACCCAACTCGATTCGTTCACGTCGAGACTCGCTTTCCGACTCGACGACTTCCAGCGCCGCGCGTGTGAGGCGCTCGAGGGCGGCCACGGCGTGCTGGTGTGCGCACCGACCGGCGCGGGTAAGACCATCGTCGGCGAGTTCGCCGTCCATCTGGCCCTGGCCGGTGGCTCGAAGTGCTTCTACACCACGCCGATCAAGGCGCTCAGCAACCAGAAGTACAACGATCTCGTTGCCGTCCATGGGCACGAGTCGGTCGGGCTGCTGACCGGCGACAGTTCGATCAATCCCGATGCCCCGGTCGTCGTCATGACGACCGAGGTCGTGCGCAACATGATCTACGCCGAATCACGGGCACTGGACGGTCTGTCCCACGTCGTCATGGACGAGGTCCACTTCCTGGCGGACCGGTTCCGCGGGGCGGTGTGGGAAGAGGTGATCCTGCATCTCGAACCGTCGGTGCGCGTCGTCAGCCTGTCGGCGACGGTGAGCAACGCCGAGGAGTTCGGCGACTGGATCCAGACGGTGCGCGGCGACACCTCGGTGATCGTCGACGAACACCGTCCGGTGCCGCTGTCCCAGCACATGCTCGTCGGGCAGCGACTGTTCGACCTGTTCGATCCGGCCGACACCGGTCCGGCCCGCAAGGCCGGAACGCGACCGCGCGTCAATCCGGAGCTCAAACGCCAGATCCGGCACCGGATCCTGATGGCCGACGACGAGCGGGAGTCGTCGCGCGGCCGTGGCCGAGGACGTGGCGGCGCGCCCCGTCGACGCGACGGACGGGGACCCGCGCTCTCCCGGCCGAACCTCGTCACGCGACTCGACCGCGAGGGGCTGCTCCCCGCGATCGGGTTCATCTTCTCCCGTGTCGGTTGCGACGCCGCCCTGGCGCAGTGTCTGCGATCCGGGATCTCGCTTCTGACTCCCGCAGAGATCGGCGAGGTCGACGCGATCGTCGACCGCCACCTCACCGAACTGGCGCCGGCCGACCTCGACGTGCTCGGGGTGCATGAGTGGCGTGAGGGGCTGCGACGCGGACTGGCCTCGCACCATGCGGGGATGCTCCCGACCTTCCGGCACACGGTCGAGGAACTGTTCGTGCGCGGCCTGGTCCGGATGGTGTTCGCCACCGAGACGCTCGCGCTCGGCATCAACATGCCCGCTCGCTCGGTGGTTCTCGAGCGTCTCGTGAAGTACAACGGCGAATCGCACGTCGACCTGACGCCCGGCGAGTTCACGCAGCTGACCGGTCGCGCCGGCCGTCGCGGGATCGACGTCGAGGGTCACGCCGTCGTGGTGTGGACACCCGAGGTGGTTCCGGAGGAGGTCGCCGGCCTCGCCGGCGCGCGGACGTTCCCGCTGCGGAGTTCGTTCTCCCCGGAATACAACATGGCGGTCAACCTGCTCGGTCGATTGGGCCTGGACGGCGCGCGTGAGCTGCTCCATCGGTCGTTCGCCCAGTTCCAGGCCGATCGATCGGTCGTCGGTCAGGCGCGAAAGCTGGACGAGGCGCAACGGGCACTGCGCAAGCTCGACGGCGAGCTGGCCCGCGCCGCGCAAGCTCGGGGGTTGGAACCCGGTGGCGCCGAATCGGATTCGGACGACGGTCCGTACGCGGGCTTCCTGGGTTACATCACTTTGCGCGAGGACATCCGCCGCCGTGAACGAGATCTGAAGTACCGCAAGCGGGTCAATACACACGACGCCATCACCGCCGACCTGGCCGCACTCAAACGCGGTCATGTCATCGGCGTACCCGTCGGCCGGCACCGCGGTCTGGCTGTCATCATCGAACCGGCCACGCAGGCGCAGGATCCGAAGCCGCTCGTACTGACCGAGGACGCCTGGTGCGGACGCGTCGGTACCCGCGACTTCGTCAACCCGCCCGAGGTGCTGGGCAACATGCGGATGCCGAAGAACGCCGACCGACGCACCGGGCGCGGTCGCCGCGACCTGGCGTCGGCGTTGCGATCGACCGGCATCGAGATGCCGCGCGGACGTCAGAAGAAGCGCGCCGACGCCGCCGACGACACCGAACTCGCGAACCTTCGGCGAACCCTGCGCGCGCACCCGGCACATCAGCTGTCCAACGGTGACGAGCTGTTCCGGCTCGCCGAACGCCGTAACCGGCTGGTGCGCGACATCGTCAACGCCGAGCGCAGCATCGGGGAGCGGACGTCCACCCTCGGGGTCACCTTCGATCACATCGTCGGCGTCCTCAGCGAGCTGGGATATCTCGAGCGCGTCGCCGAGTCGACCGAGTCCACCGGGCACACGATGATGGTGACCGATTCGGGCAAGCTGCTCGGCCGTATCTACAGCGAGAGCGACCTGGTCGTGACCGAGTGCATCCGAGCCGGGGTCTGGGACGAGTTGTCACCCCCCGACCTCGCCGCGGTCGTCGCCGCACTCGTCTACGAGAGCCGGCGCGACAGTTACAGCGGGGTCGACGCCCTGCCCGGCAGCAGCTCGATGCGTGCGGCGATGGCCGCGACCGTCGAGATCTGGTCGCGGGTCACCGCGGTCGAGCAGCGTCATCGGGTCAGTCCGACACGCGAACCCGACACCGGTTTCTCGGTCGCCGTGGCCACGTGGGCGTCGGGTCGTTCGCTCGGCGAGGCCCTGTTGCTGGCGGGCGAACGCGGACAGCTGCTCTCTCCGGGCGACTTCGTGCGGTGGAACCGGCAGGTCGTGGACCTGCTCGAACAGATCCGACTCGGGGTGGGCTCCGACACGCGCCTCGGTGGGACGGCGCGGGCAGCGGTCAAGGCCATCCGCCGCGGCGTGGTCGCCGCCGAGCTCGGCTGAACCGCGCCGTCGACCTCCGCCGACGAGTGTGGGCCGGTGTCGGTTCACCGGACGACGCGACGCCGGGCCACGCGCGATGTTCGCTGATAGTGCCAGGCCGCTGAGGTAACGTTCATCCCGCATTCGGTGTCGGCGTGTCCTGCCCCGATACTGCCGCGACGTCACAGTTCGCCGGCACCCGTCCGGGTGAACGGCCGAGTGGGAGGGACTCATGACCGACCCGTACAACCCCAACCCGTCCCAGCCGAATCCCTCCGGTGAGCAGTCCGGTCCCGACGGCAAGACCGAGATCGTGAACCTCCCCGGCGCCACTCCGGCGGGCGCCCCGCAGGCCGACCCGACCACCATGGCCCCCAACCCGGGCTCCGCCAACCCCGGGTCACAGAACCCGGGTTATGGTCAGCCGCAACAGAATCCGTACCAACAGAATCCCTACCAGCAAAACCCGTACCAGCAGCCGGGTGGGCCGACGGGCCAGCCGCCCCAGTCGGCCCCGTCTCAGTCCCAGCCGACTCAGGTCGGTCATCCCGGCGGACAACCGGGGCAGTACGGACAACCGGCCGGTCAGCCCTACGGGCAGCCCGGCGGTCAGTATGGCGCCGAGCAATACGGAGCCGGTCAGTACGGGGGACCGGGTCAGTACGGGGCGGGTCAGTACGGGGCACCCGGACAGTACGGCCAGCAGCCCGCCGGCCAGGACCCGTACGCCCAGAACCAATACGGGCAGAACCAATACGGGCAGAACCAATACGGGCAGAACCAATACGGGGGCGGCGACCAGTTCAGCGGAATGGCGACCGGGAAGTCGAACAAGACCGCCCGGACGCTGATGTTCGTCGGCGGCGGCGCGCTGCTCCTCATCGCCGCGATCGTGCTGATCACCGCATTCCTCTTCCCCGGATGGGCACCGAAGAACCTCGATCAGCAGGCGGCGCAGGACGGCGTGCAGAAGATCCTCACCGAGGACTACCAGGCCAGCGACGTCTCCGACGTCCAGTGCCCGTCGGGGCAGCGGGTGGAGACCGGAGCATCGTTCACGTGCTCGGTCACCGTCGGCGGGCAGCAGCAGCAGGTCACCGTCACATTCATCGACGACGACGGCCGCTACGAGGTCTCGCGCCCCAGCTGACTCGACCGGCTGTGAGCTCCAGGCTCGGCAGGCTGTCACGTCCGGCCTCAGCCGGCTGCTACATGCGGCCTCAGCCGGCTGCTACATGCGGCCTCAGCCGGCCTGGGGCCAGCCGAGAGCCTTGGCCAGCCTCCCCACCGACGCTCCGATACCCAGCTCCTCGACGAGCTCCGCGAGGGCCGCGGGGTCGGCGGGCTCGGCCGGGAGGATGTCCGAACCGCTGTCGATCGTCTCGGCGTCGGTGCGCACGGAGACGACGGTCCGCGCCGCCTGCAGGTACTCGACCGAGGCGAGCAGTGCCTTGCGGCTCCGCGTCGGAACCGATGACGACGGGTCGGCGGCAGCCGCCTCCAGGGCGTCGAGGCTGCCGTACTCGGTGATCAGTTTCGCCGCGGTCTTCTCGCCGATACCGGCCACGCCCGGCAGACCGTCCGAGGGATCTCCGCGCAACATCGACATCTCCGCGTAGCCGATACCCGCGCGCTCGACCGGCACGCCGTATTTCTCGGCGACCTCCACCGGGCCCATCATCTCGGCCTTCGCCAGACCGCGGCCGACGTACAGGACGCGCACCGGGACGGGATCGTCGGCGACCACCTGCAGCAGGTCCCGGTCACCGCTGACCACGATCACCGGATCGTTCGCCTCGTCGTAGGCGAGCGTGCCGATCACGTCGTCGGCCTCACAACCGACGGCGCCCGAGGTGGCGATGCCCGCCGCCGACAGAACAGCCATGATCATGTCGACCTGCGGGGTGAGCGTGTCGGGTACCTCTTCGACGTCGATGTCCCGGCCCTCGACGTCGGTCCCGCCGTCGGGGACCGCGACGCGATGGGCCTTGTAGGTGGGGATCAGGTCGGTGCGGAACTCGGGGCGCCAGTCGAGATCGAGGCACACCACCAAGCGTGTGGGGCGTTCGCGCACCACGAGATTGGCGATCGTGTCGACGAAACCGCGTACCGCGTTGACCGGGCGCCCATCCGGGCTGGTCATCTTCTCCGGCAGCGCGAAGAACGATCGGAACCACAGGCTGGCGCCGTCGAGCAGCATCAACGAATCCGTCACCCCCACACTCTGTCATGAGTCGGCGGTAGTGTTCGTCGCATGGCATCTGGGAGCGGGGCAACACGGGTCGCGACGGCGGGCGAGGGGATCGGAGCCGGGCCGCTCTTCGAGGCGCAGGTGTATCGCGACCGGGTCCGCCGCGCCGCCGAACTCACCCGCGCCGCGGAGTTGGACGCGCTGGTCGTCGCCCCCGGGCCGGACCTGCGTTACCTGATCGGTTCCCGGGCGGAGACCTTCGAACGGCTCACGGCGCTGGTGATCCCCGCTACCGGTGATCCCCGACTGGTGATCGCGCGGCTCGAGGTCCCATCGCTGTCGTCCTCCGCGGTCGGTGATCTCGACATCGAGGTGGCCGACTGGGTCGACGGCGACGACGCCCACGCGCTGGCGCTGGCCGGATTGCCATCGAAGCCGCGGATCGCGGTCTCCGACTCCATGCCCGCCCTCCACGTCATCCCGCTGGCCCGACACACCGGCGCCACACCGCAATTGGCGACCGACGTGCTCCGCGAACTACGAATGATCAAGGACGCCGCGGAGATCGACGCGCTCCGCCGCGCGGGTGCCGCGATCGACCGGGTGCACGCGCGGATGGGGGACTGGCTGATCCCCGGCCGCACCGAACGCGAGGTGGCCGCCGACATCGCCGCCGCGATCCTCGAGGAGGGACACACTGAGGCGGCCTTCATCATCGTCGGGTCGGGACCGAATGGAGCCGATCCCCATCACGAGTTCTCCGACCGGGTCATCGAGCGGTCCGACATCGTCGTGATCGACATCGGCGGTCCGGTAGAGCCGGGCTACAACTCCGATTCCACGCGCACCTACTGCTTCGACGATCCGCCCGCCGAGATCGCCGACGCCTACGCCGCTCTGCTCGAGGCCCAACGCGCGGCGGTGGCCGCCGTCCGGCCGGGGGTGAGCGCGTCCTCGATCGACGCGGCGGCGCGTGATCTCCTGGCGGAGCGTGGCCTGGCCGATCGATTCATCCATCGGACGGGCCACGGGATCGGGCTGTCGGTGCACGAGGAGCCGTACATCGTCGGCGGCAACGACATTCCGTTGCGCCCGGGCATGGCGTTCAGCGTCGAGCCGGGGGTCTACGTGCCCGGTCACTGGGGTGCCCGCATCGAGGACATCGTCGTCGTGACCGATGACGGCTGCGAGTCGCTCAACAACCGCCCGCACGACCTCGTCCGGCTGTAGGACTCACACTGCTGCCGCGCGTCGTCGGTTCATCTCGTACGACAACGACATCGCTCTGACGCCGGGAGGCGGGCACGCCTGTCCGACCGTTGAACGTCATTTCGGCTGCTGGAATTCGATCGAGGTCCGTCGGGCGAGTCGAAGTTCGCTGATCGCGAGTTTGATCTATGGACGCGAACTAGTGGGTGGCGAGAAGCTCGGCGAGGAACGCTTCGACGACGGAGGACTTGGGTCGGGGTGGTCGGACGTCGATGACGTGGCTGATCGTCGCCCATGAGCGGCGTGCGTCGATGTGGGTGTGGCCGTCTGGGCGTGGGTGATCGCCGGGCCGGGGTGGTGGTCCGTGGATCTCGTCGCGCACGGTGTTCAGGTGGTGTGCGAACCGTCGGGGTATGTCGGGTCGACGGTTGAGGCGGTCGGGGTTGGGTGGCGCGCCGGGTTCGGCGTTCAACCGCCACACGCAGCGACCTTCGTCGGGTCCGGACCGAGCGATGCGGGTGGTGTATTGACCGGGCTTGTCGCCGACCATGCGGTTGTGGCGTGGGCACGCCGGGGCGAGGTCGTCGATGTTAGTGAGACCACCCTTGGCCCAGTCCTTCTGGGCGTGGTGGAGTTCGACGTGGGTGGCGGGCTGGTCACACCCGGGTGCCGAGCACACTTCACCGTCGGGGCGGGCAAACGACGCGAGGCGTTGTTCGCGCGTGGCGAGACGTTTGCCCCTACCGAAGTGCAGCGGCACGGTGGTGTGGTCTTTGAAGATCGCCAACCACGGTTGGATGTCGGCGGCCATCTCGATCAGGTCCGGGATGGGCAGCAGGGTGCCGGTAGCAGTGGTCGCGAGGCCGGCTTCACGAATCAGATCACCGAGGTCGGCTTTGATGATCAGCTGCACCGGCAGCCCACGATGCGAGGTGCCGAGAGTCCCGTCGGCGAATCCGGCGGCCAGCGCGGCATCGAGGGCGTCGTGATTGGTCTGGGCGGGGGTGCGGCCGTCGCGGTCGGCGGCGGCTGTCAGGGCGTCGGGGTCGGCGGTGCCGGCGGGCCCGGACGGAGACTGCGGGTCGTCGGGGTTGTTGAGGCCGGGTTTTCCCCAGACAGCGAACATCATCGTGAGTCGGGCGGCGAGTGCGGGGGTCAGGGTGCCCGAGATCTTGGCGGTGCCGTCAGCGCGTTGCCGTCCGATCCACAGGCCGCGGCGTCGTTTCTGGTCGGTGTCGTCGGTCAGGGTGCCGTCGGGGTCGAGGTGAGCGAGCAGGCGGGCACCGAGTTGGGTGATGTCGGCAGGGATGTGGTCGGCGGCGATCTCGGCCATCTGTCGTTCGGCGGCGACCTTGATGTCGTGGTCGATGGCCACCGGGATGCGGTCGAGGACGTCCAAGGCGGCCTGCACGTGCGCGGAGCCGACCGCACCCGCGGCGAACGCTTCAGCGAGGCACGGATGTTCAGGTGGTAGGACCTCGCCGCCGAGGCTGGTGCGGGTGGCGGTGGCATCCATCTGCTTACGACGCCGCATCGGGTTGGAGACCCGCAGCCGGTGGGTCATGTACTGCATGAGTGTCCGACAGCCTGCTTTGCGGGGCAGGTCGCGGGCCTCGACCTGATCGATCTGCCGGTCACCGGCCACGGTCAACCGTGCGATCGCTTTCTCGGTGTCGGCCGCCACATCCGCCAACTCGGTATCGGTACACGGCGCCAGGTCCACGGTCTGCAGTTCGTCGAGGATGCGGTGGAGGTCGGCCACCAGTTCGACGGCACGCGGTTGCGGCGTCGCGGATTCATCAGACATGGTCACCTCCCCCGAGAACCGTTGCTGCGAATGTACGTTCGAGTGTACATCAAAATGGACGCGCGTCAATCTCAAAAGCTATGTCATTCAACGCTATTCGGCGAGAGCGAGTTGTCGGTACCTCGTGATAGAGGGAAACCCCGATGCCGGCGATGCCGAGCGTTGACCCGACGAGGTCGATGCGCATGTGATGGGCCACCGCCCACCCGGCCGGCCGTCGGGAGTAGCAGTCGGTCATCGTGGCTCATACAGGTTGGTGCCGTCAGCGATCGGCAGATACGCGATGTCTCCGACACACGCCCGATTCGGGGCGCAAGCGGCGAAGTCGCGGCTCAGCAAGTCCGACCACGCATAGCATGATCAGCTTCCGTCCGCGCTGCCCGCGCGAGGGCTGCCTTCCGCCACCCGTGAACGATGAGCACGCGATCGTGAAAAGCTCGCATTGCCACCTCACCGGGTAGGTGTCGAGCCGCTTCGGCGACAAACGCCGAACGGCTCACAAGTTCGTCTCCCCGACGAAATACTCGACCGCCAACGGTCTTGCGGGTCAGTGCCGTAGCGGTCGAGCCAGTGACGCAGCGTGCCGCGCTCGTCGCCGAGATCGGCGGCGATATTACGCACCGTGGCCTCGGGGGTCGACTCGTACAAGTCCACCGCGTCCTGACGAAACCGCTCTCACTCGTGTCGTCGAGCCGTAGATCGATCGACTCGCTTCCTCCAGCTCGTTGCCGGATTCAACGTGTCCGAGATCTGGGGTCAGGTCACCCTCGGACCCCGAGCCGGTTGTCCTCGATGTCGCAGATCGCCGGTCACACCAGCGTGCGGAGTGCGTCACCGTTCGGGAAGTTCCGGCCGGCCTTGATGACTATGCGAATGAACCGGACCGAACCTGCTGACGACGCCAGCGCCCACGTCAAGCAGCGTCCGACTTCACACGTGGGCACTAGCTGAACAGCGACGCCGAACCCAGTACGCGACTCACGCTTATCTCGATCACGACGCGGCGCGGGTTCGGCCTGGGCTCCCGGTATCGCTGGGCGTAGCGCTGCTCGGCCTCGCGCACGCGCTCGGGCTCACGACGCACCGTGGCGGGACCCTCCAGGGTCAGCCATCGCGGGCCGTCGACGTTGGTGACGGCCGCGTAGCCACCCCGCTCGGTGTTGCGGACCTTCTGATTGCCGTCCGAGGTGATGACCCTCGCCAGGCCGGCGTCGGGATCCCAGGTGAACCCGACGGCCACGGCATGGGGGGTGCCGTCGGCGCGCAGCGTGGTGAGGGTCCCGAGGTGGCGTTCGACGAGGAAGGCGAGCGCATCGGGCCCGAGATCAGCGGCGTTACGAGGCATGACACCAAACTAGCCGCGACGCCGCACACGGTCGGTCGCGGGGCCGATGCGATACTGGCAGCCATGGCGTCACGCAGCAGATGGGCATCAGCGCGTCCGGACACCGACCCGTCCGGTGCCCTCGTGCTGTTCGGCGGCCGCAGCGAGATCGGCGTCGCCACCGCGGCGCGCCTCGCATCCGGGCGGACCGTCGTCCTGGCGGCCCGCCGTCCCGACGACCTCGCGGCCGAGTCCGCACGACTGCTCGAAGCCGGTGCAACCGAGGTACACACCGTCGCCTTCGACGCGAACGACACCGACAGCCACCCAACGCTCGTCGAGTCGTTGGCGCAGCGACACGGTCCGATCGGGATCGCGATCATCGCGTTCGGGATCCTCGGCGACCAGGCTCGCGCCGAAACCGATGTGCCGCATGCACTTCAGATCGCCCACACCGACTACTACGCCCACATCAGCGTGCTCACCCCGCTCGCTTCGGTACTGCGCACGCAGGGCTCCGGAACCATCATCGTCTTCTCCTCGGTCGCCGGTGTCCGGGTGCGCCGCGCCAACTACGTCTACGGGTCGACGAAGGCGGGCCTCGACGGATTTGCGAGCGGACTCGCGGATGCGCTGCACGGCACCGGCGCTCGCCTGCTGCTGGCCCGCCCGGGCTTCGTGATCGGCGCGATGACCCGCGACCTGATGGCGTCCGGGGTGAAGCCGGCCCCGCTGTCGCGGGATGCCGAGCAGGTCGCCGACGCGGTGGCTCATGCCTATCGCAAGGGCCGCGGCGAGGTCTGGATCCCGGGGACGTTGCGTCCGTTGTTCTTCGGGATGCGACTACTGCCGCGTGCCGTGTGGCGGAGACTGCCCCGATGACCTCCGCGGAATCCGCTGCGGTGATGTCCGCATTCGTCGTGGTGGGTATCGGCGCCGACGGTTGGTCCGGTCTGGGCGAGACCGTCCGCAACGAACTTCGCCGCGCCCGCGTGATCTACGGCGCTGCGCGGCAACTGGCGCTCCTCGACGGCGCGGTGCCCGAACTGGACGCCGAACTGCGACCGTGGCGGTCGCCGATGTCTGAACACCTCGCAGAAGTGGTCGAGAGCGAGGCCGCGGACGCCGTTCACCCGGACACGATCCACATCCTGGCGAGCGGCGACCCGATGTTCCACGGCGTCGGTGCGAGCATCATCGCGCGCGTCGGTGCCGACCGGGTACGGGTGTATCCGGCCGTGTCGAGCGCGAGCCTCGCCTGTGCGCGTCTGGGCTGGGACCTCGCCACGACCCGGATCGTCAGTGCGGTGCGCGCCGAGCCGGGAGTCGTGCTCGGCGAGGTCACCGACGGGGCTCGCGTACTGGTCTTGAGCCGCGACGAGACCACACCCGCCGCACTCGCCGGCATCCTGGTCGACGCCGGTTTCGGTACGTCCACGATGACCGTCCTCGAGCAGCTCGGTGGGCCGGCCGAACAGATCGCCGCCGGTACCGCCGAGACCTGGCGCCGTCGGGCCGGCGACCCGCTCAACATCGTCGCCCTCGACTGCGTCGGACCCCGCCGGTCCCGGCTCCCGGGGCGGCCGGACGACACCTACGAACACGACGGACAGATCACCAAGTCGACGATCCGTGCCCTTTCCGTGTGTGCGCTGGAACCGGGCGGCGCGCAGATCCTCTGGGACATCGGGGCCGGGTCGGGCAGTGTGACGATCGAGTGGTTGCGCGCGGACGACCGGGGAGTGGCGGTTGCTTTCGAACGCGATCCCGATCGCGCTGATCGGTTGCGGCGCAACGCCACCCGGCACGGGGTGGCGCATCGGCTGTCGGTGCGGGGCCCGGCTCCCGACGACCTGTCCGACGCGCCGCAGCCGGATGCCGTCTTCATCGGTGGCGGACTGGACGAGGCGATCCTCTCGCTCGTCTGGGCCAGGCTGCCGGACTCGGGGCGGCTCGTCGTGAACGCGGTGACCGTGGAGAACCAGACGCTCGTCACGCGTTGGCACGCCCGACACGGCGGTGACCTACGACGCCTGTCGGTCGAAACCGTCGCACCGCTCGGCACGATGCACACCTGGCGCCCCGCGCTGCCGATCGTGCAGTGGGCCGTCGCGAAGACGGCACCCCACGCTGCCGCCGCGGATTCGCTGGAGGCGCTCCGTTGACCGTCTACTTCATCGGGGCCGGCCCGGGTTCGCCCGATCTCATCACGGTGCGCGGAGCGCGGCTGCTGGGGGAGTGTCAGACCTGTGTCTATGCCGGGTCACTGGTGCCCTCGGAACTGCTCGACCTGTGTCCCGACGGCGCCGAACTGGTCGACACGGCCCGGATGCCGTTGTCGGACATCATCGATGTCATCGCGGCGGCCGTCGATAAGGGGCACGACGTGGCCCGTCTGCACTCGGGTGACCTCTCGGTGTACTCGGCGATGTCCGAGCAGCAGCGGGAACTGATCGCGCGTGGAATCGATCATGAAATCGTGCCCGGTGTCCCGGCGTTCGCGGCTGCCGCGGCGGCACTCGACACCGAACTCACCATCCCCGGTGTCGGCCAGAGCCTACTGATCACGAGGGTCTCCACCCTGTCGACGGACATGCCGCCGGGGGAGGATCTCGCGACCCTGGCCCGGACGGGGGTGACACTCGCGCTGCATCTCGCAGCCCATCGGGCCGAGGAGATCGTGGCGGCGCTCACCCCGCACTACGGCGATGACTGCCCCACCGCCACAGTCGCTTTCGCCAGTCGGGAGAACGAGCAGATCGTGCGGTGTCCGCTGAACCGATTGCCCGAGGCCCTCGACGCCGCCGACATCCGGAGGACCGCGGTCATCTTCGTCGGTCACGTGCTCGGTCCGCGCCGGTCGGACGTCACCGACAGCTATCTGTACTCGCATGCGCGGATGACCAAACTCCGCGCTGATCGCCACTCGACGTCGTGACCGACCAGAGCCCGCCGGATCCTGTTCCGCACGTCCTGATCCTGGGCGGGACCGGGGAGGCGCGTGCGCTCGCCTCGACCCTCGCTGACACCGACATCGCGTTCATCAGTTCCCTCGCCGGCCGGGTGAAACACCCCCGTCTACCGGTCGGTCCGGTGCGCATCGGCGGGTTCGGCGGATCCGACGGACTCCGGGAGTGGTTGCAGAGCAACCGCATTCAGGCAGTGGTCGACGCGACCCATCCGTTTGCCGCGACCATCACCCGCAACGCGGCGCGAGCCACCGCCGATGCGGGTGTCCCGCTGTTGCGGCTGCGCCGGGATCCGTGGGTGCCCGGCGACACCGACACGTGGATCCGTGTGCCCGACCTGCCCGCTGCCGCGCGGGAGGTGGCCGCCCGGGGCCGCCGCGTCTTCCTGACCACCGGGCGCCAGGACGTCGGTGTCTTCGCGGGGATCGATTCGGCGTGGTTCCTGATCCGGGTCGTCGACGCCCCGACCGGAGCGCTTCCGCCGCATCACGAGGTGTTGCGCTCGCGGGGGCCCTATGATCACCGGTCGGAGCGAGAGCTGCTGCGTGACAACGACATCGATTTGCTGGTCACGAAGAACAGCGGCGGAACGCTGACCTCCGCCAAGCTGGCGGCCGCGGCCGAACTCGGCATCGCGGTCATCATGGTCGACCGGCCCGCCGAACCCGACACGCCGGTCGTTTCAGATGTCGGTGCCGCCCGGAACTGGCTCGAGGAGCTGTCCGGCTGAGTGGTCGGCGGTGTGATCGTCGCTGTCGACCGGGTGGTGACTGCGCGGCGTGAACACCAACGTTCCGGCCGCGCGCGGCACGACCTTTGTGGCCGACGACCCGATGATGATCATCGTGCGCATGTCGACGACCGCGGGATCGAAGTCCGCGACAGTGGTCGTGATGAGTTGCTGCTCCGGACCACCGACGTCCCGTCCGAGGATGACGACGCGATCGGGCGACACCGTCTGCGAGAGAGTGTGTTTGAGGGCCCCGACCTGCCAGGTGCGGCTCGCCGAGCCCGGGTTGTAGATGGCGATCACCAGGTCGGCGCCGAGTGCGGCTCGGATGCGCCGTTCGATGACCGACCACGGCTTCAACCGGTCGGAGAGCGAGATGATCGCGAAGTCATGCCCGAGGGGCGCTCCCACGGCAGCGGCGACCGCGGTCGCCGCCGTGACGCCGGGCACCACACGGACGGGCACCTCGTGCCACCGGGGCTGTGCGGCGACCTCGGCGACCGCGGCGGCCATCGCGAACACGCCGGGATCACCGGACGAGACGACGACGACGCGAGCGCCGCGTCGAGCGAGGTCGAGCGCGAACTCGGCCCGCTCGGCCTCGACCCGGTTGTCGCTGGCGTGTACTCGCTGCCCCGGCCGCGGGGTGACGCGCTTGAGATAGGTGGTGTAACCGACGAGGTCGGTGGCCGTGGCCAGCTCCGCGCGGACCTCCGGGGTGGTCCAGCTGTCGTGACCCGGTCCGAGCCCCACGACGACGAGCTCACCGGGGACGGGCTCCGGCTCGAACCTCGGATTGTTGCGACGTCCCGGGACGACGAGGATCGAGAAGTACGGCACCTCCGCGGGATTCACGTCGGCGGCCGGCAGCACCCGCTCGACGGTCGTCGAGGCGCGCTCGACGTAGAAGGCCTCGTCGAGACGCCCGGCCTCGCGGAGTGCGTCGCGCACCCGCTCGAAGGTCCGACCGAGTTTCATGACCACGATCGCGTCCGCGGACCGGAAACGGAAGAGCAGCTCCGAGGTCGACGCGGTGCCGGGCACGACGGTCAGCGTCTCCTCGCCCTCGACGAGCGGGACCCCGGACGCCGCGGACGCCGCGCTCACCGAGGTGACGCCGGGCACGATCTCGGCGTCGAAATGCGGTGCCAGGCGTTTGTGCATGTGCATATAAGAGCTATAGAAAAGTGGATCGCCCTCGGCGAGCAGGACGACATCGCGACCCGCGCGCAGGTGCACCGCGAGACGTTCGGCGCTCTCGGCGTAGAAGTCGTCGAGCGCGCCCTGATACCCGCCGGGGTGGTCGGTCGTCTCGGTGGTGACCGGGTACATGAGACGTTCCTCGGTCTGGCCGTCACGCAGGTAGGGTGCGGCCACCGATCGCGCGATGCTGTTGCCGTGTCGCGCAGAGTGATACGCGATCACGTCCGCGGTGCTGATCAGGCGGGCGGCCTTGACGGTCATCAGCTCGCTGTCACCCGGGCCGAGTCCGATGCCGTAGAGCGTGCCCGGACCTGACTTCTGTCCGGCTGCGGTGCTGTCAGAGTTCATAAGGTCCACCATCATTCCTGCGGGGTCGCGAGCGCGTTGACCGCGGCCGCGGTGATCGCCGACCCGCCGCGCCGGCCCGTGACCGTGATGAATTCGAGGTCGTCGCGTTCGGCCAGTGCCGCGCAGGATTCGACCGCGCCGACGAAACCGACGGGTGCCCCGACGATGGCGGCGGGACGCGGTGCGCCGTCGTCGATCATGTCCAGGAGCGCGAACAGTGCGGTCGGCGCGTTGCCGATCGCGACCACCGCACCTTCCAGGCGCGGCCGCCAGAACTCCAGTGCCGCAGCGGTCCTCGTGGTTCCCATCTTCTCGGCAAGAGCCGGAAGAGTGGGTTCCGACAGGTGGCAGAGCACCTCGTTGTCCGCGGGGAGACGCTTACGCGTGATCCCGGACGCCACCATGTTCGCGTCGCAGAGGATCGGGCCGCCGGCTTCGAGGGCCCCGCGCGCGGCGGCCACGACACCGGGCGTCGCGACCACGTCGCGCGTCAGGTCGGTCTGGCCGCACGCGTGGATCATGCGGACGACAACGGTCGCGACGTCGGGTGCGAACGCGGAGAGATCGGACTCGGCGCGGATCGTGGCGAAGGACTGGCGGTAGATCGCGGCGCCGTCACGCAGGTACTCGGTCATGGTGGGAACGAGCCTAACGGCGCCGCCGTTCGTATCCGCCGTCGGGCGTGGCCTGCACCGACAGGTGCGATTCCGCCGGCGACCCGCAGCCACGGGCGCAGCCCACCCAGTGTTCACGCTCCTCGACGGGGTCGCCGTCCTGCACCCGGGCCATCAGGTCGTCCCGGACCGGCGCGTGCGCGGACGAGCAACCCGGGGCTCCCACGCAGCAGCTGACCTGCGCCCATGGCGAAGCGGCGTCGAAGATCAGACCCATCGGTGCGAGCACGCGGACAACGGTTTCGGCCACGCCTTCGCCGAGGTCGCACAGGAGGATCTCGCGGTCGGGGGTGATCACGACCGGCGCCTGCACACCCGCGATGAATTCCGCCAGTCGGGCCGGCAAGCGTCCGAGTTCGACGACCGCGCCGAGCAGCACCGCGCCGTCGTCCTGGTCGAACCAACCGACGATCGGTTCCCCCGCAGCGACCGGTGCCGCGTCCGGGTCGGCCCCGATGACGGGATCCAGCGTCGAGGCGATGAGTTCCGTGAGCCGGCGCCGGGAGACGTCGTCGAGGTCGCGGACCCGCCAGGCGCCGGGCGAGACCTCGCCCAGACCCGCGGCCACCGCGATGAGCGCGCGCACGATCGCCTCCGTACCGGTGGCCGATCCGACGGCCGTCCCGCCGATGAGCACATCCGCGGCCAGGGGAGTGCCGCCCCGGATCACCGCGCACGCATCGGGTCGTCGTCCGGCGATGTCACCGCGCCCGTCGTCGATGCCGAACAGGAAGCGGCCGGACAGGTTGGCGGCGGCCGGGTCGGCCCGCAGGGCGTCGTCGAGGGCCGCGGCGAGCGCACGCGCATCGGCGACGCCGCCGATGCGGCCGGTCAGGGGGCTGAGCTCGATGTTGCGCACCTTGTCGTGGCTGCTGCTCGGCGCGAGCCCGGCGGCGACGACGGCCTGCGCGACGGCTTCGACGTCGGTGATCCCGCGCAGCTGGAGGTTGCCGCGCACCGTCAGCTCCAGGTGCCCGTCGGCGTGGTCGGCGGCGGCCCGGGCGAGCATCTCCAGCTGGTCCGGACGGATCCGTCCGCCCGGCAGCCGGACACGGGCCAACGCGCCGTCGGCCGCCGGGTGCGTGTCGAAGACGCCTGGGCAACGGTCGGTGGCGGCCCGGGCTGGCTGGTTCATCCCACCAGCCTACGACCGGCGGGCGCGGTGGCCGTAGGCTGAACGCACCGCGAGCGGGCTGAAGCCGGTGCGATTCCGGCGCGGTCGCGCCACTGTGACCGGGGGTCGGCATCGGCCGGACATCCGGAAGTCAGACCAGTCCCTCGCACTGCACCCGCCACCCACGGCACCGACACGCACCGGGCGCGACAACCCGGCGAGGAGACACGATGATCCTGCTGCTCTCGACCTCGGACACCGACCTGCTCACGGCCTCGGCGGCCGACGAGGGCAACGCGTCGCCCGACGCGTCGGTGTCCTACCGCGGCGCGAATCCCTCTCGCATCCTGATCGAGGACATCCCGCGTCTCGCCGCCGACGCCGACCTCATCGTCGTGCGCATCCTGGGCGGTGTACGCGCCTGGGAGGACGGGCTGGCTGCGGTCGAGGCGACCGGCAAGCCGCTCGTCGTCTGCTCCGGTGAGCAGCAGCCCGACCCCGATCTGATGGCGCACTCCACGGTGCCCTCCGGCGTCGCCGCCCAGGCCCACGACTATCTCGCCGCGGGCGGCGTCGCCAACCTCGTGAATCTGCACCACTTCCTGTCCGACACCATCCTGCTCACCGGCAACGGTTTCGAACTCCCGCAGCAGACGCCCGCGTGGGGCGTGCTCGAACGTTCTCCGGCCGCCTCCTCTCCGCTCCCTGAGGCGCGAGGAGCGGAAGCCGACCCTTCTTTGCTCCCTGAGGTGCGAGGAGCGCAAGCGACGAGCCACGAAGGGCCCGACGCCCCGACCATCGCGGTCCTCTACTACCGCGCCCAGCACCTGGCGGGCAACACGCGGTACATCGCCGCGCTGTGCGATGCGATCGAGGACCGCGGGGCCCGTGCGCTGCCGATCTTCTGCGCCTCGCTGCGGACTGCGCCCGACGACCTCCTCGAACTGCTCGGTACCGCCGACGCCCTCGTGGTCACGGTGCTGGCCGCCGGTGGCGCCACCCCGGCCACCGCTTCGGCCGGCGGCGACGACGAGGCGTGGAACATCGAACGTCTCGCCGCCCTCGACATCCCGATCCTGCAGGGTCTCTGCCTCACCGGGTCCCGCGCGGACTGGGAGGACAGCGATGACGGCCTGTCGCCACTCGACGTCGCCACCCAGGTGGCGGTGCCCGAGTTCGACGGCCGCATCATCACCGTGCCGTTCTCCTTCAAGGAGTTCGACGACGACGGATTGCCCTGGTACCAGCCGGATCTCGAGCGCTGCGCACGGGTGGCGGGGATCGCCACCGCGCACGCCCGGTTGCGTCGGACCCCGGCCGCCGACAAGCGGATCGCGGTCATGCTGTCGGCCTACCCGACCAAGCACGCGCGGATCGGCAACGCCGTCGGTCTCGACACCCCGCGCAGCCTGCTGCGCCTTCTCGCCGCGATGCGCGATGCCGGCTACGACATCGGCCCGGAGGCCGGCCCGGACGCGATCCCCGGTCTCGCCGACGATGATTCAGATGCGCTGATCCACCAGATCATCGCCACCGGTGGTCAGGATGCCGACTGGCTGACCGAGGAGACCCTCGCCGCCAACCCGATCCGCCTGTCCGCGCGCGACTACCGGTCGTGGTTCGACACCCTGCCCGAAGGACTGCGCGCGGCGGTCACCGAGCACTGGGGACCCGCTCCGGGCGACCTGTTCGTCGACCGCACGCACAATCCCGACGGCGACATCGTCATCGCGGCATTGACCTTCGGCAACATCGCGATCATGGTGCAGCCGCCGCGCGGGTTCGGCGAGAACCCGGTCGCGATCTACCACGATCCGGATCTGCCGCCGTCGCACCACTATCTGGCCTCGTACCGGTGGATCGCGGCGCACGACAACGGCTTCGGCGCCGACGCCATCGTGCATGTCGGCAAACACGGCAACCTGGAGTGGCTGCCCGGTAAGAACCTCGGCATGTCGGCGGACTGCGGGACCGACGCCGCCCTCGGCGACCTCCCGCTCGTCTACCCGTTCCTGGTGAACGACCCGGGCGAGGGGACGCAGGCCAAGCGCCGCGCTCATGCGGTTCTCGTCGACCATCTGATCCCGCCGATGGCACGCGCCGAGTCCTACGGCGACATCGCCCGGCTGGAACAGCTTCTCGACGAGCACGCCAACATCTCCGCCCTCGACCCGGCGAAGCTGCCCGCGATCCGCCAGCAGATCTGGACACTGCTGACCGCGGCGAAGATGGACTCCGATCTCGGGCTCACCGAACGGCCCGACGAAGAGGTCTTCGACGACATGCTGCTGCACGTCGACGGGTGGCTGTGCGAGATCAAGGACGTGCAGATCCGTGACGGGCTGCACGTGCTCGGCGAGCCCCCGCGCGACGACGCCGAGGTCGACCTGGTCCTCGCCATGCTGCGTGCGCGCCAGCTCTGGGGCGGCACGTCGGCCCTGCCCGGCCTGCGCGAGGCCCTCGGACTCGTCGAAGACGGCTCGGCCGAGCGCGGTTCCGTCGACGCCGTCGAGGCGCAGGCCCGCGAACTCGTCGCCGCCTGCGCGAAGGACGACTGGTCGACCGAAGCGGTTGCCGCGGCCACCGCGGGACTGCCCAGCGCGGTCGGGGATGTGCTCACCTTCGCGGCGACCGAGGTCGTCCCGCGCCTGCGTCAGACGACCGGCGAGGTCCCGCGGGTGCTGCACGCCTTGGACGGCGGGTTCATCCCGGCCGGACCGAGCGGGTCACCGCTGCGCGGGCTGATCAACGTGCTGCCGACCGGACGCAACTTCTACTCGGTCGACCCGAAGGCCGTGCCCTCGCGGCTGGCGTGGGAGACCGGCCGCGCGATGGCCGACTCTCTGCTCGAGCGCTACCTGACCGACCACGGCGAATACCCGGCGTCGGTGGGGCTGTCGGTGTGGGGGACCAGCGCCATGCGCACCTCGGGTGACGACGTCGCCGAGGTGCTCGCGCTGCTCGGGGTCATGCCGGTGTGGGACGAGATGTCGCGGCGGGTCTCCTCGCTCGAGCTCATCGGCCTCGAGGAACTCGGACGTCCCCGCATCGATGTCACCGTCCGCATCTCCGGCTTCTTCCGGGATGCCTTCCCGCACGTCGTCACGATGCTCGACGACGCGGTCGCGCTCGCCGCGGCCGCTGACGACGAGTCCGACGAGCAGAACTTCGTTGCGGCACACGTGCGCGCCGCGATGTCCGAGCACGGCGACCGGCGTCGGGCCGTGACACGTGTCTTCGGTTCCAAGCCCGGCACCTACGGCGCCGGCATCCTGCAACTCATCGACTCACGGGACTGGCGCAGCGACGAGGACCTGGCGCGTGTCTACACCGAGTGGGGGGGTTACGCCTACGGACGCGACCTCGACGGTGTACCCGCGGTCGACGACATGCGCGCCGCGTACAAGCGGATCGCCGTGGCGGCCAAGAACACCGACACCCGCGAACACGACATCGCCGACTCCGACGACTACTTCCAGTACCACGGCGGCATGGTCGCGACCGTTCGCGCACTGACCGGTTCCTCGCCCGAGGCCTACATCGGCGACAGCACCCGCCCCGACTCCGTCCGCACCCGCACGCTGTCGGAGGAGACCAGCCGGGTGTTCCGCGCCCGCGTCGTCAACCCACGCTGGATCTCGGCGATGCAGCGCCACGGATACAAGGGTGCGTTCGAGATGGCCGCCACGGTCGATTACCTCTTCGGGTACGACGCGACCACCGACGTCGTCGCCGACTGGATGTACGAGAAACTCACCGAGTCCTACGTCCTCGACGAGACGAACCAGCAGTTCATGCAGCAGTCCAACCCCTGGGCACTGCACGGCATCGCCGAACGTCTCCTCGAGGCCGTCGAGCGCGACATGTGGCGCGAACCGCCGGCCGAGCTCCTCGACGCCCTGCGCACCGTCTACCTCCAGACCGAGGGCGACATCGAGGGCCGCGGCGAGGACGCCTCTGCCGGCTGAGCCGCCCACCGCCGGCTGAGCCGCCCACCGCCGGCTGAGCCGCCCACCGCCGGCTGAGCCGCCCACCGCCGGCTCAGCCGCCCAGCGCTGGTTGAGCTTGTCGAAACCACCCCCCGGGACAAAACCGCGTCGTCGTTCGTTGTCCACGCAGACCCTGACGTCAACGGGTGCCGAAGGGCACCGAAGGACAGGTGAAGCATGATGGCTCTCCGCTGGTTCGCGGCCTATGCCGTGCTGGAGATCGCCGCATTCGTCGCGATGGTCATGACCCTCGGATTCGGCTGGGCGGTGTTGATCAGCCTCGCCGCCGTGGTCCTCGGATTCGTCGTCCTGCGCTGGCAGGGCGGCAAGGTCTTCGACGAGCTGCGCCGCGCGTCGAGAAACGAGGTCGACGCCCGCGCCCCGCTGGCCGACACCGCGCTCGTCGCCGTGTCGACCATCCTTTTGGTCGTTCCGGGCGTCGTGTCGACCGTGGCCGGGACCCTACTGCTGTTCCCGCCCACCCGTCGGGTGATGCGTCCGGCCGTCGCCGCGGTGGGTGCCCGCCGTGTGGCGACCGCGATGGACCGGGCCGGGATGTACGCCACCGGTGTCTACGGCGCAGGACGTGGCGGAACCGTCGTCGAGGGCACGGTCGTGGAGTCCGACACGCCCGAGCCGGGATCTTCGTCGTCCCCGTACGGGACCCGAGGTCTGCCGCAGGGCCACTGAACAGGTCCTGATCTGCGCCCGAGCGCAGCACAACCCACCGCGGTCCCGGAACACACGCACCCGGACCCCTCGCCACCCTCCTCCGACGGCAAGGCACACTGAACGATCGTGGCAACCCAACTGCTTCTCGGCGGCGCCGTGTACTCGCCGGCGGCCCCCGACGCGACCGCGATGGCCGTGACCGACGGAATCGTCGTCTGGGTCGGGACCGACGACGTCGGCCGCGCACTCCATCCCGACGCCGAGGTCATCGACCTCGCCGGACACTTCGTCAGTCCCGGGTTCGTCGACTCCCACGTCCACCTGACGTCCACCGGGCTCGGACTCGACGGCCTCACCCTGAACGAGGCGTCGAGCCGCACGCACTGCCTGCGGCTGGTGGAGAAGGCCGTGGCCGCCGAATCCGCCCATGACGGAGGCGACCTCATCTGGGGTCTCGGCTGGGACGACTCGACCTGGGCGGGCGCCGAACCCGACGACGGTCGCTTCCCGACGACCACCGAGCTCGACGCCGTCGTCGGGACCAGGCCGGTCTACCTCGCCCGGATCGACGAGCACTCCGCGGTGGCATCCACCGCGCTACGACGCCTGATCCCGGACCTGGCCGACGCCGTCGGGTATCACCCGGAGGAGCCGCTGGTCGCCGAGGCCCACCATCTCGTCCGGGGCGCGGCCCGTCTTCTGGTCACCGCGGCGCATCGTGAGCGTGCACAACGCCGCGCGCTCGACGGGGCCGCCGCCCACGGGGTGGTGGCCGTGCACGAGAACGGCGGACCGGACATCAGCGGCATGGACGACTTCCTCGCGCTCGCCGAACTCGACCATCCCGTCGAGATCCGGCGCTACTGGGGCCAGGCCGTCACCGACGCCGACCACGCCCGCGAACTGATGTCGATCACCCGGGCCGATGCCCTGGGCGGTGACCTGTTCATCGACGGTGCCATCGGCTCCCACACCGCGTGGCTCTCGGAGCCCTACACCGACGATCCGCACACCAGCGGTATCAGCTACCTCGACGCCGAGGCGATCCGCGATCACCTGCGCGCCTGCACGATCGCAGGCATCCAGGCGGGCTTCCACGTCATCGGCGACGCCGCGACCGGTGTGGTCGTCGGCGCACTCGCCGAACTCGCCGACGAACTCGGCACGCCCGCGCTCGCCCGCTGTGCGCACCGGCTCGAACACGCCGAGATGGTCACCGCCGCCGACGCCGAGGTCCTCGCCCGCTGCGGCGTCATCGCCAGCATGCAACCGTTGTTCGACGCCGAATGGGGCGGTCCCGGCGACCTGTACGACGCCCGTCTCGGGGCGAGCCGCGCGGCCACCCTCAACGACTTCGCGATGCTGGCCAAAACCGGTGTCGCCCTGGCGTTCTCGTCAGACGCGCCGGTGACGGCCATCGACCCGTGGTCGACCATCCGGGCCGCTGTGCACCATCATCAGCCGACCAACGCGATCTCGGCGCGCGGCGCGTTCGCCGCGACGACCCGCGGCGGCTGGCGGGCCGGGGGAGTCAACGACGGTGTCACCGGGACCCTGACGCCCGGCGCCCCGGCGAGTTACGCGGTGTGGGAGGTCGACGAGCTCGTCGTCGCCGGATCCCACGAGAAGGTCCAGCGCTGGTCGACCGATCCGCGGTCGCGGGTGCCCGCGCTGCCGGACGTCTCACCGGGGGCCGCGCTGCCGCGCTGCGTACGCACCGTGCACCGGGGCCGGACCCTGTACGACCGGGACGCCGGGTGAGTCCCCCGCGGGTCTCCCGATCCCGGATCTCACGGTCCTGGCTCGCACGTACCGGGACCGCCGCCGCCGCGGGTGTCGCGATGTGGGCCGCGTTCCCACCCCGCAACTGGTGGTTCCTCGCGGTCCTCGCCCTCGGCCTGTTGTTCGCCGCACTCTTCGTCGGGTCGCCCCGGGTGCGCACCGGCGCGTGGATCGGCTTCATCTTCGGGCTGGCGTTTTTCGTGCCGCTGTTGCCGTGGATCGGCGTGTACGTCGGTCCACTCCCGTGGCTCGCCCTGGCCGCGGTGCTCGCCGTCTATCTCGCGCTGTTCGGCGCGATCGCCACCCTGACGATGCGGCTTCCGGTGCCTCCGGTGTGGTTCACGCTGTCGTGGGTGCTCGTCGAAGCGCTCCGTTCCGCCTTTCCGTTCGGCGGGTTTCCTTGGGGGAGAACCGCATTCAGTCAGGTCGACGGACCGCTGCTGCCGCTGGCCTCGGTGCTCGGCGCGCCGGGGTTGTCAGCAGGTGTCGCGCTGTTCGGCTCCGCGGTCGCCTGGCTGCTCGTGATCCTCACCCGGGCGTACCGGCGCACGACGACCGTCTCCGACCCCGAGCACGCCGACGGCCCGGGGCCGTCCACCGAACGTTCCTCGGGCGTGGTGCGCATCGCGACCGCCGCGGTGGCCATCGCGCTGCTCGCACCGATCGCGGCCATCGCGGCGACCCCCGCCAGCCTCGACCGCAACATCGCGACGTCCTCGGCCCGGATCGGTGCCATCCAGGGCAATGTCCCGCGACTGGGTCTGGATTTCAACGCCCAGCGGCGCGCTGTCCTCGACAATCATGTCCGCACCACGATGTCCTACGGCCGGGCGATCGACACCGGGCAGACAGAGCAGCCCGACTTCGTCCTGTGGCCGGAGAACGCCTCGGACATCTCGCCGCTGGACAACGCAGACGCGGCCGCCGGGATCACCGCGGCCTCCGCGGCCGTCGACGCGCCGATCCTGGTCGGCACGCTCATCCGCAACCCCGATGGCCGACCCACCAATTCGGTCCTGGTCTGGGACGGCGCGCAGGGCCCGGTCGACCGCTACGACAAGCACATCGTCCAGCCGTTCGGCGAGTACCTCCCGTGGCGGCCGTTCTTCCGCCTCTTCTCGTCGTATGCAGACATGGCCGGAGACTTCCGCCCCGGCACCGGACCCACGGTGGTCGACGTGCCCGGTCGCTCGGGGACGGTGACCGTCGGTGTCGCGACCTGCTGGGAGGTCGCCTTCGACCGGGCCGCTCGGCAATCCGTCCGGGACGGCGCGCAGATGCTGTTCGTGCCCACCAACAACGCGACCTTCGGCCGGACCGAGATGACCTACCAGCAGTTGGCCATGTCACAGGTCCGGGCCGTCGAACACGGGCGGTCCGTGGTCGTCGCGGCCACCAGTGGGGTGAGCGCCGTCATCGAGCCGGACGGATCCATCAGCCAGCAGTCCGGCATATTCACCGCGGACGTGCTGACCGGGCGTCTGCCACTCCATGAGGACATGACTCTCGCGACCCGCCTGGGCCCCTGGCCGGAGGTGGTCGCGATCATCGCCGCGGTGGCCGGGCTTTTGTTTGCGCTGCGCTCGCGTACTAGGTTCTCACTCAGGCCACGCAGGGTCGCCGCACGGGCGACCGGTGACACGAAGGAGCTCGATGGCATCGGGGATTGACGCCACGGCAGGGCAGCGGCGGCCCGACGACGCGCCGCAACGCGTGGTCGGCGCCGACGGCACGGGCGCACTCGTCGTCGTGCCGACGTTCAACGAGCGCGACAACCTGCCGCTCATCATCGGACGTCTACAGGACGTGCTGCCAGGGGCGCATGTCCTCGTGGTCGACGACTCGAGCCCGGACGGCACGGGCGATGTCGCCGACGACCTTGCTCGCGCCGACGCGGCGACCCGGGTCCATGTCATGCACCGCGTCGACAAGGACGGCCTGGGCAAGGCGTACCTCGCCGGCTTCGCGTGGGGACTCGACCGCGACTACGCCGTCATCGTCGAGATGGACGCGGACGGTAGCCACGCGCCTGAGCAGCTGCACCGCCTGTTCGACGCCGTCAACGACGGCGCGGATCTCGTGATCGGGTCCCGCTATGTCCCGGGCGGCAAGCTGGTGAACTGGCCGAAGCGCCGGGAGTTCCTCTCCCGCGGTGCCAACACCTATGCCCGTCTGGCTCTCGGTGCGGGCGTCCACGACATCACCGCCGGGTTCCGCGCCTATCGCCGCATCGTGCTGGAGAAGATCCAGCTCGACACCGTCGAGTCCGCGGGTTACTGCTTCCAGATCGACCTGGCGTGGCGCACGGTGCGTGCCGGCTTCGACGTCCGCGAGGTTCCGATCACCTTCACCGAACGTGAGATCGGGGTGTCCAAGATGAGCGGCGGCGTGATGTCCGAGGCGTTCACGATGGTCGCCCGCTGGGGAGTCCAGAGCCGCCTCGAGCGCTGGGGACTCGTCCGGACGCGATGATCCGCTGAGCAGACGGACAGACCCGGCAGGATGTCCTGCCGGGTCTGTTCGGTTCCGGGCGTCGGGCGCCCGCGGGTGTCAGTTGGTGATGCCCTTGCGCCGCTGCTTGAGCAGGTCGAGGCGCTCGTTGAGCAGCACTTCGAGCTCTTCCTCGCTGCGACGCTCGAGCAGCATGTCCCAGTGCGTACGCGGCGGCTTGGTCTTCTTCTCCTCGGGCTCGGCGCCCTCGAGGATGGTGCCTTCCATGCCGTTCTTGCACGGCCACTTCGACGGGACCTCCGCGTCGTCGGCGAACGGCACGTCGAAGATCTCGCCGTTGTCGGTGCGGTACTGGACGATGCGTCGTGGCGCGAGGTCGTGGTCACGATCGGTCTCGTAGCTCACCGCGCCGAGGCGGCTACCCCGAAGTACTCGATCTGCCATGAAGGGTTCCTCTCAACTTCGTCGGATCTCCCGGTCTGCCGGGAGATCTCTGTTGCATTCCAGGTTCGCGCGCAACGCTGCGCGCGACTTTCGGGTCGTCAACAGGAACATTCTACGCGCATTCCTGCGTGGGTTCGCCACCGGCGACGACCCGTGTTGTCCACCGCGGTCCGCGGGGCCGCCGCCGGGAGCGCAGCGAGCGGGGCGAGTGTGTGCCGCCGCCGGGAGCGCAGCGAGCGGGGCGAGTGTGTGCCGCCGCCGGGAGCGCAGCGAGCGGGGCCGGTCGTGACAGCGGTACGGTCTCGGTGTGGAACCAGGCACTACGCACGGCGTACAAACGGGCGCATCGCGTCGGCGTCGGCCGTACGCCTGCGCCTGGTGCGGCCGCACGATGGTGGACTCCGAGATGGGGCGTCGGCGGAAGTACTGCAAGCGATCGTGCAGGCAGCGTGCTTACGAGCAGAGAACGCTGCTGGAGGGCACGTCCATTCCCGACGACGCGGTGATCCTCTCCTCGGCCGAGGCCGCCGACTTCGGCGACCGGATGTTCGCGCTGCGGTGCGCCGCGGAGGACCTCGGCACCGCGGTGGCCGAAGGTGCCGGACACGACGTGCTGGCCGACCTCACCGACACGCTGCTCGAACTCGCGCGGGAAGCCGAGAAGCTGCGGTGACCGCGCGCATCTTCGCGCCCTCGCTCGTCGTCACGCTCGTGGCGCTGGTCGTCGCCTACCTCTACCTCGGCTGGACCGGCCTCGCCCTGTGCGCCATCCTCGGCGTGCTCGAGGTGTCCCTGTCGTTCGACAACGCGGTCATCAACGCGACGATCCTCGAACGGATGAGCGCGTTCTGGCAGAAGATGTTCCTCACCGTCGGCGTGCTCATCGCCGTGTTCGGCATGCGTCTCCTGTTCCCGCTGGTCATCGTGTGGATCACCGGAGGTCTCAACCCCGTCGAGGCGCTCGACCTGGCGATGAACCCGCCGCCCGAGGGGCAGACGCATTTCGCCGACGGCCAGCCCAGCTACGAGACGATCCTCACCGAGGCCCACCCGCAGATCGCGGCGTTCGGCGGGATGTTCCTCCTGCTCCTGTTCCTCAACTTCGTGCTGGCCGAGCGCCCGCAGACCTGGCTCACGTGGCTCGAGAAGCCGCTCGCCACGCTCGGCAAGCTCGACCAGCTCGCGGTCGTACTGGCCGCCCTCGCGCTGGTTCTCACCGCCGAGTTCCTGGCGCCGGACGAGAGCCGCGCGACCGTCCTGATCGCCGGGATCCTGGGCATGGTCACCTACATCACCGTCGACGGGCTCAGCTCGCTGTTCATGGCCGAGCCGGGATCGGACGGGCCGGAATCAGACGGGCCCGACTCACACAGGTCCGGATCGGACGGCTCCGGTCCGCACCCGGTCACCGTCGCCACCGGCAAGGCCGGGTTCTTCCTGTTCCTCTATCTCGAGCTCCTGGACGCGTCGTTCTCCTTCGACGGGGTGATCGGCGCCTTCGCCATCACCTCCGACCCGATCATCATCGCGTTGGGGCTCGGATTCATCGGCGCGATGTTCGTGCGGTCCATCACGATCTACCTTGTCCGCAAGGGCACGCTGGGGGAGTACCGCTACCTCGAATACGGTGCGCACTGGGCCATCGGCGCGCTGGCCGCAATCCTGTTGATCAGCGTCGAGATCGAGATCAACGAGGTGATCACGGGGCTCGTCGGCGTGGCGTTCATCGGCGCGTCGCTCGCCAGCAGCATCCGCGCGAACCGGCGCGAAGCGCGTGCCGGGACCGGCGATCGACTGGCGGTCTGAGCTTCTCCGCGGCCGTCTTCGAACGTGCGATGAACATCTGCGGGACCTTTGGAATCAGCATGGGCCGCCTGCTGTCTTCTGTCGGTCGACAGGTGTAGAAATGACGACGTCGGTGACGTGTGTCACGCAGGAGCCGAAGCCGAGTGGCTCCGCGGCACAAGTCCGGGTTTCAGGTCGAAAACGCAGATTCGGTGGTCTTCATGGACAGCAAACAGCAGCAGATGATCCAGTTCGAGACGGACTGGTACTCCCTGGGCGGGGGCTCCTCCCGGCAGATCGTCGAGGAGTTCGGCCTCACCGATCGGGACTTCTTCTCCCAGGTCGACCGCCTCGTCGACTCCGACCCGCCGTCGGGATTGACCGCTGCGGAGCTGCGCCGCATGCGCCAGGTCATCCGCCGTCGGCTGTGGATGGCCCGCTGATCCCAGCCCGCACGCGGCTCGGGGGATAATCGACGGGTGCCCTTCTCCGATGACGATCTCGAAGCGTTCTATCGCGATGTCGAGGCACGCACGGCGTTCCGCGAGCAACCTCGACGCCGGCGCCGCGCCGGCATCGACTATCCGGCCTGCCCGACGCCTGACAAACTGCCGTTCGCCTCACCGGCCGACGCTCGTGAGGGCATCGATCGACTCCGTCGCCACCTCGTTGGTACCGCCCCGGAGCTGCGCTACTACGAGTGCTCCTGTCGCGCTTGGCATATCACCAGCTCGGCGCAACTGATCCATCGACGGGTGCCGCCGGCGCCGGCTCGTCGTCGGAAGGGTAAGAAGAAGCGGTGACGATTCCGCCCGCCGGCCCGCACGCACTCGTCGATCTCGCGAGCGACGACCCGTCGACGACCGCCGAGACCTACCAGCGGTTGCTCGGACACGAGGTCGGTACGGGCGCCGACGGCCGGCGAGTGGTGAACCTCGGCAACGTCGCCCTCTCGATGCGGCTGTCGGCCGGCGAGCCCGACACCCACGACGTGTACTTCACGGTCGACGACATCACGGCGTCCCGGCGTCTACTCGGCCGGCGCGGGTATCCGCTCGCGGACACCGTCCTCGGAGCGCTGGGTGAGACCAGTCCGGTCGGGATCGCCGAACGACCCGAATCCGGGGCGGCCGTTGACGGCGATCTGACCGGCCTCGACCATCTGGTCTTCACCTGCGACAACCGCGATGTCGCCGTCGCGCTGTTCGCCGGCACCTTCGGCCTCGATTTCCGTCTCGACCAGCCGATCGGGCAGGACGCCCGTCAGCTGTTCTTCCGGCGCGACGACCTGATCGTCGAGGTCGTCGCCGCGCCCCGCCCGCCGGCCGACCCGGTGCCGTCGTCGCCGGTCTTGCTCTGGGGTGTGGCATGGCGGTCGACCGATGTGGACACGACCCACGCGCGTCTGACGGCCGACGGACTCGATCTCAGCGAGGTCCGCAGCGGACGCAAGAAGGGCACGCGGATCTTCACGGTTCGCCACCGCGAACTCGCCACGCGGACCGTGGTCATCGGCCCCGACGCCGGAGCCGACTCGCTTCAGTAGCCGAAATCCGACAAAAGGTGGGTTTTCGGGAACGCCTGCGCTAATCTGACTACGAATGTTGTCGAATTAGTAGTATCCGAGACCGATGTTGGGGGCACCATGACCGCGGTACACGAAGAACGGACAGCGTCCGAACCCGCAGCGAGTGACTTCGTGGCGGGCGAGCCGCTGCTCAACCACCGCGACGACGAGATCGAACTGATCCCGCCGGACTCGCTGACCGCCAAGCTCACCGGCATGTACACGTTCCTCCCGATCAACGGGGCGGCGTTCGTGATGCAGGTGATGCACCCCGTCATCGGCGATGTCGTCGACAAGTATTCAGTCTTCCGCACCGATCCCGTGGGACGTGCGATCCGCTCCGCCGACTCGGTGCTGCGCTGGACCTACGGCGGTCAGGAGGCTCTCGAGGAGGGCAAGCGTCTCCGCAAGCTGCACCAGCCGCTGCAGATGCGCAACTCGGAGGGCAAGCACATCAGTGCACTCAACCCGGAGGCGTACGCCTGGGTGATCGCCACCGCGCTACCCACGATCGAGACCGCCGCGCCGCTGGTGCTGGGCCGGCACTTCACCCTCGAGGAGCGCAAAGAACTCCTGCGGGACAACCGCCGCATCGCCAAGATCGTCCAGGTACCGATGAAGAACTACCCCGAGACCCTCGAGGAGTTCGACGAGTACTTCGACGATTTCATCGAGAACAAGCTCGTCCGGCACCCGGTCGCGCTGGAACTGATCGGTCAGATGCGCGCCGCGCCCGTCGTCCCGAAGTCGGTGCCCAAGGCGTTGCGCCCCGCCGTGAAGAAGGCCGCTGCCACCGCGTCGGTGCCGTTCCAGAACTTCAACTACCTGACCACCGTCGGCGTCATGGATCCGCGCGTGCGGGAGATCCTGGGCCTGAGCTGGTCCGACGCCGAGCAGCGTCACCTCGAGCGGATTCATCGCAATCTACGATTCGCCTACCGCACCCTGCCGGAGCGGCTGACGTACTTCCCGCTGGCCTATCACGCCCGGCGTCATCACGACGCGATCCAGGCCATGAAGGTTCGCGAGAAGGCAAGCGCTGCCTACCAGTACCACCCCAAAGAGGGTGCGGCGCACCAGGGCTGAGCGCTCCCGGTCGGTCTGGTCACGTCGTCGGGGGCGTGACCAGACCGACGACATGGTCGGCAATCGCCAACGATGACGTGATGCCCGGCGACTCGATACCGAAGAGGTTGACCAGGCCCGCGATGCCGTGTGACCGCGGCCCCTGGATCACGAAGTCACCGGCACCGGCACCCGGCCCGGCGACCTTGGGCCGGATCCCGGCGTAGGCGGGCACCAGGGCGTTGGCCGGCAAGTGCGGCCAGTACGTGCGGATGGCTCGTTCGAATGCGTCGGCGCGCGCCTCGTCGACGGCGTAGTCGAGTACCTCTCCGGCAATCGTCTCGTCGGGGGACGAGTTCAGCCATTCGACGTCGGGGCCGAATCGGGCCTCGCCGGCGAGATCCATCGTGAAGTGCACGCCCAATCCGCCGTCGGCGGGGATCGGGTAGACGAGGTGACGGAACGGCGCCCGGACGCCGGACAACCCGAAGTAATTCCCCTTGGCGAGGAAGCGCGGCGGGATCCGGCCGCCGAAGCCGGCCAGCGCCCGGGCCACCTCCCACGCGCCGATCCCGGCACAGTTGACGAGCGTCCGGGCGGAGGCCGATTCGCCGTCCGATGTCTGCACGGTGACGCCGTGTGCGTTGATCTGTCCGCCGATCACTCTGCTGCGCAACGCGATCGCGCCACCGTGTGCCTCCAGGTCACGCACCAGTGCACGCACCACACCGTCGACGTCGACGATCCCGGTCGACGGTGAGAACAGTGCCGCGACGCCTTCGACCGCCGGTTCCCGGTCGCGCAGTTCGTCCACTCCGATCCGTCGAAGGTCGGAAACGCCGTTGGCCAGACCGTGTCGGAGCAAGACGTCGAGGCGTTCGCTCTGAGTGCCGTCGGTGGCGACGATGAGTTTGCCCGGCCGCGCCCACGAGACGCCGTGCTCGTCGCAGAATCGGGTCAACTGCTCGCGACCGCGGACGCACAGTTCCGCCTTCAGGCTGCCCTCGGGGTAGTAGATGCCGGCGTGGATCACCTCCGAGCTCCGCGAGGTCGTCTGCGCGCCAACCGAATCGGTGGCCTCGAGAACGACGACGTCGCGTCCTCGCCGGGCGAATGCCCGCGCCACCGCCAGCCCGACGATGCCGCCGCCGATCACGAGGCAGTCGACCTCCACACGCTCCGTCGTCGCGTGCTCGGCCCGGTGGATGTGCGTCACTGCTCGTACCTCCTCGTCGCTTGTCGTCGAGTTCCGTCGGCCACGGTATCCGGGCAAACCCGGCGGCGTGGGGCAGACTGGGGTGATGCGGTATTCGGAGGTTCTTGCGATCGTGCAGGCCGGTGGACGTGGTTCGCGGATGGAGGTGCTGACCGATCGGCGGGCGAAACCCGCGTTGCCGTTCGCGGGCAACTATCAGCTCATCGACTTCCCGCTCTCCAACCTGCACCACAGTCACATCGACGACGTGTGGTTGTGCGTGCAGTACGAGGCCGAGACCATCACCCAGATCGTGGCGGGTGGCCGTCCCTGGGATCTGGACCGCACGAGCGGCGGGTTGCGCGTGGTGATGCCGGAGCAGACCGACGCCCCGGAAACCGAAGACGGCTTCGCGACCGGCAACGCCGACCTGCTGTATCGCATCCGCGGCCGCATCGCCGCCCACGCACCGGCCGAGGTCATCGTCATGAGCGCCGACCACGTCTACGACTTCGACTTCCGCGACGCCATCGAGACCCATCGCCGCCATGGCGCCGAATGCACTGTTGTCACCACGACGTGTCCGCTGGACGAGGCCACCCAGCACGCCACCGTGAAGGCCCGTCGAGACGGGATAGTCCGCGAGTTCCGCTACAAACCCGAACGCGCCACCACGCGCACGATCGCCACCGAGATCTTCGTCTACGACCCGGCCGTGCTCATCGAGGGCCTCGAGTACCTGGAGAGCCGGACGACCGAGGGATCCCCGAAGGACGACACCGGCCTGGGGGACTTCGGCGAACACCTGGTGCCCTGGTTCGTCGACCGCGGCAAGACGGTCGCCCACGCGATGCCTGGCTATTGGATCGACGCCGGCCGTCCCGAGACCTACCTGCAGGCGCACCGCGACCTCATCGACGGGTCCCTCGACGTCTTCCGCGCCGACCGGCCGATCCTCACCAACCAGCCGCAGCGCCCGGCCGCGCGTATCGAGACCGGGGCGGTCGTCGAGGATAGTCTCGTCAGCAGCGGCGCCCACGTGCACGGAACGGTCCGACGCAGCGTTCTCGGACCGGGGGTGGTCGTCGAAAAAGGTGCGGTCGTGGCCGATTCGGTGATCTTCGGTGACGTTGTCATCGGCGCCGGCGCGTCGGTCGCATGGTCTGTCCTCGACGAACGGGTGCGCGTCGGCCCGAATGCGGTGATCGGCGGGCACCCGCGGACACGCCCGGTCCCGACCGAGAAGATCACGTTGGTGGGGATGGACACGCAGATCCTGCGTGGCGCCCGGGTGGCACTGGGTGACCGCGTCGAGCCGGGTCGCCGCATCCGGTGACCCGGGCCGAGCTGTTCGCGGCCGCGCGGCGCTGGCGGGACCACGATCCGGATCCGTCGACCCGAGCCGTGCTGACCGATCTGATCGACGCGGCGGTGACCGGTGACGTCGCCGCTGCCGACGATCTCGCGTCCCGCTTCCGCGGACCGCTGACCTTCGGCACCGCCGGCCTGCGCGGGGAGGTCGGTGCGGGCGAGTCACGGATGAACGTCGCCGTGGTCACCCGCGCCACGGCCGGTGTCGCGCGGTATCTGCTCGACACGGTCGGTCCCGACGCGCGTGTCGTGGTCGGGTGCGACGCCCGGCACGGATCGGCCGAGTTCTTCGACGCGGCAACCGAAGTGCTTGCGGCGCAAGGGCTCACGGTGTTCACGCTACCTCCTCGGTTGCCGACGCCGGTCACCGCTCATGCGACGCGTGCGCTCGACTGCGACGCCGGGGTGATGATCACCGCCTCGCACAACCCACCGGCCGACAACGGTTACAAGGTGTATCTCGGCGGCCGTGCCACCGACGATGCGGGCAGGGGAGTGCAGATGATCTCGCCGGCCGACGCCGACATCGCGGCCCGGATCGCGCAGGCGCCGCCCGCTGACGAGGTGTCCCGCGACCCCGCGGCGGTCGTCCACCTCGACGACGAGACCGTGCGGACCTATGTCGAGCGCACCGCGCGGCTTCGACCCGGCGGCAGTCCGTCGCCGGTGCGCGTCGTACTGACGCCGATGCACGGGGTCGGGGGTACGGTCGCCCGAGATGTGCTGCGGGCCGCGGGAATCGGCGACGTCCACGTGGTGGCGGCGCAGTCCGCTCCCGATCCGGACTTCCCGACGGTGCCGTTCCCGAACCCGGAGGAGCCCGGTGCCCTCGACCTCGCGCTCGACCTCGCACGCGACGTCGACGCGGACGTCGTGATCGCCCTCGACCCCGACGCCGACCGCTGCTCGGTGGCGACGGTCGGTCCCGATGGACAGTGGCGGCAGCTCACCGGCGACGAGATCGGCGCGCTGCTGGGGGAGCAGGCGGCACGGGATGCGACGCGCCCCGGTGACACCCTGGCGTGTTCGATCGTGTCGAGCCGGCTGCTCGGCCGGATCGCCGCGGACCACGGGCTACGTTTCGCGGCGACGCTCACCGGATTCAAGTGGATCGCCCGGACTCCCGGCCTGCGTTTCGGTTACGAGGAGGCGATCGGCTACTGCACCGACCCCGACACCGTCCGCGACAAGGACGGCATCGGTGCGATGATCCGGGTCATCTCCCTCGTCGAGGAACTCGGGCAGGATGGCCGCACGCTGACCGACGAACTCGACCGGCTCGCCCGTCGCCACGGCCTGCATGCCACCGCACCGTTGACGATCCGCGTCGAGGACACCGCGCTGATCGCCGAGATGATGCAGCGCCTGCGTTCGTCGCCGATCGAACGACTGGCCGGCTCGCCGGTGGTGGAGAACCGCGACCTGGCAGATGGATCCGCTGATCTCCCGCCGACCGATGGCGTCCTGGTGCGGACCGCCGCCGACGACCGCGTCGTCGTGCGTCCCTCCGGCACCGAGCCGAAACTGAAGTGCTATCTCGAAGTCGTCCTCGACTGCCCGGACGGCGCCGTACCGCGGGACGAGGCCGCACGCCGTCTCGACGCCCTCGGTGCGGACATCTCGGCGGTGCTCGGGGTCTGAGCACACTACGATCGACTCGTGCCGCGAACCGATTCCGATCAGCGCCTGCGCGACCTGACCCTGCTGCGTCAGGTCCGCGACCGGATCGACCGCGAGTACGCGCAGCCGCTCGACGTCGAGGCGCTCGCGCGCGGGGTGAACATGTCGGCCGGTCACCTGAGCCGGAAGTTTCGCCAGACCTACGGCGAATCGCCCTACTCGTACTTGATGACTCGCCGCATCGAACGGGCGATGACGCTGCTGCGGCGCGGCGACCTGACCGTCACCGAGGTCTGCTTCGAGGTGGGTTGCTCGTCACTGGGCACCTTCAGCACCCGGTTCACCGAACTCGTCGGGGTCCCGCCGACGGTCTATCGCGAACAGTCGGCCGACGCGACGGACGGGATACCGGCGTGCCTGGCGAAGAACATCACGAGACCGATCAGGAATCGAGAAGCACAGCGCGGGTGAGACTGCCTAGCCTGATCCCATGAACATCACGATCCAGTACACCTTCCTCCCACACACCGATGGCGACGCCGCCCTGGGCTTCTACCGCGACCTCCTCGGTTTCGAACTCCGCAAGGATGTCGGCTACGAGGGCATGCGGTGGCTGACCGTCGGCCCGCCCGGACAACCGGGCACGTCGATCGTGCTGCATCCGCCGGCTGCCGATCCGGGTATCTCCGAGGAGGAACGACAGACGATCCTCGAGCTGATCGCCAAGGGGAGTTACGGCGCGCTGACGCTGGCGACCGACGACCTCGACGGGCTGTTCGACAAGTTGCAGTCAAGCGGCGTCGACATCGTGCAGGAGCCGATGGATCAGCCGTACGGCGTTCGCGACGCCGCCGTTCGTGACCCGGCGGGCAACCTCATCCGTATCGACCAGGCCGGCTGAGAGATGTGCGGACCCGGTCGATACCCGCCCCCGGAAGCACTCGGCGCGGTCGTCGACCGACAACACCCCGCGCCGACGCCCTCCACCCTGGTTAGATCGACCGGGAGTCCGCGCACCGACCTCGCGGCAACGGACCTCCGGAATGACACGAGCACCCCGAACGCCGACGACCGCCCGCCCGCGGTCGCCACATTGATGGAGAGACGATGAGCCGAACCGCCACCCGTCCCGCACCGAAGGTCGACGCCGTGCGGGCCGACGGCATCCACCCCGCCGACACGCACGACATCATCCGCGTCCACGGCGCCCGGGAGAACAACCTCAAGGACGTCAGCGTCGATCTGCCGAAGCGTCGGCTGACGGTCTTCACCGGGGTGTCGGGTTCCGGGAAGAGCTCACTGGTCTTCAGCACCATCGCCGCGGAATCCCAGCGGCTCATCAACGAGACGTACAGCGCGTTCGTCCAGGGCTTCATGCCGTCAATGGCTCGTCCGGACGTCGACATCCTGGAGGGTCTGACGACGGCGATCATCGTCGACCAGGAGCGGATGGGTGCCAACGTCCGGTCGACCGTCGGCACGGCCACCGACGCCAACGCGATGCTGCGTATCCTGTTCAGTCGCTTGGGAACTCCGCACATCGGATCGCCGCAGGCGTTTTCGTTCAACGTCGCCTCGATCAGCGGGGCGGGTGCGGTGACCATCGAGAAGGGCGGGCAGAAGGTCAAGGAGCGTCGGAGCTTCTCCATCACCGGCGGCATGTGCCCGCGATGCGAGGGACGTGGCGACGTCTCCGACTTCGACCTCACCGCACTCTACGACTCGTCGAAGTCGCTCAACGAGGGCGCGCTGACGATCCCCGGCTACTCGATGGACGGCTGGTACGGCCGGATCTACCGCGGTTGCGGCTTTTTCGACCCCGACAAGCCGATTGCCAAGTACACCAAGAAGCAACTCAACGACCTGCTCTACAAAGAGCCCACCAAGATCAAGGTCGAGGGCATCAACATCACCTTCGAGGGTCTGATCCCGAAGATCCAGAAGTCGATGTTGAGCAAGGATCGTGAGGCGATGCAGCCGCACATCCGTGCCTTCGTCGACCGCGCCATCACCTTCGCGAAGTGCCCGGACTGCGAGGGCACCCGCCTCACCGCCGAGACCCGCTCGTCGAAGATCAAGGGCATCAGCATCGCCGACGCATGCGCGATGCAGATCAGCGATCTCGCCCAGTGGGTCGCGGAGCTCGACGATCCGTCCGCGGCCCCGCTGATCACCGCGCTGCGAGACCACCTCAACGCGTTCGTCGACATCGGTCTCGGCTACCTGTCCCTGGAACGCCCGGCCGGCACCCTGTCCGGCGGAGAGGCGCAGCGCACCAAGCTGATCCGTCACCTCGGTTCGTCGCTGACCGACGTGACCTATGTGTTCGACGAGCCGTCGATCGGTCTGCACCCGCACGACATCACCCGGATGAACGATCTGCTGCGCGCATTGCGGGACAAGGGCAACACGGTGCTGGTGGTCGAGCACAAGCCGGAGGTGATCGCGATCGCCGACCGCGTCGTCGACATCGGCCCGGGAGCGGGCACCGACGGCGGCACGATCGTGTTCGAAGGCACCGTCGACGAACTGCGGGCCGCGGACACGCTCACCGGGCGCCATCTAGAGGACCGCGCCGCCGTCAAGGACGAGGTCCGCACGCCCAGTGGCCATCTCGAGGTCCGCGGGGCCGACGCCAACAATCTGCGCGATGTCGACGTCGACATCCCGCTCGGTGTGCTGGTCGTGCTCACCGGCGTTGCGGGCTCGGGCAAGAGTTCGTTGATCAACTCGACGGTCGCCAAGGAGGATGGGGTCGTCTCCATCGACCAGAGCGCCATCAAGGGGTCGCGGCGTTCCAATCCGGCGACATACACCGGTCTGCTCGAGCCGATCCGCAAGGCGTTCGCGAAGGCCAACGGCGTGAAACCCGCCTTGTTCAGCGCGAACTCGGAGGGTGCCTGCCCCAACTGCAACGGTGCGGGTGTCGTCTACTCCGACCTCGCGATGATGGCCGGCGTCGCCGCGCCCTGCGAGGTGTGCGAGGGCAAGCGATTCCAGGCCGAGGTGCTCGACTACACCTTCGGCGGCAGAAATATCAGCGAAGTCCTCGAGATGTCGGTCGCCCAGGCGGAGGCCTTCTTCGCCGACGGCGACGCGAAACTCCCGGCAGCGCACAAGATCCTGCACCGGATGGTCGACGTCGGGCTCGGTTACATCAAGGTCGGTCAGCCGCTGACCACCCTGTCCGGCGGCGAACGCCAGCGCCTGAAGTTGGCCAGTCACATGGGGGAGAAGGGCGACGTCTACATCCTCGACGAGCCCACCACGGGCCTCCACCTCGCCGACGTGGAACAGCTCCTCGGGCTGCTCGACCGTCTCGTCGACTCCGGAAAGTCGGTGATCGTCATCGAGCACCATCAGGCCGTGATGGCCCACGCCGACTGGATCATCGACCTCGGCCCGGGCGCCGGCCACGACGGCGGCCGGATCGTCTTCGAGGGCACGCCCGCCGACATCGTCGCCGACCGGTCCACGCTCACCGGCGAGCACCTCGCCGAGTACGTCGGTGCCTGACCCGAGGGCGCAGCCGGCGCGAGCGAGAGCTTCGCTCCCGCTCCCTATCCGAAGGAGCGCCCCCACCGCTCCCTATCCGAAGGAGCGCCCCGCCGCTCCCTGAGGTGCGAGGAGCGATAGCGACGAGCCACGAAGGGTCCAGCGACCGAGGCTCCCAAACCCTAAGTGACGAGCCTTCTTCCGCTCCCTGAGGTGCGAGGAGCGCAAGCCGCCGGGCCGAGCAAGCGACGAAGGAGCGCGTCGAGGTCGACGAGCCTCGAAGGGTCCAGCAACCAGCCCCCGCGACCGACAGACTTCAACTCGACCTATGGACTTCGATCGAGGTCTACCGGTCGAGTTGCAGTCTGTCGGTCAACAAGCGAGCAGGATCGCGCGAGCAGTACCGGGGTTCAGGTGCGCCAGTAGGTGGCTGTTGGTCGGGCGGTCATCACTGTGCGTTGTTCATGCGTACTTCGTGACAATCCCAGCCGGAGTCGTGACGTGTGGCCCCGTCGAGTTCGAATCCGTGTTTGCGATAGAAGGCCACTGCCCGCGCGTTGTCGCGTGCAACCCAGAGGTAGGCCGGGATATCCGTTCCGCCGAGCACTGAGGTCATCAAGTCCATCGCCACACCGGTGCCGTGATAGCGGAGAACGACATTCAGAGACCACAATTCGGTCGGTGCGGGAGCGTCGTGGTCGCGAGCCGGGCCGCTTGCTGCAAAACCGACCATCTCCTGCGTGTCGAGTGAGGTCGCGCACCGGATGCGGATGCCGCGCCCAGCATGGCCTGCGAGGTCTCCGACAGTCTGTCGCCAGCGTGAGGCCGACTCCGCAGGAGTGAGCGCATCGAGCCGGTCCTGAGCCACCATTCCCGCATACGTGGCCTTCCAGATGGCGGTGTGCAGGCTCGAGATCTGATCGATGTCGCCTGCAACCACCGGCCGAATCTCATAGCTACCCACAGACACCGGGTCTACCAGACCTCGACCTCAGTGCGAGCGACGTCGGTGAACCCGCGCAGATCTGCGTCCTCGCCTCGGCTGTCTCACCGCCGTGGCACCATGTCGGTTGATGAACGACGGGCAAGGTGAGAGTGGATCGTCGCGATCCGTCTCAGGGGTAACCCCTGGGTGCACTTCACAGCTGGTCCCCGCGTCCGACGCCGGCGCGCACGCTGCACGTGCCACACGGCGCCGCTGCACAGTTCTGGTCACCCCATCCGTCGTTCATCACCACGACAGCCCACGACGCGACACGGCGCCGTGACCGAACCGTTCCTGCAACCGCATGAGGCAGCGGAAGTCGCTGCGGCCTTCTCGCGCACGTATACCGCCTGGACGTGGCCGGAGATCCTGGCGGCAGTGAGAGCGGTCCTGCCCGCTGAGGTCACCTCCGAAGTCGCCGCCCGCATCATCGAACTCTCGCCTCACGAACCGCGACATCCCGCGACCGTGATGATCCAGGCCCTCGCGCCGTGGACCCACCCGGCACACGTCGCCGCTCAACCCGTCATCGTGCACGAACCACGTTCTGCGGGAACGGTGTCCGACGCTCTGCCCGATCTCTACGATGTCGAGCAGTTCGCGCACTGGCTCGACTTCACCGTGCCCGAGCTCGAATGGTTCGCCGACCGCGGCCAATGGCTACGAACGGCGCGCCCGCCGTTGCGTCACTACCGAATCTGGCGGCGTGAGAAGCGGGACGGTGTCCGGGTCATCGAAGCTCCGAAACCCCGTATGCGCGAGACGCAACGGCGCCTGCTGCGACGGTTGATTGAGCGCATTCCGGCCCATCCCGCGGCGCGCGGTTTCGTACCCGGGTCGTCACCGGCTGCTTTCGCGTGGCCGCACACGGACCGTCCCGTGGTGCTGCGCGTCGACCTCCGTCATTGCTTCGAGACGATCACCGTACCGCGCGTCCGAGCAGTGTTCCGGCAAGCCGGCTACCCGCCGCACATAGCCCGCCTGCTCGCCGAATTGTGTACCACGGCAACGCCTGTGGACGAACTCCGCGGTATCGATCACACGCACGCAGCCCTTCTCCGGGAACGGCATCTGCCGCAAGGTGCGCCGACCTCGCCGCATCTGGCGAACCTCGTGATGCGGCGGCTCGATCGGCGGCTCGACGGGTACGCCCGCCGTCACGGCCTCCGCTACACCCGTTACGGCGACGACCTCGCGATCTCGGGCGACGCGATGAACGCCGACCGCGCGCTGTGGACCGTGCTCCGCATCGTCGAAGACGAGCGATTCACCGTCCACCCGGAGAAGGTCCGGATCATGCACAGCCATCAGCGCCAACAGCTCGCCGGTCTCGTCGTCAACGACCGTCCGCAGGTTGCCAGATCCGACTACGACAATCTTCGGGCCCTGCTCCAGAATGCGAGCCGGCACGGGGCGTCGTCGCAGAATCACGACGAACACCCGGACTTCCGCGCACACGTCTACGGTCTCATCGCGTGGGTGGGTGCGACGGGGGAGACGCGTCGACGCCGGTTGCTGAACATGGCCCGCACGGTCGACTGGGACAGCTGAGAACCTCTGAAGACGGACCAAACGCCCGAACAATCCCGAACCTCACACCGGCTGCGGTTCGCTGTGAGACCACTGTTACCTCGGCCTTCCCCGCAGCGTGCCCAGTCGCAATGCCGGTGGACCAAGGTCCGTGCATGGACAAACAACTGCTCGAACGCAGCCTGGCACTCGTCGACCTTCCCGACTCGGGCCTCACCGTTCGCTTCTACGAGATCCTGTTCGACCGCTATCCGACCGTTCGCGCCATGTTCGGCCGCGACACCAGGGCCCAGGCCGAGATGTTGCGCAGCGCCGTCGCCTCGGTCGTGGAGCATCTCGACGACGCCGAGTGGCTGACGACGACTCTGCACGCGTTGGGGCGGCGACACGCCGGTCTCGGCGTCACCCGACCGATGTACACCGCGGTCGCGGAATGCATGATCGCCGCGATGAGCGAGATCGGCGGCGAGTCCTGGACCCCGGCCATGACGCTGGCCTGGGACCGCGCACTCGGCGCGGTCGCGACGATCATGCTCGACGGCTATCCGGACGACGGCGTGGTCGACATCATGCCGGCAGATCGACGCAAACCCGGAGCTGCCTGACCCGCCCTTCACCCGATCCCGGCGACGCCCGCACTTCGACTCGCCACGGTCCCATCGACCGACCCCACCGGAGAATGCTCGACCACCCTTCGACTGTCGACGACCGACGAATCCACGTGCGACCCGCACCGCCCGACTACACGGCCACGGCCCGGCCACCCTGAATCGCACGCCCTCCGCGATACGATCCCGCTCGGAAGTGAGGGCTCGTGACTGCTGTTGTAAACCCGCGACGTGCGCTGGATCGATACCTGGGATCAGCCCGGGCCCGGTGGGCGACACTCGCCGTCTTCCTCATCAGTTCGGCGGTCGCCATCGTCGTGCTGCCGAACCAACCGCCGGCCCCGTATCGCATCGATTTCGACGTCTACCGCATGGGCGGACAGGTCCTGCTCGACGGCGGCGACCTGTACGGCATCCTGCCCCGACTCGCGGAAGGCTCGTACCTCCCGTTCACGTATCCACCGCTTGCCGCAGCGCTGTTCTCGATCTTCACGGTCGTCCCACTCGGCCTCGGTCAGGCCCTGTTCACCGCGATCTCCATCGGCTGCCTGCTGGTGGTGTGCCGCATCGTCCTGTCCTGCCTCGTCGAGCGGCCTGCTCACCAGTTGTGGTGGCTCGCAACGGCCGCCGCGACGGTCGGCCTCTGGCTCGAACCCGTCCGCGACACCCTCAACTTCGGACAGATCAACATCGTGCTGATGACGCTCGTCGTCGTCGACGTACTGCTGGGCCGCGGCAAGTGGTGGAACGGGCTGCTCGTCGGACTCGCCATCTCGATCAAGCTCACCCCCGCGGTGTTCCTGCTGTTCTTCTTCGTCCGCCGTGACTGGCGCGCGCTCGGCATGGCCGCGGCGTCAGCGGTCGCCTACGCCGGTCTCGGCCATCTCCTGACACCGAACGACTCGCGCACCTACTGGACATCGACCCTCTTCGACACCGACCGCATCGGGAGTCCGCACTTCGCGAACAACCAGTCGATCAAGGGTGAGCTCGGCAGGCTCGGCATCGAGTCCGACGTCGCGTGGTTCCTCGTCTCGCTGATCGTCGGCCTGTTCATCGCCTGGGTCGCGTGGCGTCTGCTGTCGGTTGGACCGGCAGGTCCACAGCCGTCCAGTCCGCACGATGTCGCGGCACTGATGACAGTCGCGTTCGCCGCGCTGTACTGCTCGCCGGTCGCGTGGGACCACAGTTGGGTCTGGGTGGTCCCGCTGCTGATCCTGCTGACCTTCCTCGCGACCACGCCCGCGGCGTCGGCGATCTGGTGGTGGCTCGTCGGTTCCGGGCTCGTCATCTTCGCCGTCGCGCCGCATCAGCGAATCCCGCAGCGGTACGACGCCGAGTTGTCCTGGGTCTGGTGGCAGCATCTCGTCGGGTCGTCGTACCTGCTCTGGGGTCTGGCGGTGCTGGTCGCGCTGGGGGTCTCGGGGCCCCGGGTGCTGACCTCCCGACGGTCGGCCGACACGCTCGCACAACTCGCATGAACACCCCGTCTGCACACTCCCCTTGAAACAGACGCTAAAATCCGTTCCAATGGTGCATAGTGATGTAACGCACATCGGAACAACGGGGAGTGGCAGGTTCATGACGAGTCGGAAAAAGCAGATCCAGAGCGTGCTGGCGAAGGCGAGCAGCATGTACCCGAGCTCGGAACGCCCGCTGGCCGAGCCACCCGCCGGGTCGGACCTCAAGCCGGTGATGGGCGATCCGGGGATTCCGTACCTCGGCAACACTCTCGAAGCACTGGTCGACCCGCTGAAGACGGCGATGGAGCGCTTCGAGCGCTACGGCCAGGTCTCGTGGTCGGGCGCGCTGGGCATGAACATGGTCACACTCGTCGGTCCGGATGCAATCGAAGCCGTCTGGATGAACCGAAAGAAGGCGTTCTCCAGCGAGCTCGGCTGGGAACCGATGATCGGCCCGTTCTTCCGCCGGGGCGTCATGCTGATGGATTTCGACGAGCACATGCAGCACCGCCGGATCATGCAGCAGGCGTTCAGCCGGCCGCGCCTGACCGGCTACCTCGACATCATGACCCCGCACATCGAGAAGACCCTCGCCAACTGGGAGGTCGGCAACGGCTTCAAGATGTACTCCCGCACCAAGGACCTCACGCTGTCGCTGGCGACCGAGGTGTTCATGGGCGCTCACGTCAGCGAGTCCGAGGCGCACCGCCTCGAGCACGCCTTCGAGGCAGCCGTGCGTGGCGGCCAGGCGATCGTGCGCAAGGACGTCGGCAACTGGACCTGGGCGCAGGGACTCCGCGGCCGCGAGGCGCTGCAGGAGTACTTCCGCTCCGAGATCCCGCTGCGTCGCGGCAACGACGCCGACGATCTCTTCAGCGTTCTCTGTAATGCCGAGAGCGACGAGGGTGAGACGTTCTCCGACGAGGACATCGTCAACCACATGATCTTCGTGATGATGGCCGCGCACGACACCAGCACCATCGCGCTGTCGATGATGACCTACTTCCTCGGCAAGCACCCCGAGTGGCAGCAGCGTCTGCGCGAGGAGTCCCTGGCCCTCGACAAGCCGACGATCGACTACGACGACGTCGACAAGCTCCCCAGCATGGAGCTGGCCTTCAAGGAGACGCTGCGCCTCAACGCCCCGGTCGGGATGCTCTTCCGCATGGCGATCGAGGACACCGAGGTCTGTGGCCACTACATCCCGAAGGGCACGCTGCTCGCCATCCATCCGTGGGCGACGATGCTCCGCAAGGAATGGTGGCCCAACCCGACCCACTTCGATCCCGAGCGCTTCTCCGCCGAACGCCGCGAGGACAAGGTCCACCGCTTCGCGTGGGCACCCTTCGGCGGCGGCGCACACAAGTGCATCGGCCTGTATTTCGGTGGCATGGAAGTGAAGTCGATCCTGCACCAGATGCTGCTGCGTTTCGAGTGGGACGTCCCGGCCGGTTACCGGCCGGAGCTGACCTACGGTACCGGCCCGACCCCGGCCGACGGCCTCCCGATCAACCTGCGGCACCGCAAGATCTGACGGTTCCTCACACCCGAGGAGCGAGCCGCTCCACCGCTCCCGGGGGTGCGAGTAGCGCAAGTACCAGCCCACTGCTCCCTGAGGTGCGAGTAGCGCAAGCATCAACCCACTGCTCCCTGAGGTGCGAGTAGCGCAAGCACCAACCCACCGCTCCCTGAGGTGCGAGTAGCGATAGCGACGAGCCACGAAGGGCACGAACCGATCTCACGGTTCGTGCCCTTCGTGGTTCGCTGCTTTCGCAACTGGAGGCCAGGGGTAGACAGGGTGTGAAAATCTCGTCCCCCTGAGCACGATCGAAGGGAAATATGCCCTTCGATCACGCTGAGAGGGACGGGTTTTGGCACGCCAGTGGTCCAACTGTGCGCAACCTCAGACCCCAACGGGTGAAGAGCGACGGCGACGACCTCAGCAGAGCCCCTCCCCGCTGGTTGAGCCGGCACCGAGCGAAGCGAGGCGCCCACCCCCGCTGGTTGAGCCGGCACCGAGCGAAGCGAGGCGCCGTGTCGAAGCCACCTGGTGACCCGAAATCGCCAGAGTGATTAGCGCGCTACAACCCTCTACGACGCCCCGAGAATGCTGATCTCGAAGACGAGCGTGTCGCCGACCTCGATACCGGCCTGTGGGTTGCCGGAGGCGTAACCGTCGGCCGACGTCATGGCGACGCCCACCTTCGACCCGACCTTCCGTCCCGCGATGGCCTTGCTGAACCCGGGGATCACGCCGTCGAGCGGGAACGTCACGGGGGAGCCGTTTGCGTAGGCGCTGTCGAAGGTCTCGCCGGTGCGGCCGTTCACACCGACGTAGCAGACCGACACCGACGCGGTGTCCGGCACGACGGCACCGTCACCCTCGACGAGCGTCTTGACCTGGGTCTCGTCGACGCTGAACGGGTTCTCGACGGTGATGTTGGGGGCTTCGGTCGCGGTGGACGCGACCATCTGCAATCCACCGGTGGTACCCTTCTCGCTCCACTGCGGGGTGGCGTCCGCATTCGCGGGTGCGGTCGGGCAGCTCTCCGCTCCCGCCGCCGGGGTCTCGGCGCCGCCGGTCGCCGCGGTTGCGGTGGGTTCGGTTGTGCCCGAACCGGAATCGGAGTCGGAGCTGCAACCGGCGACAGCCAGGACGAGAGCGGTGCCGAGGGCGAGGGTCACGTTCTTGATGTTCACCCTCGGAACGCTACCCGAGGCGCGGCCCCTCACCGAGAGCCTCGACCGGCCAACAGTCGAGCAGCCCGTTCGAGATCGGCCCGCACCGCTTGCGCCGCCGGCCACCGCGTCGCGGTCAGCACCAGCCCGCCGATCGCGGGCACCGTCAGCACCGCCTCGGCATGCACGTCGGTGCGGGCCTCGCGTTCGGCGAACGTCAACGTCAGCACCGCATCAACGGACCGCCACCGTCCGATCTCCTGCCACCGTCGACGAGACTCGCAGGCGGTCACCTCCATCCGCGGCGACACCCCGGGTACGACGGTGACGTCGGTCCAGCTGGTGCCGACGTCACCCGCCCGGTCACCGACCGGCCGGAGGTCGTCGATGCGACGCAGACTCGACTGCCATTCCGGTCGGTTCGTCGGGTCAGCGAGGTAGTCGAAGGTGACCTCGATCGGGGCGTCGAACGAGACCACCGTGTCGATGACGGTGATGCGGGCGGGGGAGAGCATCAGCGGATGAGCTCCGCGAGTTGTTCGACCTCGGCGACGCTGCCCGGCGACACGAGCATCATCGTCACCCCGCACGACTCCCAGACCTTGATCTGTTCACGCACGTGGTCCAGGTCGCCGACGATCGCCGAGTCGTCCACCACGGCGTCGGGGATGATCTGCGCAGCTTCGTCTTTGCGGTTGCTGCGGAAGAGTGCGGTCACCTCGTCGACGACGTCGGCGTACCCCATCCGGCGGTACACCTCGGCATGGAAGTTGGTGTCCTCACTGCCCATCCCGCCCATGTACAGCGCCAGGAACGGTTTGATCGCGGCGTAGGTGCCCTCGCGGTCATCGGTGACGACGATCTGGGCGGTTGCGCACACCTCGAAGTCTTCGCGACTGCGTCGTGCACCCGGGCGGGCGAAACCCTCGTCGAGCCACTCGTTGTACGTGTCGGCCATACGCGGCGTGTAGAACAACGGCAACCAGCCGTCGGCGATCTCCGCGGCGAGCGCTACGTTCTTCGGCCCCTCGGCGCCGAGCATGACGGGGATGTCGCTGCGCAGCGGGTGCGTTATCGGCTTGAGCGTCTTGCCCAGTCCCGATGCGCCCTCCCCGGCGAACGGCAGGGGATAGTGCGGTCCGGCGCTGCTGACCGGCGCCTCGCGCGCCCACACCTGACGCATGATGTCGATGTACTCGCGCGTCCGGGCCAGTGGCTTGGCGAACTTCTGCCCGTACCAGCCTTCGACGACCTGCGGACCCGACACACCCAGCCCGACGATGTGCCGACCGCCGGACAGGTGGTCGAGGGTCAGCGCGGCCATCGCGCACGCGGTCGGTGTGCGGGCCGAGAGCTGCAGCACCGACGTCCCGAGCCGGACACGTTCGGTCGACGACCCGAGCCAGGCCAGCGGGGTGTAGGCGTCGGATCCCCAGGCCTCGGCGGTGAAGATGCTGTCGAAGCCGGAGGCCTCGGCCGCGGCGACGATCTCGGCGTGATGGGTCGGCGGTTGCGCACCCCAGTAGCCCAGTTGCAGACCGAGTTTCACTGGCTGACCCCCTCGGACTCCGCTGTGTTCTCTGACTCCGCGGCGGCCTCGGCGGCGATCTGATCGAACTGCGCCCCCATGGCCGCGGCGACGGCCTGTGCGCCCGACAGCGGGCGGACCATGACCATGAGGTCGTCGATCTTGCCGTCGTCGTTGACGTGGATGAAGTCGCAACCGGTGATCTTCTTGCCGCCGACCACGGCCTCGAAGACGAGCGCCGAGTCGTGTCCGCCGGCGTCGTTGATCTCTCGGATGTAGCGGAAGAAGACCCGCAGCACGCCCCGCAGGATGGCCGACGTGATGGCCTTGCCCGGATACGGCTTGAACGCGACCGGACTGGTGAAGACCACATCGTCAGCGAGCAGCGCCCTCATCGCCTGCTCGTCACGCGCCTCGACGGCCTCTCGGAACTGCTTCATGCGTCGACCTCCCTGTCGATGATCCTGCGTCGACGCTAGTGGATGCCGGGCCGGTTGCGGACGGAAGGCGAGGAGCCAGCAGGACGACCAGCGCCGCCGCCAGCATCGCGATACCCACCCACCCGATCGCGGTGATGGATTCGGAGAGCACTCCGACGGCCAGTGCGGTCGCGACAGCAGGCTCGATCAGGGTGATGGTGGTGGCGGTCGAACTGTCGATCCGACCGAGTCCACGACTGAACAGCACGTACCCGAGGAACTGCGGAACCAGGACGAGGTAGGCGAGAACGCCGAGGGTTTCGGGGTGTGCGACCACGGCCGGTACCCCGACCGCGACGACCGGCAGCAGGAACACCCCGCCCAAGCCCATGACCGTCCCGGCCGCGGCGCCGCGCGGCACCGACCTGTTCATGAGCCGACGCATCGCCCACGACAACCCGGCGTAGGTGATGCCCGCGAGCAGGCCGAGGCCGACGCCGAGCGCCGACGACGAGCTCTCGCTGAGTCCGTCCGCATGCGACGACTCGCTCCGCGACACGGCCAACGCCGCACTGCCGACGATGCCGAGCGCGCATGCGATGGTCCACCGCAGGGTCAGCCTCCGCCCGTCGGCCACGCGCTCGATGACCGCCGACACCAGCGGAGCCGACGCCAACGACACGACGGTTCCGAGCGCGACGCCGCCGACCCGCATGGACCCGAAGAAGCAGAGGGGGTAGATCAGCACGCAGATCCCACCGAGAAGAGCGACCCGCCACTGTGCCGTCACCGACGACCACGCGGCCTGAATCCCGCGGGCGTTGACCGCCGCCTGCAACAAGCCGCCGCCACACATGGCCACGGCGCCGACAGTCACGGCACTGAGTTCGGGCGCCATCGCGGCGGCGGTACCCGACGTGCCCCACAGGATGGCGGTCAGGGCGACTGCCAGCATCCCGATGCGTTCGGTCCGACGGGCCTGGCTCATCCGTGGGTGCCGACCGGCGACGCCGGATGGGGGTGCCGCGCATAGAACTCGAGGTGCCGACGTGCCGCGTCGTCCCACGTGAGAGATGCGGCCAGGCTTCGGCCCGACACGATGCGGTCGGGGTCGGGCACGAGAGAGGCGTCGAGGGCGTCGGCCAGTTCGGCGACGGTCGAGGCGTAGGAGACGGTCGTACCGAAGACCTCGCGCAGGATGGGGAGGTCGCGCGCGACGACGGGACGCCCCGCGGCGAGGGCTTCCATCGCGGCCAGGCCGAAGCCCTCCTTCACCGATGGGAACGCGAACACCCGGCAGGCGGCGACCAGTGCCGGCAGGTCGTCGTCGGGCACATTCCCGAGCACGATCGGTTCGACGTCGAGTTCAGCTCGCCGACGGTCGAAGTCGGCACGGTAGTCGCGGTAGTCGAACAGGGTCTCGCCGCCCGCGAAGACGAGCTTCAGGCCCGGGTGACGTTCGCGCAGTACGGCATACGCCTCCAGAAGGTCGATGCTGCCCTTGCGCGGTTCGATCCCCCCGACGGCGAGCACGTAGTCGCCCAGCTGATCCGACCAGTGTCGTCGTGCCTCGAGAGACTCCGGGGAGTCCGACGCCGCGCTCGCGAAGCGTTCGTAGGCAACGCCATTCGGGATCACCGTCGGATGCAAGTCCCAGCCCTGTTCGACTTCGTCGGCCACCGCACGCGACACACAGATGCGGGCGTAGGGGTTGACGACGGCCTTCTCGTGGCAGTCGACGAGGATCGGTGTCGTGAACTGGTCGAGATGGTGGATCGTGCGGATGCACGTCCCGACGGCGTTGGCGCTGATGCAGTCCTGGGCGTGCACGATGTCGAAGTCGGCCGGCTCGAAGGCGGCCCGCAGGGTGTCGATGGACCGCACGATGCGTTCGGTGATCGTCTCGTTCTCCCGGTCGGGGAACGGGACGAGCCGCACCCGCACAGCCGGATCCACCGCGCGGAAGAAGCCCTCGTCGCCACCGCGGGCGAGCGACCACACCGTCACCTCGGCGCCGAGACGAGCCATCGCCTCGGCCAGGTTCAACGTATGGACGACGCCGCCACGGGGTTTCGTCGAATAGGTCAGGAGAGCGATGCGTAGACTCGGCGTGCCGCTCATCGCTGGTCCGCCGACATCGTCGACCGGTAGGTGTCCGGCCGGAGTTCGGCGAGATGACTCAGGACGCGACGGGCCCGGTCGACCTCGGCGTCGACATCGACTGTCACCGTGGCCATTCCGCCTTTCGATCGAGTGGTCGCCAGAATGTCACCGCCGGGTCCGACGACCTTGGCCTGACCGAGGAAACGCAGCGATCCCATGACCCCGGTCTGGTTCGACGACACGACGAACACCTGGTTCTCCGCGGCGCGGGCGCAGTCGTAGAGGTCGAACAGGCGGGACTGGCGGTCGGCGGGCAGGCGAGCGGCGCGGTCGGTGACGCTGGCGGGCCACGCGGACAGTGCCGCGATGATTCGCGCGCCGTCGAGGGCGAGCGTGCGCGCCGACTCCGGGAACGTCTTGTCGTAGTCGATCAGCATGCCCAGACGGCCGACCGGGGTGTCGAACGAGCCGAACTGATCGCCCGCCGCGTAGGCGAGGGCCTCGCCGGCGGGTTGATGGACCTTGCGGTGTGTGCCCAGGACACCGTCTCCGGTAACACAGACGGCGGTGTTGAACCGCTGATCATCGACCGCTTCGGTGTACCCGATACACACGGTCATGTCACCGGCGGCGGCCGCGATCGCCGCGAGTTCCGGACCGTCCGGGTACAGCGCCGGGGGCAGTTCGGCCGGGTCGGGTCGTCGAAGATCGCCGAGGTATCCGCCCAGTGAGGCGTCGGGGAAGACGAGAAGGTCGACGCCGTCGCGCGCCGCGGATTCGACGATGCCGACCGCTTTGGCGACACCGCGTTCCACGTCGCGTCCGAAGTGCGCGGCGAGGGCGCCGAGGGTGACCGTCCTCATGGGCGAAGGGTACCGGTCGGATCCGTCGGCCGGCCGGGTCGCTGGGGAATCATGCGACGCCTAGTCCGGTGACCGTCGACGCGACGGCGACAGTCGTCTCGCCGTCGGGCCACCGCAGCCGCACGCCCGGTGAGGCGGTCAGCCGGCCGCAATCGGCGGTCGTCACCGGAGCGGGAGTGGGCACAGTGCGTCGGGTGCCGGCGCGGTCGGTGCTCAGCATCGCGTAGCCCGGGAAGCAGGTGAGCCACGCACCCATCGACGCGTCGCCGGGTCGCGGCACTGCCGTCACGTCCACCTCTGCACCGGTTCCCGACGCTTCGGCGAGCATGCCGAGCGTGCCGGCGATCCCGGCCATGCTGACGTCCTTGGCCGACGCGGGACGCACCGTTGCGAGATGGGATGTCATGGCGCACAGTTCGTCGCTGCTGCGCGAACTCGTCGAGTCCCACTGCCGGTCGTGATATCCGGGTCGCCAGGAGCCGCCGAGATCCGCGTGCAGGGTGACGGTGTCGCCGACCCGGCCACCGCCCGCGGGCAGGGGACTGGGCGTCGTGCCCAGCGCGGTCACCGACAGCGCAGACGGGACCCCGACCTGCGTGTGACCGCCGAGCACGGGTGTGCGCCATGCCTCCGCGGCCGAGCCTATCCCGCGGATGATGCGGGTCAGATGCGATGTCGTGGGCGCGCCGACGGCGTCGAGGAGACCGAGCGGCCGAGCCCCCATCGCGCTGAGGTCGTTGAGGTTGACGAGCACCGAACACCAACCGGCCCACTCCGGATCGCGTTCGATCATCGACGGGATGATCGCGTCACAGGCCGCGATCACGTCGGTGCCGGGCAGCGGTACGCCGTCGTCTCCGCGGAATCCGGTAGCACCGAGACCGCCCGGTTGGTCTGCGAACGGCGCGAGTGCCTCGGCGAGAACCGCTTTCGTCCCGTCGACTGTGCGTTGAATTCGGTTGAGTGGGTAGCCCATCTCCCGATGCGACCGCTCATTGATCACCGGGCCTGGCCCGCGGTCCTGCCAGCCGAGCCTCGAGAACATCGGTACGTACCGATCCTGGACGGTGGCGTCGAACCGCAGGGCGCCCAGTTGTTCGACGTGCGCGCACGCCGCCCGCACGAGTGCCGGCCCGATCCCGGCTGCCAGGCCAGGGTCGGCGACGACGAGCCGCGACCCAAACCACCATCCGATGTCGGTGTGCTCGGACCCCGCCCACGGCGTGGGGGCGATTCGCACGCCACCCGCGATAGTCCCGTCGGGCAGTGTCGCGATCAGGACGGTGGTGCGCGGGTCGTCGTCGATGTCATCGACGTCGGTGCGGTCGAAAAGCGCCTGCCGATCGACGAATTCGCGGTGCCGCAGCACGCGATACGCCGCATGTTCTCGCGGGCTGTTAGCGACGGTGATCAGGAACTCCGACCGCGGCGTCGTGCGCGGCAGCCCGGACAGGATCGACAGCTCGCCCCGTGACAGCACGTCAGCCTCCGACCGTCGGCAGGACACTACAGGCACCGCAGGCCGCGCATCCCGCTCGCTGGTCCGACCCGGACATCCCGATGAAACTCAGATGTCCGGCCACCTCACGGGTGATCTTCTCGACGATCGCGGGGTCGGGTGCCGGGGCGTTGTCGACGTCGACGGCGAGGGTCCCGGCGTGACGCCGGAACGGCACGATGAAGGGGTACACGCCCATGTCGGCGAGTTCCTTGGCGCCGGCGATCATCTCGTCGGTGTCCTCGCCGAGACCGACGAGCAGGTAGGTCGACACCTGGTTGCGCCCGAACACCCGGACCGCCTCGGCCCACGCCGCCCGGTACTCCGACATCGGTACCGTCGACTTGCCGGGCATCCAGCGACGCCGCACGTCGTCGTCGAGGGATTCGACGTGGATACCGATGGCGTCCGCACCGGCCTCGCGGAGTTCGGTCAGGACGGTCAGATCGGCGGGTGGTTCGCACTGGACCTGGATCGGTAGTTCCGGCACGGCCGCCTTGATCGCTCGGACGCACCGGGCGAGATGACACGCCCCGCGGTCGCGTCCACCGCTGGTGCCAGTGGTCATGACCATGTTGGTCACGCCGTCGAGATCGACAGCCGCACGGGCGACTTCGGCGAGTTGCTCGGGCTTCTTCACCGCAATCGTCGAGCCGGACTTCAGCGACTCCTCGATCGAACAGAACCGGCACCGCTGGTCCTCGGCGTAGCGGATACAGGTCTGCAGAACTGTTGTCGCCAGAACATTCCGACCGTGCAGGCGAGCGATCTTCTCGTAGCTTACCCCGTCCGCGGTCTGCAGGTCGTAGAACCGGGGACGTCCGATCGCGCTGACCTCGACACCGATGTCGGCGCCGTCGTACAGCACGCGATCACCGTCGAAGACGAACGCACTCTGCGGGTTCCGCGGGATCGCGGCATGCAACCCGTCGACCATGAGGTGGCCGTCGTCGCTGGGCCCCGCCCCGCCGGTGCGCTGCACCGGCGGCTCCCCGCGAATACCGAGCAACGCCAGGTCAACTCGTGTGGATACCGTCATGGGTACTCCTTATCCTTTGCTCCCTGAGGTGCGAGGAGCGATAGCGACGAGCCTCGAAGGGCTCGTATGTTCCTCCGCTGGTTGAGCCGACTCCGAGCGAAGCGAGGCGTCGTGTCGAAGCCACCTGGTGACCGTCCTCCACAACGCAACCCCGGTGCCCACAGAACCCCAAACCTACTGCGCAACAACCAACTGCGCGCGTCCACCACGAACCGATCCAACAACATGCTCAGCCACATACCTCGCATCGCGATCGATACCAAGGAACCGCCCCGACCCCCAGGTGTGCATCCACGGCAACCCGACGAAGCTGAGCCCGGGGACTTGGGTGATCCCGCGGGTCTGCATCGGCCGGCCACCGCCGTCGAAGGCGCTGGCCTCGATCCACCGGTAGTCGGGTCGGTAGCCGATGGCCCAGATGATCGAGGTGACGCCTTCGGCCGCGAAATCGAGTTCGGTCGGATCGACCTCGGGAGCCCACACCGGCTCGTACCGCGATGCCTCTGGCGCGTCGATGCCCAGTTTCTCGATGTGTCGGTCGATGTCACCGCAGATCGAGTTGTACACCGCGTCGGCCCGGTCGAGCGCGGCCGTGAGCGTCGGCGCGAACCTCAGCGTCGAGTCCTTACCGTCACTGAGCACGCCGTACAGCTTCATTCCCTCGGTAGCAAAGCGCCGGAGGTCGATGTCGCGGCCACCGTCGCGGCCGGTGACGTAGTGGTTCGTCTTCTCCTGCGCGGCCCGTCCGCCGGGGTACTCCTGGGTCGGCGTGTCGTAGAGACCCATGTCCGACAGCCACGTCATGCAATCGCGGCCGCGATAGAAGCGAGCGACCCGCGGCGCGTTTCCGATCGCGAGATGCACCTGCCTCCCGGCAAGGTGCAGATCCTCTGCGATCTGCGTGCCCGACTGCCCGGACCCGACGACCAGCACAGCGCCGTCGGGTAGTTGCTCGGGGTTGAAGTACTCCTCGGAGTGCACCTGGTGCACGGCCGGATCCAACGACGATGCGAACGGTGGCACCACCGGCAGGGGATATCCGCCGGTCGCGATGACGGCCTGGTCGCAGGTGAGCGACCGCATACCGTCTGGACCTTCGAGGGTCAACTCGAATCGATCACCGGACAGCCGTTGCAGTCGAGTGACTTTCGTGTGTTCGACGAGAGGTGGTTCGAAGGTCTGGAGCCACCCGTGCAGCCACTCCACGACCTCGTCGCGGGTCATGAATCCGTCCGGGTGTGGGCCGTCGTAGGTGTATCCAGGGAGCTTGCAGTGCCAGTTCGGCGTGACGAGAGTGAAGTTGTCCCACCGCTTATCGGCCCATGCATGAACCGCGGTGTCGGCTTCGACGACGAGATGTTCGACGCCAGCCTGCCCGAGGTACCAACTCACCGAGAGACCGGCTTGTCCGCCGCCGATGACGACGACCGGCACATGTGCGTTCATGACAGCTCCTCATCACTGCTGGTTGAGCCGGGCCGGAGCGAAGCGACGCCCCGAGTCGAAGCCACCTCAGCACCCTTCCCGCTGGTTGAGCCGGGCCGGAGCGAAGCGACGCCCCGTGTCGAAGCCACGTCCGCACCCGGCAACGGCGGGTACATCGACACCACCTCGACCTCAGCGAAATCCGCATGCCGAGCCGCATCGAGAGCGATCTCCTCCGCCGACGCCGCTGCAGACGTGCAGGCGAAGCCGTACTTGGCACGAACCCGCGCGCTGGCCTCGTCGAGCGCGGTGGTGGCCCGCGATCGGAAGTCGTCGACGCGGTACGTACCCGGCGCGAGGTGGTCGTGCAGTACGAGGCTGGGGGAGTAGTACTGGCGAAGCCGGCCGTCGGGCCAGCGCACCTGGACGGTCATCTCAGGCATGGGCGAGGTCCCGCCATGCGAAGGCCGCCGACGCGTCGGGGTCGGTATCAGCCTCGACGAGCATCCCGTACACCTCGGGCCGACGATCCCGCAGGTGGAACATCCCGGCCCGCATGGCGGTGAAGCTTTCGGCGATGTCGACCTCCGCAACGGCCAGGCCGCTCCCGAGAAGTGTTGTGTCGAGGATGTTCCCACCGGGATCGACGATCTTGGCGTTGCCCACGTAGCGCAGCGACCCGAAGGTGCCGCTCTGGTTGGCCGCGACCCAGAACACCTGATTCTCCAGGGCACGCGCGGTGTCGAAGAGGTTGAACCGGTAGGTCCAGCGGTCTTCTTGGAGGTTTTCCGCCGTCGCAGTGCGTGCCGCCGGCCATGCGGACAGGCTGGCGATGATCTCGGCGCCTTTGAGCGCCATGATCCGGGCGGCCTCGGGAAAGGCCTTGTCGTAACAGATCTGGAGGCCGATCCGGCCGACGGGGGTGTCGAAGACGTCGTACCCCGTGCCCGACGAGTACGACATGTTCTCGCCGAGCGGCTGATGCACTTTCCGGTAGCTGCCGTAGATGCGGTTGCCGTCGAGGACGGCGGCCGCGTTGTAGCGGGTCTCGCCGTCCTCGCCGAGTTCGCAGAACCCGATCGCCACCACGAGATCTCCGACGATGGACTGCACCCGAGCGATCTCGGGTCCGTCGAGGGAGATCGCCGGCGGCAACGACCGGGCGCTGTTCTTCTGCGTGTCGCCGTGGTTACCCAAAGACGAGAGGTATCCGCCGATCGCCGCCTCCGGGAACACCAGGAAGTCGACGCCCCGCGTCCGTGCTTCGGCGACATACTGTTCGATCGTCGCGTAGTTCTGCTCGAGATCGCGGGTGAAGTTGGCCGCGACGGTTCCGATGGTGGTCATGTGATTCCCAAGAGGTGGTTGTCGGAAGCTGCTGTGGGTCAGACCATGTAGGTCGAGTTGATGATCGCGCCCTTGCGTGCGTAGTGGATGAGTGCGTCTTGGACGTCGAGCGGGTGCGCGGGAATGACGCCTTCGATGAGGTCCTCTTCACGTCCGCCGTGCAGGGCGAGGCCGAAGCGGCAGCAGAACACGGTGCCGCCTTCGGAGATGAAGGTCTCGAGGGAGTTGTTGATGTTCTGCTCACCGGGAAAGCCGGAGTCGCCCGTCGTCGGGAAGCCCCGGGTGGCAAGGCAATTGATGGCGCCAGGTCCGTAGAAGTACATGGCCGACTCGAAGCCCTTGCGGAGGGCGCGGGTGGCCTGCAGGACGGCGACGAACGACACCGACGACTCGTGCGCGATGCCGTGCACGAGCGTGAAGTACGACTCACCGTTCTCCGCCTGATAGTCCGGGAAGATCTTGGTGCCGCCATAGATGTTGGAGCCCTTGGGAAGTGAGGGGTGCGGGATCTCCGCCAGCGATGCGGCGATGTTCTCGGTGATGGTTTCGTCGAAAGAAGGCACAAGAGCTCCTGGGATGGCGAGACGGTGTCTGCAGGTGGTCGAGCCGCGGGGGCGGTTCGACGTGCGAGGGTGGGTCGGGCATCATTGCCCTGAAGTGGTTCGACCGAAGATCCGGTCTCATCGAGTAGCGACTACTTGCTACGACACACAGTTCACTCGTCGTCGATTACCGAATGGTTTCCGGCGGAATAAAGAAACTGCCGATCCGTGTAACACGACCCTGGTCGGTCGACCGACACGCGCCCGACGATGTGGGCACAAAAATATCCGACGAACCGGTCGGGTCGGGGGTCTGACCGGTTCGTCGGACGAGACCCAGTGTATCCCTGCCGTCGAGACCGGGTCCATCGAGGTATCCGCAATTCTGTGACCTGTTGGATTGCAGATCCTTGATCTGCTCTTGCTCCCTCCTGTGAGAGCAACCACCAACTGCTCCCTGAGGAGGCCCAGAGCCTGCGGAGGGCCGTCACGAAGGGTCCCCGCAACCACCCACCGAACCCCCTGCGCGCGACACTCGCGATCACCCGCGTGACGGAGCACCCTTGTCCTCATGCTCACTGCAGTTCTGTACGGGCTCGCGACCGCCATCCCCATCGCGGTCGGTGCGGCGATCGGTCTGCGCTGGAACCTGCCGAATCCGATCTTGGCGACGCTGATGGCGTTCGGCGCGGGCACGATGATCGCGGCAGTCTCAACCGAACTCTTCGAACCCGCCTTCAGTCAGGCCGGCACGGCTGTGGCAGCGCTCGCGCTGTTCTCCGGGACCGCGGTTTACGTCGTCGCCGATCGACTTGTCGAGACCAAGCTCGGGTCGTCTGCGATCGGTCCCGCATTGATGATCGGCGTCTTCCTCGACGGCGTGCCGGAGAACACTGCGCTGGGCGTCTCACTGACCGCGGGCGGTTCGCTCGTGCTGGTGGTGGCCATTGCCGTCGGCAATGTTCCGGAAGCGGTGAGCGGTGCGTCGTTGATGCGCCGCGAGCACGACGCCTCGATCGGCTCGGCGCTGGCGATGTGGGTGTTCACCGCCGTCGTCCTGGTGGCGGTCACAGTCGGCGGCTATGCGGTGGCGGACACCATCTCGCCGACCGCGATCAGCCTCGTCCAGGCCTTCGCCGGCGGCGCGACGCTCGGTGTCCTCGCGAACTCGCTGATGCCAGAGGCCTACCGCGAGGGCGGCTGGTGGATCGGTCTCGCGACCGCAGCGGGGTTCCTGCTTGCGTTCGTCCTCGGCTGAACGCTCCCACCACTCCCTGCGGACGGCGCACCCCATGCTCCCTGAGGAGGCCCGGAGCTTGCGGAGGGCCGTCACGAAGGGTCCCGCAACCACACCTTCAAATCGCAACACCCAACCCCTCAGTGCGTCTGCGCAGCCCCAGGGTCTCCTTCGACATGCCCATCAGCCAACTCCGACAACGCCCGGAACACCCGCTTCGACGCTTCGGCCCACGGCATGAGGATGGGGAAGACGTGGAACATGCCGGGTTCTTCGATGGCGTGCGTGGGCACTTCCGACGCCTCGAGCCGTGCCGCGAAGTCGCGTATGCCGTCGCGGAACATCTCGCTGCCGCCCCAGCAGACGAAGGTCGGCGGGAACCACGACGGGTCGGGTTCAGCGTTGACCGGCGACACTCGCGCATCGTTCGGCTGGACGCCGTGCAGGTACGGCGTGACCGGGATGCTCCAAGGGAGGATGTCGTAGGGCGCGTTGTCGGTGATCGACGGGTGGTCGAGGTCAAGGTCGATCTCGGGGGAGAACAACGCCAAAGCGCCTGGACGCGGCAGGTCGTGGTCCCGAAGGTAGGCCACCAACGACGCCGCGAGCCCACCGCCACCGGAGTCGCCGGCGACGATGATGTGTTCCGGGTCGACGCCGCGTCCGAGAAGTCCGCGATAGACGTCGGCGGCGTCGTGAACGCCTGCGGGGAACGGGAATTCGGGCGCCATCCGATAGTCGGCGATGAACACCTCGTGGCCGGAGATCCGCACAAGTGACGACGCGAACGCCGAGTACATCATCGGCGACGTACCGATGTACCCGCCGCCGTGGAGGTACAGGATGGTGGCGCCGATCTCCTGCTTGTCGTCACAATCGTCGACGAACGCGTCGGAACTCGCCTTGGCGCGACACCACAGCCCGGGCACGCCGCCGACGATGTCGTCGGTGAGTTCGACGCCGTCGGTCAACTCGACGAAGGGCGGCATCACGACGCGGCACACGTCGTCGAGGATCTTCTCCATCGACCGGAACTCCTCGATCGGCAGTCCCATCGAGTAGCCCATGAACGCGCGGATGGTCTGGCGGGTGACGGACTGGCCGAGGTTGTCGAGCAGCCCCGACGGGCCCGACCATGGCTTGCGGAACGGCACCCTCGCGAGGCCGTTGATCATGCTCTGCGCGAGTCCGACGACGGTCAGCGCGGTCACCGGCGCCGACGCGGTCTGGACCTCCGGACGATCAGCCATCACCATGCCGCCCAGGGTAACGAGAGCGCCCAGGCCCGGCTGGACACGCGACCCACCGGGTGGGGCGGCAGCCGCCAGGCGTGGCAGACTACCCGGGTCCTCTAGTCCCCGAGATCCCCGTGAGGCGGCGATGGAGTTCTCAGCCTTCCCGGCTCCGGTCGAGGCCCCCGGCACGTCGAGCGGCGCCGAGTCCGTGCAGCTCACGCTGGCCGACGCGTGGGAATCGAACCGCTCGATCCAGAAGTCGGCGGTGGGACGACTCTTCGCGGCCACCAACTCGGCTCTCTACGTCACCTTGATGGAACGGCACCTCGACTACGGCGCCAAACTGTCCGAGACCGAGCTGACGGTGCGCCTCGACCGCGACCTCGCCGACCTCGACCTCACCGATCAGGCCACCGGCCTCGAGCTGGTCAAACTCTGGGCTCGGCAGGGCTGGCTGCACCGCGTCACCGACACGACCGACCCGCACGCCCCCAACCTGTGCCACCTGACCAGCGAGGCACGATCGGTCCTGGACTTCATGCGACGTCAGCGTCGCGAGGATTCGATCGCCACCGGCGGATCCATCACCGGTATCGCCGCCGAGCTCCGACGCGTCGCCGGTCAGGTCAGCAACGACCCGGACCAGATCCGTTTGGAGATCGAGGCGCAGATGTCAGACCTCGACGCCGAACTCGCCGACCTCGACGCCGGCCGACGCCCCCCGGTCGACCTGCGCGTGGCCGAGGACGCCGCCCGGACCATCGGCTACCAGATGGAGCAGATCATCTCCGACATCGGCCAGTACGGCACGATGCTCGACCGCATCACCACCGCGCTGCTCGACGACCCCGGCGACTCCGACCTCGCCTACCGCGACCGTCAGCGACAGCTCTTCGACGACTACGAGGCGCTCCTCGACTCGCCGCAGTCCGCGTCGTACCAGGCGTTCTCGCACCTGATTCAGGATCCGGAGCGTCGCGCGCGCCTGAAGTCCGACATCGAGACGATCATCGCCAGCTTCCCGAGCATGGACGCGGGCCTGCGGTCGGTGATGGACAACTTCTTCGGCCTGGTGACCCAGCAGATGGCCGAGGTCGGCCGCACCCGGCAGCGGTGTGCACGCCGTATCCGACGCTTCGTCGCGTCTGGAACGCTTGAGCAGAGCCGCGGTCTCGCCCGCCAGCTCAACGACGCCCTGGCCACCGCCAACGAGCTGCTCAAGACGTCCCTGGCCGACCGTCGGATCGGCTACGAGCTGCCCCTGGCCGCGCCGACGGTGAACTCGATCGGCCGACTCGCCTTCGAGATCCGCGAACACGTCCCGCCCGCACCCGCGCTCCCGGCCACTCTCGACGCCGACCTCACCTCGTTCGCCTCGCTGTCCGGTCAGGTCGACACCACCGAACTAACGGACACCGTGAATGCAGCGGTCGCCGCCGGACCGGTCGCCCTCGCCGACGTCATCGACGGACTCGAGGAGCCGTACCTCGCGCACGTCATCGTCCTGTGGTCGTGGGCCCAGAAACAACAGGCCCAGAAACAGCAAGCGGCAGGGGACAAGGTACCGATGACCACCGTCCGCTTTCGGTCGCTCATCGGCGACGACCACGCCATCGAGGTACCCGACCTGACCTTCACCGAACCGATTCCGACTGCGGAGGTCGACGCCGAATGACCACCACCGACGAGACCAACCCCGGCTCCGGCGAGACTCCACCCCCGCTCCCTGAGGTGCGAGCGCAGCGAGCCACGAAGGGTCCCGAATCCGACCCTGCGACCGACGCCGATTCTCTGCCCCCTGAGGTGCGAGCGGAGCGAGCCACGAAGGGCACCCCCACGACCCCCGACGAATTCGCCGGCTTCGACGACCTGCCCACCGTCGCGAACCGCGCGGCGACCCACACGCCGAACGCACCCCGCTTCGACGGCGACGTCAGTGAGCTGCCCGACCGCGCGTGCTGGGCGCTGCAGAACCTGTTGACCCGCCGCTACATCAGCGGCGACCGACAGCCGCAGCTGTGGTCGTGGGTGGCCGAGTATCAGGACGTGCTGCGCGGTCGCCTCTCCGAACTCGACCTCCGGCTGCGCATCGTCGACGAACTGCAGGTCGCCTTCGTCGAGCAGGCCGGTTACGACTCCCGGTGGGGCCGAAAGATCCTCAAGCGCGAGACGATTCACACCTACGACGCCATCTTGGCGTTGCACCTGGCCAAGTACGTGCGCGCCGCTCGCGACGAGCCCGTGCTGATCACCCGCGAAGAGATCCACGAGCTCTTCGCCGGCGTCACCAACACCATCGACCGCGACCTCGCACTCTTCGACACGCGCATCGAACGCGCCCTGGACAAGATGGAGGAGCTCGAGTTCCTCCGCAAGCAGCGCGACGACGCCGACACCTTCATCGTCAGCCCGGTGATCTCTGCGGTGATGACGGCGTCGGTGATCACTGACCTACAAAGGCAATTCGAGCAGTTCATCGGATCCGGTGACACCGGGGAAGTGCCACCGGAGGACCTCGCCGACGAGCCTGCGGAACGCGACGACGACGCGGCCGACCTCGACGGAGCCTACGGCGAGAACGACGAAGGAGACGATTGGTGAGCGGGCAGGTCGACCAGTACCACCTGTCCCGGTTGCAGCTGATCAACTGGGGCGTGTTCGACGGGTATCACTCGATCCCGTTCAGTCCCAACGGTTCTCTGATCACCGGATCGTCGGGTAGCGGTAAGTCGTCGTTGCTCGACGCGATTTCGCTGGCGTTCCTGCCGGATCATCGGCGCAACTTCAACGCCTCGGGCGATGCGACGGCGGCCGGATCCTCCAGTGGCAAGCGCACGGTCGGCAAGTACGTGCGCGGCGCGTGGGGTGAGCGACGCGACGGCACCAACGCCCACCGCGAGATCATGTACCTGCGTGGCACCGGCCCGGCATGGGCGGCCATCGCGGTCACGTACACCTCCAGTTCCGGCGAGGCCATCACCGGCCTGGTATTGAAATGGCTTGCCGCCGGCAAGATGACCGACGCCCACAGTTCGTACTTCATCTACGACGGCGACGCCGACATCGTCGAGGCCTGCAACGAGTGGGCCGCCAACAACTACAACTCGGCCAAGTTCCGCGACCGCGGCTGGCGCGGCGGACCCGGCGAGGGCAAGTACCTCTCGACGCTTTACTCGCTCATCGGGATCCGCGGCTCCGACGCCGCGCAGCAGCTCCTCGGAAAGGCCAAGTCGCTCAAGAGCGTCGGCGGTCTCGCGCAGTTCGTGCGGGAGTTCATGCTCGACGCCCCGACCAGCATCGTCGGGATCGCCGACGCCCTCGACCAGATCGATCCGCTCGTCGAAGCGCGTGAACTGCTCGACGTCGCGCGCCGCAAGCGCACCATCCTCGGCAACATCGAGGAGGTGCAGGAGCGGTACGCGGGGGAGGCGGCCACCTTCTCCGTCCTCGACACCATCGACAACACCACCATCCGCAGCTACGTCAACAACCTGCGGATCCACAATGCCCAGCCCGAGGTCGCCGACCTGGACGACCAGATCACCCGCCTCGACGGCGATCTCGCCGCGTTGACCACCCAGCACGACCAGCTCCGCCAGGACCACAGCTTGCTGCTGTCCCGGATCGCCACCTCCACCGGCGACCTCGCCCCGCTGCGCGAACAGCTCGGCGGCGCACAGAAACTCAGCACCGAGGTCACCGCCCGACGCAACGCGTACGAGGACAAGGTTTCCGCGCTCGGCTTCACCCCGCCCACGCGGGCCGAGGGGTTCTGGCTGCTGCGCGAGGAACTCACTGAGGAGGCCGCCAAGATCGACGGCCAGCTCGACGCCGGTCGCGCCCACTATGCCGAGGCCCTGGCCAGCGAGGTCGCCGCGCGGACCCGCCGCGACGCCGCGATGGAAGAGCTCGGCCGCGTCGAGAACGCTGGCTCCGCACTGCCGCGCACCGAGCACGAGATGCGCCGCGCCATCGCCCATGGACTCCAGATCGACGAGTCCGAACTGAAGTACGTCGCCGAGCTCGTCGAACTCGATCCCGACGAAGAGCGCTGGCGTCTGGCCGTCGAGAAGGTGCTGCGCAACGTCGGCCTGCGACTACTGGTGCCGGACAAGCACTTCCGCGCGGCCCTGCGGTTCGTGAACTCGCACGACATGCGCGGTCGTATCCAGCTGCACCAGGCCGACTCTCGCCCGATGCCGGTTCTGGAGCCGGGAACCTTGGCCTCGAAGCTGCGTCCCGTCGATGCGTCGCACCCGTGTGCCGCCGAGGCGATGACGGTGCTGTCGAAGCTGGGCAACCACATGTGCGTGGACAGTCCCGGCGAGTTCTCCCAGCACGCCAAGGCCGTCACCGACCAGGGTCTGCGCAAGGACTCGGCGAAGCTCGCGGTCAAGGACGACCGCCAACAGCTCCGCCGGTCGCAGTACATCTTCGTTGGCGACGTCGCCTCGAAGATCGCCGCGTTGCGTGACGAACTCGAGTACGAGGAGCGGGCGTTCGAGGATGCCCGTCAGGATTGCGCCGAGCTCGATCGTGAGCGCAGCGCCAAGGAACGACGCCGCGACGCGTATCGCCGTGTGTGCGAGCAGTTCACGCAGTGGAACGAGATCGACGTCGATTCTGTCGATGACCGGGTCGACCAGCTCACCGACCAGTACGACCTGCTGATCGAGGAGAATCCCGACGTCGAAGCCCTCCAGCGCAAGGCTGAAGACCTCTGGGAGCAGGTCCGCAACGCGATTTCGCAGGCCGCGCTGGTCAAGGACAAGATCGCCCGCCAGGACTCTCGCCGTACCCAGCTTCTCGACCTCATCGACCGGCTGAAGCCTGAAGACGTTCCCGCCCAGGCGGAGAAGACCCTCGACGGTTTCCGCGAGGACCTCTCGGCGACGCTCGACGTGCTCAACCCGGAGCCGTACCGCCAGGAGATCGTCAAGGCCGCGAGCCGTGAGCGCGACCGGATGCGGTCGGATGCCCGGCGCTCCCGCGACGAGCTGGCCCGCATCCTCGACACCTACGACGAGGAGTTCCCGGACGCCATCCCGAACGACAGCGACGACTTCGACGAACGTCTGCACGACTACGTCGCCGTCTGCCGGCGCATCGACGAGCGCGAGTTGCCCGCCGCCTACGAGCGGATGCGCCGTCTGATCACCGAGCAGGCGCCGGGCGCGATCCTCGGTCTGCACATGGCCGCCGACGCCGAGGAACGACGCATCGTCGAGCAGATCGAACGCGTCAACACCGGCCTCGGCGCGGTCGCGTTCAACCGCGGCACCCGCCTGCGGCTACGCCCGGGCCGTAAGAAGCTCGCCGCCGTCGAGGAGCTCACCGAGAAGGCTCGCCAGATCTCCAACCGCGCGACCGCTGTCAGCTTCGGCGACGAGCAGGCGATCCTCGAGCAGTACTCCGACATCTTGCTGCTGCGCGAACGCCTCGCCGGCAACACCCCGGAGGACCGCCAGTGGACGCGCGACGCCCTCGACGTCCGCAACCGGTTCGACTTCTACTGCGAGGAGCACGACGCCGAGTCGGGGGAGACCATCCGCACCTACTCCAACGCCGGCGACAACTCCGGCGGCGAGCAGGAGAAGCTGATGGCGTTCTGTCTCGCCGGCGCACTGAGCTTCAACCTCGCCAGCCCGCACGGCAATGACAACCGGCCCATCTTCGCCCAGTTGATGCTCGACGAAGCCTTCTCCAAGTCCGACCCGCAGTTCGCCCAGCAGGCGTTGTCGGCGTTCCGGAAGTTCGGGTTCCAGCTGATCATCGTCGCCACCGTGCAGAACACCAGCACGATCCAGCCATACGTAGACAACGTGGTGATGGTGTCGAAGACCGAGGCTGGGCCTGAGTTGCGACCGATTGCTACCGCTACGTCGACGGGGATCAAGGCGTTCTCTGAGTTGAGGCGGTCGGGGAGTCAGTTTGTGGTCTGACCAACAGATTCACCCTCGCCAGCAGATCGCCGATAAAACATCCCTGAGATTAGTTCCAGTTATACGCTGAACCCAAATGTGTAGCCACCCGAAGGCCATGTGCACGAACGCCTCGCCTAACTAACTCCGACATTCGCACGCTGCTAGGCAAACGCCCGTCGACAGTAGAGCGTAGTCCCCGTGTTGACACCGGCTTGAACGTTAATAGTTGCGACTGGCTGTATCCCCAAGGAGCAGGCAACTTCCGCAATCCAGGCGACCCGGCCAGAAGCCGAGCGCGCTTCCGAAGCGCAAGCCAAACTTGAGTCGCGATCCAGGAATCAAGTTCTTTGAGCTGATCGATGTCGTCGACCAGTGGGTGTCGCCCAAGTAAGCCGCCGAGGGACATCATAGGGGGGAGCGGACCCCTGAGCAGCCTTCGAAGCTGCTCTTCGCTGAGACTGCCGTATAAGTAGCGACGGAGCTGCCAAAGCAGGGCCAGATAGTCTCGATCGAGGCCCCCGTCCAAGCGACGAAGGTCCTGCGATCCTCGAATCGGTTCACGCAACAAGTGGTTGTATACGTACTCGTTGATGGTCTTCTTCGCAGTTGAAAGCGCGCGTTCCGACAAAGAGACAGTGCGCAACGCTACGGTCTGGCTCAGAAAATCCGCCGAGTGAATTGTCCGGATTTCCGCGGCTGCCGTGTCAGGAACGGTGAGCAGATTAATACCACGACTCTTCGAATGATTGATGCCGCATCGGCTTCGATCGGAAAATCGGTGCAACTCTTCGACTGCGCGACTCAAGTTGCTATAGTCGCGACTCCAGATTACGATATCGTCGGCGTATCTAGTGAAGGACACACCAAGTCGCTCGAATTCGCGGTCGAGAGGTGTTGCTGCAATATTTGCGAGCAGCAGACTGATAGTTGTACCTTGGTGTATCCCCCTACTGCGCGGATTCACGGATGCCGGCAGCAGCCCCGGAAGCGGTGTAGGTTTCGGGGCAACCATAAACGCTCGAAGGATCTTGCGTTCTGAGCGGGTGATCGAAAGCCCGATATCGGAAATAGTCGCCCAAACGTGATCGTGATCGACCGATCCGAAGTAATCGGCGAAATCGTACTGGGCGAGATAGAGCCGATGCTCATCGGACCACTCTGTTCTGATATGCGAGATGGCGTCGTGCACTCCGAGGTCTTTACGGTAAGCGTAAGATCTCGCACTCAGTCGAGCACGGTTCTTGTTCATCAATGAGTTGTAGAGCCGCTTGGATACGACCTCATCGGCTATCGCGAATGCCGTTACTACGCGTGACTTCCCACCAGGCTTCGGGATGCTAAAGCCGGCTGGAGGTAGAGGAGAATAAGTGCCCCTCTGAATTGAGGAGAAGATTGAATGACCGATGGCTGCAGATCGAGCTCTTACATGGAACGGGTTGTGACTCGAGTCGAATGCCCAAAGAAGCGGCTCTCGCGCATGGAGCTGAGGCAGACTTGCTGCAGACCGCCGCTGTCTGCGAACGGTCTCGTCGTAGGCTTGTTTCCGTCGGCGTTCGTAGGCCCGAATCTTCTGCGTAGCCGCGTCCGCGATCGCCTTGGCAAGTTCGTCCAACGCCGTACCTCCTCGACACAGCAGTAAGGACCCGGCGATCGCCGGGCCCCTACTGTCGGCTGGCCCGCCTCGAAATGCTGCTTCACGCGCGCTCACGCTCGCACGCTCGCGCCTTGCAGGCTCACCGAGATGAGTTGCGTTGCAGGCGGGTGGCCTAGCCCCTCTTGGGACCCGGTTGCAGAACTTATCACACCCAGACGTCTACTGTGGACGCGAGTGTCGTGCCCGCGTCTGCGTGCGAGTTATCACGGTCAGGACAGCAGGCTTTCGAGGAGTGGCAAGAAGAGCGCAGCAGGAAGAAGCAGGGTGATGTAAGGCAGGGAGGTTACTGTCGTGTCGCGCAGCATCTCCCGCCGTCTTAGGTACTGCGAAACATCTTCGCCGAGGTAGAACGCCTGGTCCTTGGCAAGTTTTGAAGAAAAGTGCCGCCAATAATCCCCCGACGTGTGATTCTCACTCTCGTCCAGAACCTCCTGATAGCGGTCGGATATCGCGGCTACCATCGACCTCGTGACGACCTCTTCGGTAATCATCTGTTCCATCTCGACCGCGATACGTTGGATCTTTCTATAGTTCAAGAACATATCCCTACTTCGTCCCGAATGATTCATATTCGTGGCCGCTAACGAAACGACCAGGGCGAAGACCGATACGCAGACGAGCAAGGTTGGCCCGTTCGGACCGTACATACTAGCGTCGGTGAGCATCCCGACTGCGGCAACGGTGGTGGCGGTTGATAGAGCGACAATAGCCCAGTTCCAAGCCCGGGCGCGTCGACCAAGCCTCGAGGACGCAGACTCCCGTGCACGATAGGTTTTGTACGCCCGCCGTTCGATAGAGAGCAAATGCTCGCGAGCGACCTTATCGTCGATGATTAAGGTTCGGTCTTTCGAATTTGGCGTCTTCGTATTATTGCGAAACAAGATTGTTGTCCTTTCAATCGGGTGCGTACCGACGCGCAAGCCGTTCAAAGTACTTCTCGAGAGCCTCTCCGGAACATTTGCTGCATTGTAAATTGTAGATTTTGTGGATTCTATTTAGTATTGCGATGCCTTTCTAACGTTTATATGCGTACAATTATCACGCTCACCTACGCGCGCTATGATGGCGCAATGAGTTTCGAACGCCACTATGTATGACTCATTCAGACGAACCGATCGTTTCACGGTAGTGGTGAGCAAGTTCTCTCCTGGGCCGAGGTTCTTGTGCGTCCGCTGGTTGGACTGTGATCTTGCCATGTTCTGAACCCGTGGCGGTCGACTACGAGCTGTTCTAGACCGCGCGCACTACAGCGACGATCCGTCGACAGATATCGTCTGGATCCTCGTGCTCCCAGAACCGCAGCACCTGCCACCCGAGGTCGCCCAGCGCATCCGTGTGACGGCGGTCCCTGTCCGCGTTGCTCGCAAGTTTGGCGCGCCACCAGTCTGCGTTGTTCTTCGGCTGTGTCGCGTGCAACGGGCACCCGTGCCAAAAGCATCCATCGATGAAGACAACGACCTTCCGACGTGTGAAGACGATATCGCCGCGGCAACGGATCGATCGATCTGGTCGGTAGTCCACTCGATATCGATGGCCAGCCGCATGGAGTCGGCGGCGGACCTGCAGCTCTACCTGGGTATCGCGACGGGATTGCCGCGACATGCGCTGTCGCACGATCTCATCGAGTGGCTTGGGATTCATCAAGGGCTACGACCTGGTGGTCACACCAAGCAGCGAGTTAGTAATCAACCAGCGCCCCTTGCTGGTAGAGCATCTCCAATTGGCGAACGAGGCCACCAGCAACTTCAGGGTCGCGACTGAGTAGTCCGCATTCGAGATTCAATTTAGCAGCCGAGTCCGAAAAGTTTGCGCTCGTGACCAGCGCTGAAGCGCTGTCAACAACAACGAGCTTGGCGTGTTGCAGCGGTGTCCACGAGGCCGTCGGCTCAGGCGCGTATGCCCACAGTCGAGCGCCTGCGAGTGCCTTCGGTACGGCTCCGCCATTCCTCTCCTGGATGCTCCGGTCCAGGACGATCGTGACCGAGACTCCGCGGTCGATCGCGTTCGTCAGCGCTTGAACGTACTCGGCTCTCCTCGATGCGGAGTATGTAGCAGCGTAAACCGAGCGTTCAGCTCGGTTGATCATGTCCGCGACCGCGAGAGTCGTTCTCCCCTCCATCCCTGGGACATTCGGCGTTGTCCAGACAGGCTCAGGGCAAGTGGTACGAGGGACAGCCGCGATGCCGTCCAGTACAGCTGCGGCAGGGTCAGCTCCGCGCACCGTCGTAATCAACTCCGAGAGCAGAACTTTGACCTCGGCGCGGTGAAGGGGAAACGCCCTCTGTGCGGCTAGGTGGGGGAGCTTTCGTTGCCGTAGGGCTGCGGCGATGGCGCTCGCCTCATCACGTCCCAGAATCGCGCCCAGCCGAGCAGCGGCAGACATGTTGTCAGGCTGCATGAATAAGGGCTAGCAAACCCGGTGTCGCAACCTTCTTGTCTACTAGCAGCCCAAGTAGGAGTCTGCGGTCAAGGAACCGGTTGGTCCGCTCGCAGCTCGTCTCGCTGACGAAGAGGCAGAAGTGGCAGGCCGCTCCGTGGAGGAAGTCCTCCTTGCCGCGCGGTCGACGGTGGGAGCAGACCGGGTCGCTCGAACAGCGATCGCCACGGCGGACGGCCTCATGTACCAGCGGCTCCAATCGTTCTGGCCGGGAAAGGTCGACGAGACCGCCGAGGGTTCCCTCGCTATCGGACGCCGTCGTGGTGATGAGCAGGCCCGCCGCGGCAGGCCGGTTGCCGTCCTCCCGCCAGGCGTAGATCCGCTCCGTCAAGCTCGCGGACCCGTATCCACTCGACATTGCCGCCTCCCGGATGAGGAGGTGCGAGAGCGTGTGAATGGCCCAGTAGCGTGGCGCGGGGAACCGGGTGTCGGGATCAATGGTGCTGTCGGAGGTCTTGCTGGTGCGGCGCCGAAAATTCAGCTTGTGCGCGTCGCGGAACGTCTCCCAGATCGGGAGATCGAGCACTTTCTCCTCCCACTCCAGGACGGCTGTCTCGTCGAACTGCAGGAAGAAGCCCTCGCCACGATCCTCTGTGGCGGGCACCCAAGATGGCCTACCCTTCTGGACCAGCGGGGCGACGCGGCTCTTACTGTCGTCGATGCGGTCGAGAGCGTCGATGCGGGTGAAGCCGACGAAGGCATTTACCTTCTTGAGCTTTTCGATCGCGACGACCTCTGTGACGAGCGGCCGCAGCGTGCGGGGGACATCCCGTCGAGTGGCGCGGAAATCGGCCGCGCCGCTGTGCTTTGTGTACTTCGCCTCGGCGGTGAGGACAAGCCACTCCGGCAGGAGAATGTCCGTCGGGTCCGTGCTGGCCGGCTTCGAGGAGCTAGACGACTTTCCGGCTTTCAGCATTTGCAGGGCGTCCCAGAGGGCGTCGTCGGTGGTCTTCTCGAAGACGTCGGTCTGGGCGATGGTGGTTACCAGCATGCGGAAAGCAGTGAGCGAGTCACGACTTGTGGCTGTGGCGATGATATTAGGCGGGAGGCCCTCCAGATGCGGAAGCAGGTCCTCCGAAGTTGCGGACTCCTCACGAGGCAATGCCAGGAGCCCGACTGTGGACGCGAACCACTGGTTGGCGGCACCGAGCATCATCAGCTTGCCCGGCTGATCGCATTTATAGAATGCGTCCAGGTGAGGATGCCGGCCGCGGCACCTGGGCAGCTTCTCCGTCGCCTTGGGGCCGGTCGCTTCGAGCATGCCGCGCCGTGAATCGCACGAGAGGCAGACGATCTGGACATCCGGACCGATGTTGCTCTTCCACTCCCGCATCCGAAGCGACGGAATCGGCGCGTTCGGGCACGAGCGTCCGCGGTGAACCCAAGCAGCATAAGGAAACTCGTCGAGATGCCCATTGACACAGGCGATCAGATATCGGGCAGGCACCGCTGCCTGTTCCTTGCCCTTCCGCCCCTGGGGACCCCTGGAACCGGAATCCCACCCTTTGCAGTTCTTGTGGACGAACTGCGCCTGATCCGGCCGGTATCTCAGCACGTTCTTGAACTCGAACACATGGTGGTTTACGGGAGCGAGTTGATTGCAGCCGGTGCAGCGGAGCCATTGGGGGAACACCCGTGCTGGGATTCCTAGGTCGATGGCGTCGTCGCCGGCCCCGCCGGGCAACTCCGGTGCCCATGGAGCCTTCCGAAGTTGGTCGACCTGATTCCCCACGTAGGCCCGCACGAGCTCGAGGAGTCGCGGCTCGACGATGACGTCTGCCCCGCCTGCGCGGCGGTCGTAGTAGCGCTGCCAGCTGTCGAGGCCGCTGGGCATGACAGACAAGCGCGGGAGGTCGACGGTTGCACCGATACCAGAGGTGTAGAGCAGTGCGGACGGACGTAGCGATCCGACCCTGCTGCGGTTCTTCGTGATCTTGGCCTCGACGTCGGCGATCGGATTGAGCTCCGTCGCACCGACACTGATCGGTTGAATCTCGCCGCCGTCGAGTCCTGCGGGCGTGGTCGCGGTCATTCGCTGCCTTCCTCGGGGAACTGCCATGACGGGGCGCCGGTCTGCTCTCTAAAGGCGAGGTTGTCACGGCCAGGACTCACCAGCAGGTTGAACTCGGGTTGCACCTCGCGCATGGAGTTAGCAACTACGAAGATTCGGTCTGCGGGTGACGGGACAGTGGTTTCCGGGCTGATGAGAAGAGGCCACTCGATGTGGTCCTTCCGCTTGCGTTCGTACACGAGTGCACCAGAGTTCTCCTGCGCCTTCGCGTGCCACCGGTCAACTCGCTGCAGCAGTTTCTGCCGCATGCGCTCGACCGTCTGGGAGTCGGGTGCCGCGGGCGTTGCGCGGGCGACGATCCGGTCGACCAGGGCATGAGCCATCGGCAGCTTACTCAGAATCTCTCGGGCGCCAGGCTCGGGAGACAGCGAGTCCGACCCGCGTTCGTCGGTGACGCGGATGGCGCTGACGAGCATGCCGGTGAGGCCGCGTTCCATCGCGGTGTCCGAGTAGGGCGTGACGCTGAGCGCCTCGACCTGTGCGTAGAAGGTCTCGTGGTAGTGGCGAAAGGACTCGAAGTGCGACATGTCCCGGGGGCGGGCCCAGTTCGCCAGCGACACAACCAACCCGGGCTTGCGGGCGTCGCGGCCGACGCGGGACGACGCCTGGATGTACTCGGCCGTGTTCTTCGGTTGACCGACCACGAGCATCAGACCAAGTCGGGGGACGTCGACACCGACCTGCAGCATCGACGTGGCAAGCACGACGTCGTAGGGACGAGGAACCGGTTTGGGTGGTTCCTTCTTCGCGTTGTGGGCGTCGGCGAGTGCCTTGCCGTACGCCGACTTCCCGCGGGTGGTCCAACGCGGCTGAGCCTGCCCACCCGCGGCTGGGGTCCAGGTCGACGTGAACGGTAGGGCAAGCCGGTCGAGGGTGCGGGCGATCTCCTCGGACGAGATGCGCGCTGTCAGTTCGCCGATCTCGAGCCGGGCCCAGTCGGTGGTCCTACGCGGGAACGGTTCGGTGTTCCCGGCGACACGGGTGGTCACGTCATCGTCGAGGTAGCGCCTCATGCCAGCGAGCTCGCGGGTGGCGGAGAAGTAGCCGACGGTCGTCATATACGGATCCGCCGCGTCGCCGTGCTCGTCGAGGAGCTTCTGCCCGGCAAGAAGAAGGACTTCCGACATACGAATCTCCGCGAGGGTCAGTCGGATTCCGTGGGCGCAGACGCCGATGTATTTGCGGCCCGGGTCTCCGTCCGAGAGTCGCTTCTCACGTGAGAAGAAGGTGTCGCGAACGTCGAGGACCTGCGGCGGGAACACAGCCACTCCGCGTCCGTAGAGGGCGGTCACCTGGTTTAGGGCGTTGCGGACTGTTGCGGTGGAGGCAACGACCAGCGGTCGTACTGTCGTTCCGTTCTGGTCGTATGACGAGAGTACGTCGACAGCGTTCTCGAACACGCCGACCGCGGTCCCGAGTGCACCGGTAATCAGGTGCAGCTCGTCCTGGATGATCAGGTCCGGTGGGCGCAGCCGCGGTACTGGCCCAATCTGGACGGCTGGATACGCGACGCCGCCCTCGTCCTTCTTGTTGTGGAACTTGCCATTGCAGCTACCTCGCGAGTCGGGGTGCCGGTACCCGTGCCGAGGGCAGCGAGCCGATACATAGCCGAACAGGCTGGCGGCCTCGCCTTCGCGTGCAAGCCGGGCGAACTTGTCGACAGTCGCGAGCAGGAAGGTGGGTGGGTTGCGGTACAGCTCGTCGTCGACCGTGGTGATCGGCAGGGCGCCGGAGTCGCCGTCGATCGAGAACGGGCAGATGCCTTTGCGGTCGCCGCAGTGAATTTCGATCCGCTCGGTGGCGCCCACTGTCTGGAGATCCCTTTTGGGGTCGATGACCGACCCGCACCACGGGCAGCGCTGGAGCTGCAGCACCGTCAAACCGTGGGTCTTGCCAGTGTCCTCGCGCGCTGTCTTGATCTGTTCCTTGGCTTCGGTGTAGCGCTTGGGGCTGACCGCCGACCCGACCCACAGTCCAATGCTGAACGGTCGATCTCCCCATTTCGCCGCGTCGGATTGGCGAATGAGTTCGGCAGCACACACGAGTGCCGCGGCGCGCTGGAACTGCTGCGAGGTGAGAAGCCGCAACGTATAGCGCATGAGCACAGCGACGCCGTCACCGCCGTCGAGTGGTCCGTCGTCGGTGTCGATGACGCCCTGCAGGCGGCGGATCGCGAACGTGAACGCGGCGAGGCCGAGGTACGCCTCGGTTTTGCCGCCACCGGTCGGGAAAAAGAGGAGTTCGACGTTTGCGGCTGCGCCGCTGCGCGATTCGTTTGTCGGATCGGTCAGTGCAGGGAGCTGGAGGAGGATGAAGGCCAGCTGGAACGGCCTCCAGGACGCCGCGCCGTCACCCTTCGCCGCTACCTCGGCGACGGCATCCTTGATGGAGAGGTCGCTGCGCTCTGAGCGAGCGGCAGCCACCTGCGACCGCATTCGCTGATCCCGCATCGCTCGGTTCATGAAGCGGAAGGCGTCGAGTGCGTCGGAACTGGTCTTCAGCAGTCGCAGTCCGTCTTCCAGCCGGGTGACGACGAGGCCCGCCTCGGCGATGGCTTCGTCTGCGGTGGTCTGGAGGTGCTCGGGCAGCGCCGCGGCCAGCGTCTTCTGCTCGTCGAGCCAGGTCCGGTAGCCGTCGACCAGCGGAAGGAACGCCCCGTCCACCCCCACGGGCGTGAGATCCATCAGCAGCCGCATCGAGGTCACCGCGGCGCCGGCTTCGCCTGCGACGGTCTGAGGTACATCCGCTGTGGGGAGCCACGTGGTCTCCACCGAGGTCGCGCGGCGGGATTCGTCGTCGGTTTCGGTCCAGGTGACGGACGCCGTCCGCCCGATTGCGAACTCGAGTCGGTGTCGGTAGTGCAGTTCGAGCCGACGGCGTTCGTCGACGGTTTCGGAGTAATCCGCGTCGAGCACATCGCGCGACGGCAGGAAGACCGGCTCCCCACTGTTGGCTTCGACCCGAATCTTGGTCTGGAAAAGCCAGTCTCCGGGCGGAGCGTCCATCCCGGTCACTTGGTCGTTGGACAGCGCCAGTTCGACGATCGTGCGATCACCGTTGGGGAACAGCTCGACCCGTAGATTCACATCTGCGTCGAGAGTGATTGGTGCGAGGGTGGTGTGGGCGAGCTGACCGCGGACGTCGATTTCCGCAGACTTCGTGACTGGGGTGCGCCGCGCCCACTGCACCTTGCGGCCGTCTTCGTTCTCCCGGCGAAACGTCTCGTACCGACCCCAAGAGGCCGTGACGGTCAGTACGCCGCAGTCGCTGGAAACCTGGAACCGCAGGCCCATCGACGACGGGTGTGTGAGCGCACCTTTCGCACCCTCGTCTCGGTCTTCCCCGTCGCCGGAGGAAGCCATGTCTTCGTCTGTCGGGACCGGGACACCGGACTGACCGTTCGTGGTCGGGTCGAGGTCGCTGATTGCCTGGCCAGTTTCTGCCGGATCGGCACCGGCATCAAAGCCAGTCATCCCCCCGCGCGAGGGGTCGATTGTCACTGGCGCCAGTGCGCCGACCATGTAGGCCGCGCGCGGGGTGCCCTTGATCTCCTCCTTGGGGCCGTTGCGTGGTCCGAGCAGTTCCTGCTCGATCAGGCCCACGAGATCGGCCCGGACGGCGGTGGATGCATTAACAGTCATGAGACGGGTGTTTCCTGTTCAATGTCAATCCGGGTGGCCGCTCGGCCACGAACATCTATTCTCGCCTGATTCAGAGCCGCCAGACGACGGACGATCTCTGCGCGCGATTCACCACTCGGCGACCATCGTGTACCTGTGTTAGATAGTTGGTGCCCATAATCCAGATTGATGTCTTCCCACCCGTACGCCCGCAGGACGACCACATCAAGCGCGACTTGTGCGTCGCGTACGTTGCGGACCTCCTCACACATATTCAACGAGTCATCGATGTCATTGTAAAGCTCGGTAATCGAAGTGCATGACATCAAAGCCCGCGACCGGGCAGCCTCATAGCTGCGCGCAGCTTTATCGATCTCCGTCCGCGGCTCGGAAGGGAACGCAAAAGTTCGAAGGCAGCGCGATACAATGTAGCTACTGGTGGCCCCCCGGCCAGTCTTGGTACGTTCAAACCACGCATAGTGAATTCCTGAGTTCAAAATCCCGTAGTGGGCAAACTGATCGGTAGCCAATATGACGACCTTATCGCTATAAAGCGACCTATTGTCATCTGTTATGAGGAAGGCGGGTACACGTGTATCCCTGGCGAGTACAAGGAATCGGTTCAGCTTCCCGACAGCCGAGAAGAGTGCCTCTCGCTTGTCCCAGTGTGCCCAGTATCGGGTATCGTGAACTTGGCTCGTTACCGCGTCACGAATCGGCTTGACGGTGCGGAATAGGTGCGCTGCGAGTGTAGGAGCGGCGTGAACAAGCTCATCTTCGTTGGTGAAACAATTGACATCGATTGCCAGGCGGCCGGATGGCTGGCCGCTTAGTAGGGACTGTCCATTAATAAATGGACGCAAGAATCTCTTTTCGGTGCCACTGAGTGTTGATATCAATGGATCGTTTTGATCTAGAACGAAGCCCTCACCGTATAGGTATATGCCATTCCCGGCATTGAATTCAAGGGTCAGCTTCTGTGCTGTACTGGTGTCGGCCTGGGAGCTGTCCGCCAGTGAACCGCTGATCGATTCAACGGAGGATCCATTTAAGTTCGCTGATGCTGTCATTTTCGCTGAATTCTTAGTCGCCCAGACGATGGCCGCGCCCGTTGATGCCTTGCCGGGCCATCGGAACTCCGAAATTGCCCTATATATCACTCCTGAGTTTGCAATAACCTCGCTGGACATGGCTGCTGTGTCGCCTTGCCCCACTCGGTCTGAGCCAATCAGTCCGACTCCTCCGGTGTCGCTTCGAATCAATGACCAGGCTCGTCGAATGAAATGGGCGCAAATGTCCGCTGCACCCCTCTTTCCTTCTTGGTCGACCTTTAACCAAGCCTCCATGTTGGTGCCATATGCGGTTGAGATCTTCTTGCCGGCAAGGAATGGTGGATTTCCAATTATGGCATCGAATCCATTGCGTTCGGTGATTACGTCCGGCGCCTCAATTGCCCAATGGAGTGGCTTCCACTGTTCATAATCAGTTTCGACCTCAGGTGTCAGGCCTAGGTTGATTCGGTGAAGCAAGTTCTCGCGATTGCCTTGCGATCCGTCGGCGGGGAACGCCTCATGCACTTGCCAAGAAAGCGTCGTCAGCGCATCATCCAGTTCGCGCCCGGGCTTTCCTCCCAGGTGAAGGCCGGTAGCTACGACGCTGTCGGCGATCAGCTTTAGGTCATCGGTCGCCCGATGTACCTGCTCAAGTAGAAGCCGTTTCGTCCGCGCTGACCGCATCGGATTATGTTCCTCGACCGGATTGGCGAGTTCATTCCTCAGCCGCGTCGCCGTCGCGATCTTCTCATCGATGTCAGCCAACAACGATAGATGCATCTTTATTGGGTCGGGGTGGAAGTGCAGATAGCGCAACTGGTCGAGGTCAGTTAGACCAAGCAGCGAGTTGCCGCAGAAGACTTTATCGTCGACAAATGAGAACGGCTTGGTCTTGTCCATCGATACAAGCCACAGAGATAGCTTGCACATCTCCACGGCCATCGGATTGATATCGGCACCGTACAGGCAGCGGGCGATCACCTCCCGCAACGCACGACCCTCGACCGTGTGTGGGGCCGCGATATCCGCGTCGCTCAGCATTTCCTCACGGGTCCACGCCTCAACCACACGCTTGGCGAGGTAGCGCGCTGCAGCGACTAGAAATGCGCCGGACCCGGCCGCGATGTCCGCCACCTTGAGATCTAGAATCTCTGCTGCCGACTTGAGCTTCCATTCGCTGTCGTCGTTGGTTTGCAGGGGGCCGGGTTCATAGACCAGCGGCTGGAGCGCGTGCAGCACAACCTCTTCCGCGAGCGATCGAGGCGTGTAGTGGGCGCCGGCATTCTTACGCGATGGCGTCTCGACGACGACGAGACCACCGATCGGATATACGAGGGGGAGATTCCGCAGGTCTCGGCGGATCAGATTGCCCCAACCGATGAGTGTTTCCAGGAGATCGGTGTCGCCACCAGCGACTGGCGTCAGGAGGCGGATCAACTCCGCGCGTTCCTCGGCGGCGGGTTCCTTTGCGATCAGTTTGGTGAGTGCAGCCGCCGTTTTGCTCGTCGCTGCTGGCTGGTTCTCTTTCGTCCATGCGACTAGGGCCGCGGCAACCTTTCTCGGATCGCCCCTGTGCTGGTCGCTCAGTTCATTGAGCGTGCCGAGTGGGATCTCTGGCTCTTCGCCGTCCTTGCCCACCAGGCCGAGGACGATGTCGTCTGTGACATTGCTGCAGGAGTAGCCGAGCAGGCCTTCGTAAATGTAGCCGATCTGCTCGACATCGATCTCCTGGAACGAGATTCGGCGGCGCTCACCTCCGGTGACGACGGTTTGTACCGACTCAAGCGCGTGCATCATGACTCGGTCGGACACCTTCAGGCGCAGCCCTTGACCGTCCATGGCGTGCAGCCACGGGAATCTGTCAGGGTCGAGCAGGGAGCCACCGTATGCAGGCATCCGCATTTCGTCGTAGTTGACGCCACCGTGAAGCGCCTTGCTCACGGCGAGAAGTCGATGCCAGGCGTCGTAGGTCTCGTCTAGCTGCTCCTCGCCGCCAGCTGCCTGTGCCTGAAGGCCGGCGAGGAGGTCCTTGATTGCGTACGACTCCCAGTAGAGCTGCTCGGTGGGCAACATGTCGCGTTCTTCTGCGAAGAGGAGGAACACGATCCGCATCATGACGGTGACAGCCGCTTGATATACGTCGTCGGGCTTCTCGGTGAGTGGATCCGGATCGCCACCCTTGGCGGCCTTCAGCCGGGCCTCAGAGAACGCCTGCACCAGAAGTTCGACGGACCTGCGTACCTGCGTGCCGAGGGCTTCGGTGATCGCCTCGGCTTCGAGCTCGCTCCGCTCGAACAGCTTGGTGAGGCGCTGCTCGGTGTCGAGAGTGCGGAATCGACGCTGGTTGATGAGGGTGAAGAACGCGTCCCGGAGGAGGGGCTCCTCGGCCCAAGTTAGCGCGTTGAACATGCCTGAGCCGGTGGGCTTTTCGTCCCTGGCGGACACCAGCGCCCACCATTGGCCGTCGGTGACGATTCCAACCTCGACATTGGCCTTGCGAAGCAGCATTGCCAGCCGGTCGACTTCTGTTGCCGGCCAGCCGTCGAGGCCCGTTTCACGCAAGCCGCCGGGTGTTGGTTCGCAGATGAGCAGCAGCGCCGCGGCTTGTCCGTCGCGGCCCTCGAGACCGGCGGTCGCAGTGACGGTGACCTGTTCGCCCGGTGATTGGACGCTGACGTCGACATCCGTTCGTAGTTCGTCCCATTCGGCGAGCTGGTCGAGGACGGTGTAGATCCACGCGTGGTTCACCTCGGCGTAGGCGGCCTTGGACTCTGGGGTACGCGGCTCGGCGGCGAACTTGTCGAGAGCACGCTGCCACCGCGTGAACGCCTGCTTGTAGGTGAGAAGTCGATCATCGGCGTCGCCGAGACGGTCGACGCCGTCCTTCCAGATGTCCTTCAGGACGGGCAGCGCGAGGAACGGGCCCTCGATGTCGACCTGGCTGAGCCAGTCGGAGTGGAAGTCCTGCTTCCGTGAGCTCGTCTTCTTCATCGCAGTGCAAGTCCGTTCTCGATGTCCTTGGGAGCGATCGCGAAAATCACCGCTGCCGGAAACTCCCAGGCACGGATTTCGTCGTAGCGGGTGTCGACAGCATCGAGTTCACGGTCACGTTCGTCCGCGAGCGCGTCGATCCTGCGCCTGATCTCGCGGAGGTCGCGTTCGGATTGACGGCGTTCGTCGTCGAACAACGCCAACTGGGAATCGTCCATCGCCTCCGCGTCGGTGAGCGCATCACGAAGCGTCTGGCCAAATCGACCGAAGATCTCATCGACACGAGCGCGATCGGCCTGTTTGCGTTCGGCGAGCTGACCGTCGACCGCTCGTCTGCGTCGCTCGGCGCGGTCGGCGATCGCCTGCTCGACCCGCGCGCGCACACCGCTCTCCTCGGAGGAGTTCCACGCGGCGGCAAGCTGGTTCGCGATGTCTGGCGGAACCGGATTGAGGTCAGTGCGATCGAGCGTCGACTCGAGTATTTCCTCGGCACGCTGCTCGCCGACGGCCTGGCGACGGGCGAGGCGGGTGCCGGCGAGGAAGACTTCCTCGTGGAGCCGAAGTCCAGCGCGGCCGACCAGAACCAGGCGCGTCACCGCGACGCCGTATGACTCGTCGAGCCCTGGCACGACCGTTGCAGTGACACGCTGCAGGGACCGATCCCCGCCCCACAGCGCTGCCCGCAGTCGTCGCGTCGAGCGCTGAAGCAGCGGTGACCCCAGGTGCATGTACACGACGTCGGGGTCGCCGCCCTGCTCCCTCGGCTTGAGGACCATGGGGTCGAAGGCGATCGGACGGGCGTTGTCCGGGTTCAAGCGCGTGTAGAGCCCGCGGGTGACTTGCTCCCAGGAAGAATCGAGATTCGGCAGTGCGAACACCGGTGCATCGGTGTCCTGGGAACCGACGAGCTTCAGCGGCGGGAGCTGGTTGAGCTCAAACGCAGTCTCGACGACGCGCTGGAGGTTCTCCGGGCGGAGGTGAAGCCGCTCGCGGCTGCTGGCGAGGTCGTTCTCTAGCTGCGCCAGTTCAGCATTAAGGACTTTCTCGCCGCGCATCATGCCGGCGATCGGATCCTTCTCGGCCTTGGCCTTGGGGCGCACGATAACCTGCCCACCGAACTGTCGTTGAATGTCGGGGGCGATGATCTCGTTGGCGGACCCGAGATCCCGCATAATCTGGTCGATCTTGACCGCTACGCGCGACAGTAGGTCGACGTCCTTGCTCAGCGCCGTGGTGCCGTTGGCATCAGGAGCGAAGTGGTGGATCTCGGGCGCGACGGTCTGGCCGTAGCGGTCGACGCGGCCGATGCGCTGCTCGAGTCGGTTGGGGTTGAACGGGATGTCGAAGTTCACCAGCCGATGGCAGTGGTTCTGCAGGTCGATGCCCTCGCCGGCGGCATCGGTGGCGAGCAGGATACGAATCGGTGTCTTCGCAGGGCTCTCGTTGAACCGCAGGCGGATGAGTTCGCGGATATGCGAGTCTGTGCCACCTTCGATGACATCAATGCGGTTGTCCTCGTAACCCTGCTGTCGCAGGATGTCTCGAATCCACCTGAGGGTGTCCACGTATTCGGTGAAGATCACGAGTCGTTCGTTATTCCAGTCGCCGTGCGAGCGAAGCTCACCTTCGACGTGCTTCAGCAGCACACTGAGACGGGAATCCGGCCGGCCCTCGAAGCCGTGGCCCCAAGCGCTGAGCCACTCGAGGTCGTCGATGTCCTCGTCGGTGAGCGGGGGGAGCGACTTCTTCGCGTCACGCAGTGCCTCCAATTCGGGCTGATCGAACTTGCCTTCCTCGAGCTCGTCGGCGTCCGGGCCGAAGATCTCGTCGTAGTCGCGGTCAAAGTCGACGTCCAGCCCCTTGGTCCGGGTATCGCGGTAGACGTCGATGGTCTGGGCGAAGGCGACCGGGGATGAGAAGAAACGCTTCTTCAGCAGCAGCGTTGCCATGTCCTTCGCCGACCCGCCGGGGCCCTTTTCTGACACCGCCTTGTCGCGTCGCCTGGTGAACGCGAGGAGACGGTCGTATGCCTGGGATTCCTTGTGAACCGGCGCGTACCGCAGCGCCTTGACCTGCCGGTCGAGGAACCCGTTGGAATCCTTGAGGTCCCGCTTCAAGCGCCGGACGGCCACTTCGTTGAGCGCGACGGGATCGATCTTGTTGCCGCGAACGAACCGCTGGGGGTCGATCATCTCCAGCAGCGCAGTGAACGATTCCGTATATCCATTGTGTGGCGTCGCGCTGAGGAACAATCGGTGCTCGGAACGTTCCGCGAGCTCACGGACAGCGCGGGTGCGATGTGAGTCAACGGCGTAGCCGCGGCGCTCGAGTCCAACCTTGGTCGTCCGGACCGGACTGCTCGGTGCGACATGGTGCGCTTCGTCGACCACGAGAATGTCGAACGCGAAACGCGTGCTAGAGCCGAACGCGTCCCGCAGCTGTCGCTGCGCGCGCTGCCCGGGCAACCATGCCATCGACACGATGATCCGAGGAAACAGCGTGAACGGGTTCGCATGGATGCCGTGGGAACGGCGGACGTCCTTCATCGTGTCGGAGTTGACAACGGTGAAGTCGAGTCCGAACTTCTCCTGCATCTCGTCCTGCCACTTGAAGACGAGACCCGCCGGGCAGACGACAACCACGGTGCGCGCGCGATGCCTCAGCAGCAGTTCCTGAATGACCAGGCCGGCCTCGATAGTCTTGCCGAGTCCCACGTCGTCAGCCAGGAGAAGGTTCGCGCGGGGGCTCGCGAGTGCCCGCCTGAGGGGAGTGAGCTGATACGGCTCGACGTTCGCGCCGCTTCGGAACGGAGCTTGGACCGTACCGTCGTCGGCACTGGTGATCGCGCCCCACCGGAGCGCATCGACACATGCAGCGAGTTTGTTCGGGTCGTCGAACCGTTCCGGGTCCACCTGCTCAGGAAGGCCGCGGTGAGTATGCGCGCTCCGGCCGGGCTCGATTTCCCAAACAACGCGGAGTTCGTGGCCGAGGCGATCCTCATCGACGCACTGCAGTGTCACTGAGTGCTGCAACTGGGCCGTGGCGTCGTCGGCGCTGCTGCGGCCGAGGCCTTGTTGCTGGACGTCTGCGACGGCCCACTTGGCACCTCGAACGGTTACGAGTTGACCTACCTCTGGAACGCTGTCAATGATCTTCGTCGTCATCGCGTTTGTAGCCGAATCACCCACGATCGGAACTCTAGCTACCCCCGGTGACAGGTCGTAGTAGGACGCGGCCAGACGACACGACCGGAGGACACCGCACGTCGTCGTGGCGGCGCCCTTGTGCGATGCGCGACCATGCCGCACGACGGATCTTTCGTGAGCGCAGCCAGCGTTACGACGACTGGCTTTTGTCACAGATTTCCTCGAGGATGTATCGCATGCGTGCGGCGGGTCTGTTCTCTGGCATCGGTGGTTTCGAACTGGGTCTGTCCCGCGGGGGAGTCACGACCGAGCTTCTTTGCGAGAACTGGGCACCGGCTGCCGCTGTCTTGTCGCAGCGGTTCGATGCGCACGTGGCGGGCGACATCACCGCACTGAGAAGCCTTCCTCCCGTAGACGTGGTGACAGCGGGTTTTCCTTGTACAGACCTGAGCCAGGTCGGTCGGAAAGCGGGTATCGGTGGAGCTGAGTCCGGGCTGGTGAACGAGGTGTTCCGTCTCGTCGAAAAGCGGGCACCTACGTGGCTCGTGCTCGAAAACGTGCCGAACATGCTCACACTCCACAGGGGTGCTCCAATCGGTGCAATCACCTCATGGCTTGATCAGAACAACTGGAACTGGGCCTATCGGCTCGTCGATTCTCAGTACTTCGGCGTGCGTCAGCGACGACGCAGAGTGTTTGTCGTGGCATCGAAGAGCGAGGACCCACGTGGCGTCTTGTTCGCTGACGAAGTCGGAGGTTCAGGCGGGCTCAGGTCGCACAAGGCGTACGGGTTCTACTGGACTGAAGGGAACCGGGGTCTCGGATGGGGCGAGGGTGTCACACCGACTCTGAAGGGCGGGTCGAAGTTGGGGATAGCCTCCCCTCCCGCTGTGTGGCGGCCCGCCGGGCCGACCGGCGAAGCAATAGTGAAGCCCTCGATCGAGGCGGGCGAGAGGCTGCAGGGGTTCAGGTCTGGATGGACCCGCGTGGCCGGGAAGGACGGCACTCGCTGGAAGTTGGTGGGCAACGCCGTCACGGCGCCGGTCGCCACATGGATAGGTCGACGGCTGACTCAGCCTGGAGAGCCCGTGGATGTTCAGCGAACTGTACTGTTGCCAGGCACATCCTGGCCCACCGCGGCGGCGCGCGTGGATGGGCAGGCGGAGGCTTGGTGCTTATCCGAACGTCCAGTGAGAGTCCGGATCGGTCAGTCACTGGATGGCCTTCTAACACGTTACGGCACAACCCCTCTCAGCCTTACTGCGACGAGAGGTTTCACCAGGCGGCTTGAGGCCAGCTCGCTACGTCGACGTGCCGACTTCACCTCTGCACTTCACGCGCATGCCGAGTTCTATGCCGACTGATACAGAGTGATCGGCCAGAAGGCTTCGACAGACAATTCACGACAGCGCCAGGTCGGACGCCAATCCGTCTGGCACCATCGCCGGCATATCGAACGGGTATCCAGATGCGACCTCATCCCTGAGAAAGTGCCCATGGAGATCGTCCGGTCTGAGCACGCGACGGCTTGGACGGGACTACACCGAGCGACCACTGGCATTCGGTGCCGCTACATTGCAGAGCTAGGAACCGACGGAGGTCATGATGGTCAGTCCAGTTGAATCGAGTCTGCGCGAGGCCATCATGGAGGCGTTAGCCGAGCAGGTCGCGGAGCGAGGCTTCGTCACCCGGGACGAGCTCACGGCGCTGCAAGTGGGTACGCAGACGCGTCGGGTCATCGACCGATCCCGAGGTATTTGGAATCCTCGCGACATGGAAGCGACTCTGTCGGTCGTTTCGTCGCCTGATAGCCAGTACTCGGACAGCGATCTAGGCGACCTCTTCCGTTACGACTACCGCGCAGGTTCGGTGGACGGTGACAACAAGAAACTTCGCAGGGCGTACGAGCTCGGAGTGCCCATCATTCTTCTCCGCAAGATTCGGGACGGGGTTTATGTCCCGGTGTTTCCCACCTATGTCATTGCAGACGACACCGACGCTCGGCAATTCGTTCTAGCGGTTGATGAAAGTCTCAGATTCCTTCGCGATCCTCTGGACCCGTCGCCGACGGAGCGCGCGTACGCAGAGCGGGTCACCCGTAAACGATTGCATCAAGCCGAGTTTCGAGGGCGTGTCTTACAGGCGTACGACACCTCCTGCGCAGTCTGCAATCTCGAGTACGGCCGGTTGCTCGACGCTGCGCACATCACTCCTGATAAGGATTTCGACGGGCATCCGATTGTCTCTAATGGCCTCAGTCTATGCAAGATCCACCACAGCGCTTTCGACTTGAACATCATCGGAATCTCGCCCGACTTCTCAATACACGTCGCACGCGACGTATTGGACGTCACGGACGGTCCGATGCTCAAGCATGGCATTCAAGAAATGGAGGGTCGGCGTCTTCGCTTGCCCTCGCGCCGATCCGAACGACCGGACCGCGAGCGGTTGGCTCGCCGGTTCGACGAGTTCAACGCTGCCTCCTGAAGACGTTGCGCCCGACGTTGACCAGCACAATAGATCTTTGAGGTTGGTCGCGCGCTCGTACTGCCTGACGACGCTGGAACTGATTGGGTCTCCGGTCCTCCCAACGGGTTCGCTTGTCGTCATATTCGCTCTCGTGCAACATGGTTCTGCGCTCGGACCATGTCTTTCGCAGTGGCTAAGAACTTAACGACTTCACGCATTCGGTGGGCGTGTCGATCCTAGGTGTCTACCGATACCGTCGCTGTGTCGCCGCGCCAGCTGATTCCCAAACGATCCCGTATCCGCGCGCACCAGGCATAGCCTCAAGCACAGCGGCACGCACCGTCTCGATCGAGTGCCCGAGCATTACGCCATACTCGACCGCGACACTCGGCGTCCGCTGGTGTCCGGCAACGCAGTGGAGCAACACCGTCTTGCCTTCGGCACGCAAACCGCGAACGGCATCAGCCGTGTCCGCAAGTACGAACTCGAGGTTCGGGTTCTCGGCGGGATCAGCCGAATCCATGAGCCGTGACGCGACGAACTCGGTTGCCTCGCCGAAACACGCCTGGCGCCGTCCGACCCGGCACATCGACACCACTGCGTCGGCGCCATGGTCGACAGTCACGTGCGTCCCGAGCAGCACGCCGTCGTCGAACGGGTGGGGGACCGCGTTTGTGAATGCGTGCTCAGAGTACTGGACGTCGTCGACCAGCGGCCAGCCCTTGCCGTCGGGTTCGCCGTTGCGCACCGCAAGGGTTGCTCGCGAGACCAGGTCGTGCGAATCGCTGGGTCGTCCGTCGCGTTCCGGCCAACCGTGCACGGCATGACGCCAGAATCACGGGACCGCACTTGCACCCCATCGAGCACCGAGCAGGCCGCCGGCGATCGCGGCCACCGTGTCGGTGTCGTTGCCGACGCGGATTGCGGTGTCGAGCGCACTCTGCAGGTGACGGCACGGCATCGCGTCGGGGATCGGGGTCTGCGTGATGGCCGCGGCCGCCGCTTGAAGTGCGGTAACGGTGAACCCATTCGGCGAGAACGACTTCGGAGGCTCTGACTCGGCAGCGTCGAGCCATGCCGACCACTGGTCGACTCGCTCGTCGGGTAGCAGATCCAGTCCGGCGCGGACGTCGAACTGTCCGTCCGAGACCGCCACCCGGATCGCCTCGCACCACAAGACACACGAATCGCCGGCGAGGGGATCGGCGTGGGTGAGTCCGGCCACGAGCCGAGCGGCGTCGGCGAGGCCACCCCGATCGTCGAGGTGCGCGAGCGCGACGGGTGCGGTCCTCATCAACGCACCGTTGCCCGCCGAGTGCGGATGCTGCTCGGCGTAGGAGTTCGCCTCGTCTCGCATGATCGCGCCCGCGCCGACTCCACCGCGGCTGAGCCGCCGCCTCGTCGCGCTGAGAACAGCCCGGGTCTGGATGCCGATGTCGGCGGGTCCGCCGTCGAACCAGCGCAGGAAGTTGTCGGCGATGGCGTCGAGCGCCTCGTCCGTGGTGAGGTCGGCACCGGTCGCCGCGACGTCGGCGATCGCCATCGCCACGGACGTGTCGTCACTCCATTCGCCGGGAGCGAAGTCGCCTAGACCTCCGCCGAGCATCTGGGGCGCCTCGTCGCCGCGCAGGACGCGGGACTCGAACTCGTACGGAACGCCGAGCGCATCACCAGCGGCTGTCCCGAGGAGAACACCTGCGGCGCGGTCGAGTTGGGCGGTGGTGAGGTGCATGTCGTTACTCCTGGTGAAGAGTTCGGTCGCGCTCGACGCGGTGGGTCGTCGGCGTTGAGGGCGAAACCTGGGGACAGGATCGTCGAGAACGAGCTCAGTCCCGGCGCCGACCACGCTTCCGGTTGGCGAGATGGTACGAGTCGCGGGTCGCCTTCGACACGTAACCGGCACCCGTTGTACGGACATCGGCAGCAAGCACGTCAAGCGCACCAACTTCCCCATCGAGGGCCTTGCGGTCCTCGGGCGGGCAGAATGAGGCGGCCTCGGTGAGGCGCGCCCGAGCGACACCGAGCGCGGACTCGCCACCCTCGATGTCACCGCGTTCGAAGGCTTGCGACGCCCGGAGCTTCTCGGCCTGACCTTCTTGGTAGAGCTTCTCGGACTGCACCTTCGGATCGGGTATCCGATCACCCAGCTCATCGCCCGGCACCACGTTGACCGAGATGGGTAGCGTGACCGTGTGCTCGGTCAGCGTGGCCGTCTCGACGTAACGCAACTCTAGGTCGGCGACCTGTGTGACCCCGAGCGCGGCAAGCCCGTCGACTTTCATCTGCAACAACAGCTTTCGCTGCTCAAGCGCATGCAGGTCACCGAGCTCGATCATCAGCTCGCGCTCAGCAGTCTCGTGGACTGGAAGATCGTTGTACAGGGCCAGCTTCTGCACCTGCGGTACGAAACGCACGGTCAGTGTGACGGCCTGAGCCGACTTCGCCAGCAATCCGTCCACCTCGCCAGCGATTGCCGCCCCAGCAGCATCCGGGTCGTCGGCGAAGACGTGGTTACCGTTGCCGGCCTTCGCCATCGCGGACAGCAGGGTTTCGTCGTACCCGCGGCCGTAACCGAGCGTCGACGTCACAATGCCGTCAGCGACGGCTTTCGCGGTGACGCCGGCGAGGGCGTCGACGTCTTGGAGCCCCTGATTCACGTGACCATCGCTGATGATCAGCACAGTCCCGCCACGAATACCCGCCGCGGTAGTTCCGCGTCGCAGCTCTTGCAGAGCGCGTAGGTAACCGGATGACAGGTCGGTGAGGCCCCCGGCGTCGATGCGAGCAACGGCATCGGTCGCACGTTGCTTGTCTGTGAGAGGACCGGCGGGGATCACGACGTCGGCCGAGTCGTCGAACGTGACCAGCCCGAACACATCGGTCGGGTCGAGCTGGGTGACCACGCTCGCCAGAGCTTTCCGTGCGCCGGCGAGTGGGGCGCCGGACATCGACCCGCTTCGGTCGAGGACGACCTGGAACGCTGTCGGTGTTCGGTCCGTGACGGGGCCGGCCGGTGCCTGCAGTTCGAGCAGCACAGTTACCTCGTCGGCGGCTTCGTGGGAGACGACCTCGACATCGAGCGCAGCAGAGAGTTTCATCCGTCTTCCTTCCTCCAACCCGCCTCGATCGTGCTGTCATCGAAGCCCTAGGCGACGACGCTGCTCGTGGTGCGGGAGCGCGACGGCGGTAAGGCGATTGACGACGAACGCAGACCTGGGGCGAGAACCCCTCATGACCCACAGATGATCGCATCGACCACTGACAATTTCGGTCAACCTTGCAGCTGCGGGATGACGCCGCACTGTTCTGGCGTCCGCGGGGCAAACGCGCCCCAAGTCGCAGTAGCGTCCCGAATCCTCGGGGCGAGTGCTACCTTCCGCAGACCCGCCCGTTGATGTCCGCGAACTCGCGTGAGGTTGGTGCGATCGGACATACGCTGCCCCTGACGCCCGAGCGGACCGAGGGGCGGGGGCATGTGCAGCGGAGAACGGATGACGATGACGACTGATTCGGAGCACGATCACGTCGCTGCGATCGAGCGACTGAAGTACCGCTACTGGCGAGCGTCAGATGCCAAAGACGCGGACGCATTTCGCGGCTGCTTCATCCTCGCCGGCGCGCGGATCGACTACGGGCCGATGGGCACCTTCGACGATGCCGACGCCCTGACGGACATCTTTCGGCGGGTCGCGCTGCACAAGCTCGACGGCCGGTTCGCCATCCTCGACATGCACCACGGCATGCATCCGTGGCAGGTCCCCGATAGCCGGTCCAGGCAGTTCTAGAGCCAGTTTCTTCTAGCTGTCGGTCAGTCGATCTCGCAGCCCACAGGGTGGTGCTGGTGGGTGCATCGGGCAGCGTACTCGGCCGGGGTCTGGTAGCCCAGCGCCGAGTGGCGGTGCCGGTGGTTGTGGTCGTCTTTGAAATCGTCGATCACCACGCGAGCTTCGAGCAGGGTGGGCCAGCAGTTGCGGTTCAGGCACTCGTCGCGAAGCCGGTTGTTGAACGATTCGATGAACCCGTTGTTCCACGGCGTGCCGGGCGGAATATAGGAGATGCCTACCGACCCTGCACAGAACGCCTGGAGCGCCTCTGAGATGAACTCAGGGCCGTTGTCCATGCGTAGCACCATGGGTGGGCCACCCCAGATCGCGAAGGTCTTCTCCAATTCCTCGACCAACCGGTCGGCGGTGATCGAGCGATCCACGATGTTGAGCAACGACATCCGGGTGTGTTCATCGACCATTGATGCGATCTTGACCTTCTTGCCATCCACGGTCGAGTCAAACTGAAAGTCCAATGCCCACACCACCTTCGGCGCATCCGCCGCCACGATCGGCACTGACGATTGCCCGGCTCGTTTGCGCCGCGGCGCCCGGCGCACCTGCAGGCCCTCCTCCGTCCACAGCCGATGCACCTTCTTCTTGTTCACCTCGATACCGTCGTCGAACCGCAGGTGCGCCCACGCCCGCCGGAACCCGTGTCGCGGGTGCTTGCGGGCGTAGGTGCGTAGCTGTGCACGCATACCAGCGTCCGGGTCGGCCGGTGTCTGAGCCAACGGCAGACGCCGGTAGGTAGACCGTGAAAGCCCAACAACCCTGCACGCCATACGTTCTGACATGTTCTTCACGTCTTTGAGCATGTCGATCGCGGCGCGTTTGGCGGTCGGGCTCAGAATTTTCCCTTGGCGATCTCCCGCAGCGCGTCTTTCTCCAACTCGGCGTCGGCGAGCAGGCGCTTGAGCCGGCCGTTCTGCTCGCGTAGCTCCTTGAGTTCCTTGGCGGCATCAGCGTCCATACCGCCGTACTGGCGGCGCCAGTTGTACAAGGTGGCCGCCGACACCTCGAGGTCGGCGGCGATCTCCTCGCCGTTCTTGCCCTCGGCCGCCAGTTCATCGGCTCGGCGCAACTTGCGCACGATGTCCTCAGCCGAGTGACGCTTCCGTCCCGCCATGATCCCTATCGTCCCTTCTCCGCCCTCAACAGGGCAATCAGGACTCTAGAACCACCCAGACCGGTTCACGGGGGACACGCCACCAACACCAGCGAGACGACTGCGACGGGGCGATGGTCGTTGCGCTTCCGACAGGTGAACCTGCTCGACCGTACCGAGACGGTCATGCTGGGGGAGTACGACGACGAGTACGTCGTCGAAGACGGCGAGTGGAAGATCGCCGCGTCGAAGCTGACTGAACGCTGGCGGATGCGGCAGCCACTGTCGCCTGACGTCGAGATCACTGAGGGGACGTTCGGGACCGCCGACGGCTGATTCGGGTGTCGCTCATAGCTCTTGACGTTGGCATTACAGATGCCTAGCAGGTGACCTCTATGCGGGCCGCAGGATCGCTACGAGGAAATCCGACTTGTCGGTGAACGGGCGGACGTCCCAGGACTCCAGGAGCAGGTCCTGAGCGAAGCCGGCGGTGGCTGCGTTCTCGAGGAACTCGTCGAACGCGTAGTCCCGGCCGGCGCCGAACCCGATTACTGCACGGCCGTCGTTGCGGAGATGTGCGCGCAGTCGCTCGAGGACGGTGACGCGGGTGCTCTGCGCGAGGAACGCCATCACGTTGCCGGCCGAGACGATGAGGTTGAACGGTTCGTCGATGCCGCGGGCGGGGAGGTCGAGTTCGGCAAGGTCGTTCACCAGCCAGCGCGGGCCTGGGTGGTCTTCTTCAGCGGCCTGGATGAGGACCGGGTCGACGTCGACGCCGACGACGTCGTGTCCGACCTCGGCGAGGTACCCGCCCACGCGCCCCGGGCCACACCCGGCGTCGAGGATGCGGGACCCGCGCGACGCCATCGCGTCAATGAGCCGGGCCTCGCCGACAAGGTCGTTGCCCTCACGTGCCAGGGTGCGGAAGCGTTCGACATACCAGCTGGAGTGGTTGGGATCCGCGGCGGACTTCTGCATCCAGATGCTCTGTTCGACCATGCCCGCATTCTGCCAAACGCCGGAATCATCGACCGAGCCGAAACGCAGCGGGGCGTTGGCCGACTGTCAGGTCACTTCTGGCGGAAGTGGGGCGCTGAACGCGGATGCCAAAGGAGACTCAGTACGGCGACTTCGATGACCAACAGCAGGAGGTCGAGCGTGCTGGTCACTGACCTGTCATAGGTTGCTACGGACGTGATCCCGGAGGCGATGCCTACCGCGCCGATGACAGAGGCCGCCACGCGCGCCCAGCGGAAACCGCGCAGGTTGGTGTACGCAAGCAGTAGCCAGAGTCCGGCTAGAGCGAGGCAGGACGCGACGATCAAACCGGTCGCGACGTTGGTCCCGGTCTCGCTAGAGACACCTAGTGCGTCAGAGCTCCGATAAGTCGATCCGTCACTGAGGAGAACGGACTGCCGCAGACGTGCTTCTTCCCTGACTGCGTCGACCAACGAGAGCGCGTGAAACAAGCCGATGAGCTGGATGCTCGCTCCGGTGATCATCAGTCCGGTGGCCAGCCACACTGGGGACGGTGTGGACGCGGAACGTGTTCGCAACACGCGTTGCGCACAATGCGTGTCAGTCGTCATGCGATGACAATAGGGCGGTTCGACGGCAGCGAGAGATTCTGCTGCACAGCGCATTGGCCCATGCTGGTCGGAACCGTGTGGGCGTCCCGAAGCTACGACTGCACGCCGGTGGCGGAACGTCACCGGAGTCCTCATCCGTTCCAGGTGGGTACTCAGGCCAGCATGAGTCTCGTCGATACGTCGGCTATCGCGGCATCGAACCGCTCGCGCCCGCCCGCGGTGTTCAAGCCGCGCATCGAACAGTGCGGAATCTTGCCTGGCGGCACGTAGATGCCGGCGCGCGTGATGGATGCACGACGCCAACCATCGCGAGCGGAACCACCGAGAAGCAGGACGATCTCAAGCTTCGGGAGCAGGTTCACCACTTCCCGGGTCCAACGGGCCCCGCGCGCCCGCTCCGCCGGGGTCGATCCACCGTTCTTCACACCGGCAACCGGGAATGGCACCACGTTCCAGTGGACGACATCACCCCAGTCGACTCCGTGGCGGGCATACGCCTCGCGGCAGTTCCGCGCGGTCCGGTCGTCGTTGTCCAGACTCAAGAGACATGAGCCGCTGGTCGATTCGGCCTTGGTCGACGGGTTGTCCAGCAGGACGAGCATGCGAGCGTTCACACCGCCGGTGTCGGGGTCGACGTAGGGCACCTCACCTCGACGTAGGCCTTCGGTGTCGACTACCCGATCGGCGAGTTCGTTGAGTGGCGCTACGTGGGGTTCCCGAATCCGCGCCATCTTCGCCGCGACCACATTGGGGTCCGCGTTGCGTCCGTTCACCGGCCCCATCGTTGACCCCTACGAGGCGATCGCAGGAAAGACGATCACCGAACCGTCCTTCTCCTGGACCATGTCGATGGTGACCTCCGACTGCCGTCCAGCAATCTGTGCTGTCTGCCCGAGATCGCGCAAGCGACGCGTTGTGTTCAGCAGTTTGTCCACCTCGCCGGAGGAGAACATGATGTCGCGGATGCCGTGAGACCGGTCAAGTTGCAGCGCTGACAGGCGAAGCAAGACGCCGTCAAGGCGGCGATCGATTGCTTCGATATCTTGTTGCTCCTTATGCAGCACCGCAGCGAAGCGTTCGAACGGATTCCCTTCCGACAACTGCGCGTGCTCCACCGCTTGGAGAACGATGACTCGCCGCTTCATCGCGATAGCAAGCTGGGCAAGCTCGACGTGGACGTAGAACTCGCTGTCTGCTGCCTCGACACCCGGGATCGCCTTCGCAAGGTGGTTCAGTTCGACCTTGTCACTGTCAAACGTCTGCAGGGCCTTCTCCCACCTGGCGATTCGGGATGCGGCTTTCGACACGGCGTTCTCGATCGCGAACACCGCGGAGTCCAGTCCCAGGGTCACTCCGATGCGCCCTTCGTCGAGCACGATCGAGGTCGCCTTCTGGATAGCACCCCGGCAGGCCTCCAACGCGTGCCGCTCGGACTCTAGATTGTCGGCGACAAGCTTCTCGAGTAGTTCAGTGATCCGTTCGAGGGTCTTTTGGCGCTGCTGGTCGGCGTATGCGCTCACGCCCACAGCTACAGCCATCAAGACCAGGGGAGCGGCGACGGTCAGCGCACCGGCGCCGGCGGCGGCAACTCCCGCCGTCGTCGCCGATCCTGTCGCGGCACCCGCCGCGGCGGCCTTTCCCGCAGTGACAGGTACGAAGGATGCTTGCGCGGCGATCTTGGACCCATTCGTGAGCGCGCTGTGCACGCCGCCCGCGACGGTCGACGACGCCATCGGCTTGACCATGCCGCCAGCTACCTGTGCCGCAACCTTGGTCGGCAGGACCATGCGGTACAGCGTTTCACCGCCGTCCGTAACGACCTTGGGCGTACTCTTCACCAGCTGAGACAACTGCTGCGCCAAAGGACTCACGCCGTGCAGGTGGATACCCTTCGACCGATCGAGTGACTCGGGCGCCGCATGAGCCTCCAGCGTCGTCAGGGGCGTCTCGCTGAACTCAGCGAGCGCACGGCGAAGGCCCGCGAGCCGATCAGGAGTCAGCGCTGTGTCGCTCAGGACTGCGGGGATATCCGCCTCATCTGTGGCCAGCGTCCACACCGGTACCTGGACGAGTTCGTTGGACATCGGACCTCCATCTGCGTGGGAACGAACCGAATGTATCGGACATGGCCGACACCGTCGCGGTTGGTCCGAACGGACTACAACGCCTCGCGTGTTGGATGGACACCCGTCACCAGGTCGCGGAAGCAGTAGGCCCGCAGACGAATCGAGTTCTGTGCCGAACTTGTGGTTCGAATCCTCGGTTCGCCTCCCGTCGGTTGGCCAACCGCTACAGTGACCGAGTTGTCCGGATGCGCCTTGCGCCCAGGGCCCATCCGCTGGCCGAGGATCCGCCTGCCGGATGCACCGGTCGAGCTGTCGAATGCGGGGTTTGCTGTGTCATCTGTAGGGCGAGGTTGGACGCTTGTCGACGTCGAGACGTCCGGATTGAGTTCGCGTCAGCACCGTGTACTCAGTTTGGCCGCGATCGCGTTGGACGCAAACGGACACGTAGTCGGCGAGTACTCGTCGTTGTTCAACCCCGGGTGCGATCCGGGTCCCGTTCACATCCATCGCCTTACGCGCGAGCGTCTCAACGGTTCGCCGACCTTTGACTCTGCACTGGAGCACCTACGCGAACTACTCGAAGGTCGGACGCTGGTTGCGCACAACGCGGTCTTCGACCACGGCTTCCTCGTCGAGGAGGCGCGACGAGCAGGGGCTACTCTCCCGATCACTCATCGTTTGTGCACCATCACCTTGACGCGGCGGCTCCAATTGGACGTCCCCAACGCCAAACTCTCGACACTTGCTCAACACCGGTCGGTCCCACAACGAGCCGCCCACGACGCCGGCGATGACGTGCGAACCTTGCTGGAGGTGTTTCGACGGAGTACCGGCCTTGCGAGCACTTTGGGATTGCCACTGCCCGTCGTCGCGTGCGGTGCTGCGACTCGCGCGTATCCAGACAAGGTCACCAGAGTGCCTTGTCCGTGGACCGACCCCGGCCGTTATGACTCGGCTGTGGGACTGATCCAGGGCACCAAAGTCGTGATCACGGGATCGACGCATGCGCCTCGCCTCGAGCTGGCTCGCCGTCTGGCCGATGCAGGATTGGACGTGATGAACGCGGTGAGCGGCAAGACGGGGTTGCTAGTCGCCAATCCCGGGGCACCGGACAGCCGCAAGTTGCAGCGCGCCCAAGAACTGGGAATCCCATTGGTTGATGAAGCGACTGCGATCTCGTTGGCCGAGCGCGTCGTGCCCGGCACACTGAAATCAGTTCCGGTGATAGAGGTCATTTCCTCGCCGGCCCGGACTCGCGAGACACCCCCGCCACGGGCGTCGAGTTCACTGCCATGGTCCGGTCGACGGGTTCTCGTGCTGGGAGGACTCCACAGCGACGCGACGGCGGTGCGGGCACGTCTTGTCCAGCTTGGTGCTGTGCCCGCCATCAACTTGACGGCCGCAGTCACGCACGTTCTTGTGCTGAGCGGGGGAGAAGCCGATGGTCGCTTTGCGAGAGCGCGGGATCGGGGTCTCCCGACCCTTGAGGCCCATCATGTCTCGGGTGTCGCGGACACCAGCGACCCTGCTATAGCTGAACCGCAGGGCGTCGATGACGGAAGCACGGAAACGAGTCCCGCGCCGACTTCGTTGTCCTCTGGCGCAGTCGTCGACATCCCGCAGGAGATGGATGGGTTTACAGTCAACGTCGCGTGGACGTCTACGCACGGCATCTCGTCCCGCGGCCCCGAAGTCGACGTCGTCGCATTCGAGTTGGCGGGTGACGGGAGAGTCCCGTCAGACGATGAGTTCGTCTTCTATAACCAACCGGCCAGTCCAGATGGTGTCGCACGACTGTCGATCGACGGTGACCGCGAGCAAGGCCTCAGCATCGACCTCGCCGCGGCTCCAGACGAGATCGAGCGAATCACGATTGGTGCCGCAATCGACGGCGACGCAACCTTCGGGGATGTCGGCGCTATCTCAGTGACTGTTGACGCAGCCGAATTCACCTTCGCAACAGCAGTTTTAGACGCCGCGACGACTGAACGATCGATGATCATCGCGGAGATCTATCGACGAAATGGCCTGTGGCGCTTTCGCGCAGTCGGCCAGGGCTACGACGACGGCCTCGCCGAGTTCGCAATTCGGCATGGGGTGGAGATTGAGGAGTGACAGCAATGGAGAAGGGCGATCCCGGCGCGCGTACGAGTTACTGACTGCCGCTAGAGCGACCACTCGCCCCCAGGCTCTGAACACCAGGGCCGCTAGGGCGGAATCTGATTCATCGTTGCTCTTAGGAAGTCTGTCGCGACTTCGCATACGGCCTGTGTAGGGGGCGGTTCCAGATCAAACCTGCTAACCGTAGTTACTACTACCGCGCTACCCGACTGAATGTAGACCGAGCAAGCTCCGGCACCGATCGAACTCACAAGGACTCGTCGCCCGTTCAGGGAAGTATCTGGAAACCAGGTCTTGCCTGCCAGATTCAGCGCCTTGTGCCCCGTCAACCCTTCGGAGCGACGAATGATGTCCCCCACGAACTGTGCAACGAAGGACATGTCGTCGTCGCTGTACTTCCATCGGCATCCTCTAGCCGTCTGGAAGTCGGATCCGGCCATGTCAGCTGCGGAATCTACAACTAGACCGAACTGACGCAGCGTTTTATTCGAAACCTGAGTACAGGGCTCGTAGGGTGACCCGTCATTATTGATGCTCCAGCGATTGGGAAACTTCGTTTCGAAGGGCAGATGCCTCCCGGCGTCATCAGTTTGCCTGATTGCCGCGGTCGGGGTTGATTGCACTGTTGACTGAGTGGATACCGATTGAGGTGCCCCACGGGTGGTGCACCCAACGAGGGCGGCACCAAGCATCAGGAGACAAATACTCCGGTACATACACCTACGCCTTCAGATCGCCGGCGCTTGCGCGTCGGTCTCGTCTATCGCCTGACCCGCGATCTGACACTGTTCGCCGAGAGCTCGAGCGAGCGTGGCCTGGCGCTTGCACTGGTCAGCGAGTGATGCGACCGCTGGAACCAACAGCCCATAGAACCGTTCTCCCTCGACGCAGTCACCGAAGTATAATTCCAGCACCTGGCGCTAGACATTTCTGCGACTTTTTAAGCCGGTCGTCCCTCGTTTTGTCAGCAAGAGCTCCCAAGGGCGACCGAATAGTTGCTGCGCAATCGGGTGGCCGGAATGCCTCAAATCGGAATCTGGTCGAGTGTCGCACGGAGGAAATCGACGGCAATGTCGCAAGTTTGGCGAGTCGGCGGCGGCGGGTCGGCTCCTAGCCGAAGCACCGAGGTAATGACGACGGCGTCTCCCGAACGAACTATGGCCCCGCACTCTGCGTCCATATATGACCCAACTAGGACGGGTCGGCCATCAATCTCCGTGTCCATAAACCATGTCGTGCTCGATGAGTACATCCCCTTGTATCCACCGAGACCCTCCGGTGGCCGGATCAAGTTGCCCACAGACTGGGCGAGTGAAGAACGACGATCATCTTGGAACCTCCACCGACATCCGCGGGCGGTCTGGAAGTCCGACGCAGCAACGTCCGAGACGGTCGACTCCTCTAGACCGAACTCACGGACAACGGTCACGGGAATCTGAGTACACGGTTCGTATGAACTGCCGTCGTTATTAATGTTCCATCGGTTCGGGAAATTCGTCTCGAATGGCAGCGTGCGTCCGAAGTTATCGGTTTGTCGGATCGGCGCAGACATGCTGGATGACGACGAGTCGGCGGACGATGGGACGGGCACCGGTGTTCCATTTACCGCGCAGGCGCCGAACATCGGACCGGCCAGTGCAACGATCGCTACTGCTACCGCACCCTCTCTAAGTTGCAAAGTCGGCCGCACCCTCCATATCAACCTGCTCGATTGATGTCGCGGCCGCACGGCATCGTTCGCCGAGCGCTGAAGCCCTGTACACGCCGCGGGTAAGGTCGCTCGACAGCTGAGCCGTCGCACGTGTCAGACCGTCGAAAACACCCTCACCTTCGCGACAGTCGCCAAAATAGTTCGAGCGAAGAATGCCATTAAGCCCCTCAAGGGCGGAAGTCAGATCGCTAGTTACCTGCTCAGCCACAGCAGCCCGACGCTCCCAGTCAGCTCGCTCTGATCGCAGTACAGTTCCTCGACCGTGCGGGCTGACGGGCGTTTCCGGGACGGCCTGGGGCAGCAGAGAGTCGTCGGCGAATGGCGTGCTCATGGGTCCCCCTCCCGGTGACGGACCCTTGCTGGGGCCGACTCGTCGAACAGACTAGTACGACGCGGGGTCATTGTGACGGGGGCCGCCGAGTTGTGGACGAACTCGCGACATGTGCGTAGTGGGGGGTTCTCGTCCACTCAACACAGGGGCTTAGAGCAGAAACGAGATTCCGGAGTCTTCGCGGACAGAAATGGGACGGCACCCAACCTGGCGTGTCACCGCGAATACGGGTTCAGCCGACCTGTGGACACCACCGCGAGAACTCCAGCTTCATGATCTAGCATCAACCGGCACACGGTGATGACTGCGGGGGAGTCCGGTGATGACGACATATGTCGATGAGGTGCGGGCGTATTTGTCCGGTTTCGGCGATCCACCTCGGCTTTACGATGCCCTCCGCGATGCCACACTCGCCGTTCCTCTCGACCTCCACGGACGACTGTTCACGCTGGTGGAGGCCGGTATCCCCTGGATGCTGGCGTTCACGACGCCGGAACGCCTGCGTGACTTCGCCGAGCTCACCGACCGCAGCCTGGACGAGGTCCGCTACCTCGACGTTCTCGGTCATGTGCTGATCGACCGAGTCCTCGACCAAGCCCCCGAACCCACCGGCCTAGTCGTCGATCCTGCGACACCTTCGGCGATGACGTTCCCGCCATCCCGCGAGCTAACACCGCACTGCTACTACGACGATGAGGGCGAGGTAGTCCGATGATTGAGAATCTGCGCGTCGACCCCGAAGTCCTGACAACGGCCAGCGCTGGTATCAACGGCGTGATCAACGGCCTCGCCGATACGGGCGTCGGTTCGGACTACAGTGCCGCGATCGGCCGCGGATACGGCGACCTCGACCTCAACGGTGGGACGATCGGCCATGCCGACCCCAAGAGCGGCCTCGAAGAGTACTGCTCCCGTTGGGAGTGGGGTGTTAGAGCGCTCGTGATTGGCGCGGCCCAGATCTCGATTGGCCTCGAACTCGGCGCTAGCTACTACGAACGCGAGGAGAAGTGGTCGGGTGACCAGCTCAAGAATTACGCGATGGATCTGTTCGGCGACCCCAGTCTTCAGCCGGAAGACATCGAAGGAAAGTCGTGGGACGAGCTCATCGAGCACAACCGCGATGCTCTCACCGACCCGAAATGGGCATTGACGCCGGAGGAGATGGAGAATCACAGGAAGTTTGCCGAGGAGAACAGAACGTCCTTCATCGAGGACCTGAAGACCTTCGGTCACCACTGGGTCGATCCGTCGTCGCTTATAACCGACACGATCGACGGCTTCGAGCGCGACGGGTTCACCGCAGACTCACCTAGCGGCCCTGGCGCCGAGGGTCATTCCGATCCTGCGCCGGACGGCAACTAGATGGGCCTGTTCGATCCACTCGAGGGCGGCAAGGAGTTCTTGGGCGGGTTAGTCGACGGCGCCACGGACATCATTGGCGGCGGCCTCCGCGCTATCGGTCTCGACAGCATTGCGACCGGCGTCGAGGACCTCGGGGACGAAGTCGCGGACTCCCTGGGCGCAATGCCCGACGAGGAGGAGCTGGGGAGAACAAAGGACCCCAGAGAACTGGTCCTCGGCGAACCCGCCGCGATCGCCTCTATGGCAGACAGGTTCAGTGGCTTCGCAGATAGCTTTGGCGCTGCTGGTGCAGGCTTAAGAGGGGTGTCGGTCGGGGACTGGTCCGGCACCGGCGAATCAGGGTTTCGTGACGCGATAGCGAGCCAGGTACCACAATGGTTCGCTGCAGCCGACGCCGCGAACAAGGCAGCTGCAGCACTGACCGGTTGGGCCGGCGTCGTCACCTTCGCGCAGCAAAAGGCCGCCGAGGCCATCCGAATCTGGGAAGAGGGCGAGCGCAAGCAGGACGAATGGGCCAAGAAGGCCACGATCTACAACGAGGAACTGGACGACTACCAGCACGATCGACGTGACACGCCGCCCACTCATCCGGGACCAAACCCGTTTCCCGGTTACAAAGCCGAGGCACAGCGAGTCCTGAAGATCGGACGAGACCATCGCAACTCGTCCGCCCCGGGCGTAAAGGCCGAACTAAGCGATGCGGCAAACATGGCGCCGCCGATGCCGTCGGCGTTGGACCAGGCCAAGATGGGCGCGAAAGACATTGCGACGGCAGGAATCACAGGTGTCGTCCATTACGGAGGCGGTCTAGCCGGCTCCGCGACCGAGCTTGTCAAAGGACTCACCATGCTGAGCCCGCAGAATCCTTACAACATCGCCAACCCGCATCAGTATCTGCGCAATTCGGCGAGCGTGATCATGGGCATCACCGACCAGGTTGCCAACCCTGACGAGTTCGTCCGAAGCCTCGCCGGAGGGGGATGGTCAACTGATCCAGCCGAGTCGCTGGGGAACTTGATCGGGACGGTGGCTGGATCTGTGGCACCGGTGCCGAAGGGTGCCAACGTCTTGTCCGGGCTGACGAAACCCGGTCGTCACGCGACCCCGTCACCCAGCCCCTCGCCGTCCAGACCAGACGCGCCCGCCGGGCGTCCGCTCCCGTCGCCCGTGCCGCAGGGATCGTCGCCGAACACGCCTGGCGCCAGCCCCAGTGCCGACCTACCTGGACGACAAGGTCCCGACCTCGCCGTCGACCACAATGCGCCTCCGGTCCCCAGAGCTGACGGTCCCGCGCCGGACGCTCCGGCCCCCGAACCACCTGCGCCCGCCGGCTCACCGAATCCAGCTACCACTCCCGACGCCGGCACACCATCGCCGGGCGCCGTCGACACTCCGCCCAGCGGGGGAGCGCCTGAACCGCCTGCACCACGCCCTGACGCAGCATCCCCGGACCAGCCCGTTGCCGGCGGACCTGTCGGCGGCCCCGGCCCGCACACACCCGGTCCCGAGACCCCCGCGCCCACTCCGAATCCCGAGCCCACTCCCTCGCCCGTTTCCGACGGACCGGGATCACCCACGCCGGGACCCACGGACAATCCCTCTGGACCACGAAACCTGGGCGACGACGACCCGCCCGGACCCAACCGCGGCGACACCACCACTCCCGCAGCCGCACCCGGTGGCGACCACTCACCCGGCCAGTCCACTCCCGGACACAACGCCGTCGACCGCGATGGCGCACCGAACCCGACGCACCATGAACCGTCGGTGCCCAAGCCCGACGAGCCCGTCGTCGACCGGAACCCGACCCGGCACGACGAGCCGACGAGCGGGCACCCGCCTAAAGCCGACGAACCAGCAAGTCCGACAACACCTCACACGCGACCCGACCCAGACGCGCCTGGTCCACGCCCCACGCCGGGGTCGATCCATCCCGACGCGCCGACGACTCGACCCGACGTCGTCGAGACCCCGACGCGCACGCCCGAACACGCTGACACCCCTGCAACCGGACCCGTAGCACCGGTCGCCGGGCACCCTCCGGTGTCGACGCCACATGCCACACCCGATCCCGCGCAAACGAAACCCGCTCCGACGCCGGCTGGTCCCGTCGCCCCGGCGCGTGCGGATGCTCCCACGACACCTCCGCGCGCACCCGATCACACCCCGGACCGCACGCCGCCTGCGCGCACCACACCGGAATCGACGACACCGCGCGACGCAGACCGCGGCCGCCCGGTTCCGTCGAACACCCATCACGTGCCCGAACCCGCCGCGCGGAACACGCCGGATACAACACCCAACCCGCCGCGCACCGGACCTGACGACCGGCCAATCCCGCCGACAGTGATTCCCGACCGCCCGTTCACACCGGAGCGCCCGTCACCGGCCGGCCCACGCCCGGCGAGCCCCGATGCACCGTCGTCTCCGCGCGACCCCGCCCCAGGTAATCGACCCGACGGCGACAACCCGGACGTCGATAACTCCGCCCCGGACAACGACACCGGCGAACCGATCGACCCCGCTCACCCCGAACGCACCGACGCGGGCTCGACGGAACGTGCCGACACCAGCGAGGGCAACGAGACGCCCGAGCAGTGTCGGAGCAACGGCGAACCCGTCAACGTCGCGACCGGCGAATACTTCCTTCCCCTGACCGACGTCGACCTTCCCGGCGTCCTGCCGCTCCGACTGACCCATCGACATCGGTCGCGGTATCGGTGGGGTCGATGGCTCGGACCGACGACACCGTCGACCTTCGACGCCCGCGCCATCGTCTCCGACGACCTGGTGACCATCGTCGACGCAGACGGCACGATGACGAATTTCCCGAAGCCGCAGAATGACTCCGTGTCGCGGAGCGTGAACGACACCGACTGGGAACTGCGAGCAACGGCGACAGACGGCTACCAGCTGACCCATGTCCGCACGCTCATCAGCTGGTTCTACATCCCCATCCCGGAGCTCAACGGCGTCGACGTCGCGGCCGGGAGCATCGCCGTCTCCGCGATGACCGACCGGCATCACAACCGCATCCGCTTCGTCTTCGACGAGCACGGAAGACCCTCGGCGGTTGAGCATTCCGCCGGTTACCGTATCGATGTGCAGTGCGACGGCGCTCGAATCCTCGGCTACCGCCTGGTTGCCGGGGTGGACGGCGTTCCGGCCGACCAGCAACTGTGCACCTTCACCTACCACCGCGGCCATCTAGCCGCGTCGACCAACGCCGTCGGAGCGACAACGCGTTTCGGCTATGACGACGCCGGGCGGATGACCTGGTGGCGCGACTCGATCGGGATGGAGTACTGGAACCGGTACGACGACCTGGGTCGTGTGACCATCCAGTCCGGCATGAACGGGGTGTGGTCCGGGCGGTTCGACTACCAGCTCCGGACGGCGGGCCCCGGGTCGATGACGACCTACACCGACGCCGTCGGCGCGACGACGCTGTACGGCATCGATGCCGACAATCGGGTGCGGCAGGAGATCGACGCGCTGGGTCGGATCACCAGGATCGACTACAACGACAGTCGACAACCTATGGTGCTCTCCGGTGCAGATGGACTCTCGACACGACTGCACTACAACGCTTTCGGTGATGTCGAGCGGATCGTCGGACCCGACGGCGCAGCGACGGAAGTGAGTTACGCGGGTCCGGGACGGCCGGATCGGATCGTCGAACCGGGCCCGGTCACCACGCGTATCGCGTACACCGACAGTGGAAGTCCGCTGACGGTGACCGACAATGCCGGCGCGGTCACGTCGTACACCTACGACGAACACGGCGCACTGACGTCGCTCACGGATCCCGACGGCGTGATGGTTCGCTACCGCAACAACGCGGCCGGACTACCCACCGAGATCATCGACATGCTCGGCAACACGACGCGGATCGCGTTCGACGCGTTCGGGCGGCCGGTCGAGGTCGTCGACGCCGAGGGCGCCAGAACCACCGTCGGGTACGACGCGATGGGCAACCGGACCAGTCTCATCGCTCCCGATGGTGGACAGTCGCGGTGGGAGTACGACGGCGAGGGCAATTGCGTCGCCTACGTCGATCCCGTCGGCGCGACCACGCGTTGGGAGTACGGCCACTACGACCTGCCGGTCGCGCGGATCGATGCGGATGGTTCGCGAACCGCGTTCACCTATGACACCGCACGACGGCTCGTCGCTGTCACCAACCCCGACGGTCTGGTGTGGAGCTACTCGTACAACCCGGACGGCTCGCTGCAGTCCGAGATCGACTTCAACAACGCGACAACGACTTACACTTACGACGCGGGCGGACGGCTCGCTACGCGGACGAACGCGGCCGGGCAGACTGTAGCGTTCGAGTACGACGCAGCCGGTCGTGTTGTCGCTGAACGCAGTTCGGACCCGGTCAGCCCCGACTTCGACGGGGAAGTCACCGAGTACAGCTACGATTCCGCCGGGCGACCGGAGAGTGTCGTCGGCGCGTTCGGGCGGTGGCACTCGACGTATACGTCGGCGGGAATGCCGCTATTGACCGGCGTGAACGACGGATCCGCGGACTGGGTGATCGAGTCTGGTTGGACGGGCGCGGGGCGTTCGGCATCGGTGACGACGCCGACGGCGGTACACACACGCTACGGGTACGACCCGCGCGGCGTGCTCGACTTCATTTCGACGGCGGGTCGTACGTGTGACATCACCACCGACGCGTCCGGTCGCGAGCAGCGCCGACGCTTCGAGGGCACGGCCATCGATTCGTCGTGGGATCCGGTCGGACGGCTCATCGGGCGGTCGATTGCGACGGTCTCTGTCAATCCTTCGACGCTGAACCTCGGTTCGAGTGGATCGGCCGGCGGGAGACCGGAACGCACCGTCGCACGAGCCGAGTACACCTACCGCGCCGACGGCATCCTGACCGCTTCGACGACGACGCTCGCCAATCGCGGCCGGACCGACTACCAGGTCGATGTACTTGGACGGATCACTGCGGCGGTCGGTGTGTCCAACTCGGAGCAATTGACCTACGACGCGACCGGCAACATCACCGATTACGGGATCACGGGCTCGCGTCCAGCGACCGCTCAGCCCGCGTCCCCTGAGGTGCTAGGCGCTAGCCGAGCCTCGAAGGGCCCCCGCTGGCAATACTCCGGCACCCTGCTCGTCGACGACGGCCGGACGTCGTACCGGTACGATCGCGCCGGCCGCCTCACCACGATGAGTCGCAGGCGATTGTCGCGCAAACCCGATGTGTGGCATTACGTCTGGGACGCTCACGATCGGCTACGCAGCGTTACCACTCCCGACGGGACGACCTGGACGTACACGTACGACCACTTGGGACGTCGACTGAGCAAGACCAACACGGCAACCGGAGCGGTCACCCGGTTCCACTGGCACGGCGAGCAGCTGGTCGAACAGACGGAGTCAGTGCCGGATGCACCGGACGCCGGAAGAAACGCTGGAGTAACGGCGACTACCTGGACGTTCGCGCGCTACGCGTACACACCTATGGCGCAGACACGCAGTACAGAATTGATCACCGCCACGGAAGATGCTGACTCAAGAAACCGCGCACCCGACGCCGACGTGAGCCTGAGCCTCGGGTCACCTACGGTCGCGCCGTCCAGGCCGGTCGAGTGGACCCAAACCGAAGTCGATCGAGAGTTCTTCGCGATCGTCACTGATCAGATCGCGACACCGACAGCACTTATCGACCCGCGCACCGGGGAAGTCGCCGGGCACGCGGCGCGAACGCTCTACGGCGAGAGCACGTGGGTTGGCTTGTCAACGCCGTGGGCGTTCCCCGGTCAGTACGCGGATGATGAGAGCGGCCTTCACTACAACCGGTACCGGCACTACCATCCCGGAAGTGGGCGATACATAAGTCCAGATCCGCTGGGATTGGCACCTGCGCCGAATCCGCACACCTATCCCGCGAACCCAGCGTCAAACTGCGACCCAACAGGCTTGACGCCTTGCGATGGTGCCGAGACTGTACGTAAATATGGACCGCACGAGGTTGGTCCCCTTCCACCAGACACGGTTCAGACGTTTCGTGGAGGTGTGTACACGGAGAAGATCACAACGGAACCCCTGATCCTGCACCGCGCCCACACCGCTGGGAAGAGCCGTGTCGGCGGTTTCTGGTCGCGAGATATGCCACAAGGGCCAATGCAGACGCAAATGGACAGCGCCTTGAATCCGAAGTGGGGAAACCAAGCAAACGCGGTGAGCTCGATCGAAGTTCCCGTCGGCACAAGGTTCTTCGAGGGTTCAGTCGAGTTGCAAGAGTTGGGTTCGACCGGAACCCATATTCCTTCCGGGGGCGGCGTGCTACTGGGTGGAGGCAACCAGATCGTATTCGCGCCACGCTTCCACGTGCCTGAGGCATGGTTGCAGTAAAGTGATTGGTCGAAGTACAGGAGAGTGCAAATGACAATGACGCTGGCTGATGCCGCAAAGAGAGCGATTGAAAGTTTCTTTTCGGCATACGAATCCGTGGTTATCAACATGAAGTTGCCGGATGGCAACTTCGGAAAACCTTTTGACAATTACTACAAACTTGAATCAGTAGACACTGATAACAACCAAGTTAACGTCGGCTTGGGGTACGGTCTGGTATTGCATCTCACCCCTACGGGCATTGCTTTCGGTCATGGATTTTTCGATTTGAAGGTAGTTGCCAGCAACATTCTCTTAGAATCAGAAGATCTACGACTCCGATACGATTCAGGAATTGTGACTTTTGAGGTGTATCCCGACGATTCGTCGTCGATCGGAGCGAGAGACGCAGCTCTGTCCACCCTGGAAGATGCGGCTTCGAACTTCCAATAGTCTGGGGGCCGGGTGGTGATGTAGAAGCAGATCATGGATCAATCCGCGTCGCGTGTCAATCTGTCTGTGGCACGAGCTGATTGCCGACCAAGACATCGAGTGGGGGCGCGAACGGACCCGCTGAAAAGGCTACGCTGGAACGTGTCGGTTCCGCCTTGGGCAACGCGACATGCTCCGCGGTCCCGGCGCGCGACCAGACGAGGTAGCGTGCGGAAACGCTAGCGTGCTCACCTATAGGACGGTCACCGACTGCGACGTGGCCGCCACGTCACATAAGAAGGCGTGATCACATAGCCGAGAACAAACCACCCCCAGACCTTCAACTCATCCAGGCGATGAGCGACGTAATGCTGGACCCCGAAAGCCCAGCTGCGGTCGCCAACCTCGAAGCCGAGATACTAAAGCGCAAGCTGTACGAAAACGACGTCTACGAAGACCTCATCTTCATCCTGTCGCTGTACGAGATGGGCGGCACCACCCCATACTCGTGCATTGAGCAGGTGCGCGACGAAGTTCGCAAGTTTCTCGACTGAATTCGGCCGGAAGGCGGATAGGAACCCTTCGCGCTATGCGCGACTAAGTCCTACGAATCTGGCTGTGAGACAAACAATCCCACCGAAAAAGTCGGTGGGATCGTTAATAAGACCAGACGAGTAATCGTCACGGGTGAACGCCACGCTTGTTGAGCCAGGCCTGGGGATTGATCTTGGTGCCGTTGGCATCCCAGACCTCGTAGTGCAGGTGGGGTCCGGTGGACTGGCCGCGGTTGCCGACGGTCGCGATCTTCTGGCCGGCGCGCACATGCTGGCCGGGGTGGACGAAGCTCTCGTTGACGTGTCCGAAGACGCCGACGGTGCCGTCGTCCTGCTTCACGCGGACCCACTGGCCGAAGCCGGATGCCGGGCCGGACTCGAGGACGACGCCGTCGGTCACGGCGTAGATGGGCGTTCCGATCTTGTTGGCGATGTCGACTCCGTTGTGATGGGTGCCCCAGCGCGGGCCGTAGCCTGAGGTCACGGTGCCGCTGACCGGCTTCACTGCCTTCTTGATGCCGGGGAGCTCCAAGCTGCCCGGGCCGAACGCCGACGGGGGCAGAACGTCGCGAGCGAATTTGTCGAGCTCAGGCGGCAGGACCACGCCGGCCGGCAGCTTGACGTTCTCGGGCAGCGCGATCTTCGGCGCAGGCGGGGGAGCGGGCTGCGCCGCTGCCTGCGCGGCGGTGCCGGCACTCAGGCCGACCGCGCCGACGAACGCGGCGAACGCGCCCGTTCGCAGGGCCGTGCGGGTGGTGGAGTGCGACGTGGCACGATGGCGGCCGGGCCGCCGGGTGCGCGAGGTCGAGTCGAGCAGGGCGCGAGTGGCGGGGCGCGTCGAAGAGTCGGCGTTCAGTTGGTGAAGAGGCAAAGCGTTGTCCATCTCAGATTGGGTAACATTTTGGTATCGGCAAGGACACGGCGAAGTTACCTTCCCTGACATAAGCAGACACTGAGAGTCGGCCCAGGACTCCTACAAAGCCCCAGGTGAGACCCCGAACGAGATCCCGGTCACAGGGGTCGGCGAAACGGCGTGGCACCGTGGAACCATGCCAGACCCCGAGCGCACCCCCGACGGCCACCACATCATCGTCAACGGCCGTAAGTGGCGTGCGACGGATCCACTGATTCCCGAAGAACGCAGGTCCGAACTGCAGTCGATATTGATGGCGTGGCGTCGAGACGTGAAGCGGACCGAGGGCGCGCCCGAGTCGCGGCGGGGCGTCCAGGCTGCGAAGGTCGCGCTGGGTGAGCGCGGAACCCCGTGGTGGGAGCAGACCGACGAGGAACGCCGCGAACGGTGGGAGACCGAGGTTGAACGTCCCGGCGACTGACCGGCCCTACCGCGGCAGCAGCGACTCCGCGGCGTAGCGGCCGGCGCGCTCGAAGCTCTCGCTCACCTCGAAGCCGGGATCGATCTGCCAGTACCGCATACTCGACACGTAGATCGCCGCGACCATCTGGGCGAGAAACTCCGGCGGATGATCGGTGCGCACGTCCTGCTGTTCGACGCCGCGCTCGATGAGCCGCAGCACCTCCGACGTGAACACGTGGCTGCGTTCACCGAGCGTCCCCGACATCGACGAAATCCGTTCGATCTCGCTCGTCACCGTCCGCATGTAGTCCGGGTCGGCGACCGACGACCGCGCGAAGTCCACGAACACACCCACCACGCGCTCGTACGTACTCAGCGGCTTGTCGAGCATCGCGTCGACGACGTGCGAGAACGTCCCCATCAGCTGGGCATACAGATCGGTGAGCAGGTCATCCTTGCTCGGAAAGTAGTTGAAGAACGTCGCCCGCGACACCTCGGCACGCTCGGCGATCGACTCGACCGTCGCGGCGCTCCCCTCGGAGGCGAGCAGTTCGCGCGCAGCGATCAGCAGGCGTTCGCGCGTCTGCTGCTTGTTGCGTTCCCGCCGGCCTATGGCCGGAGCTTCGGTCAAAGTGGTGCCTTCCGTGTGGGCGGGGCGACCCCGACCGACCAATTCTTGCATTCCGCCCCCAAAGTTTGGATGGGCGTCTAACTTTTTGCTCTGAGTCCAGTGTGAGGTCGTCGATCCATGTGACGACGTCACGCGAGTCGACCGCGGGGGATCTTCCGGCGCCGGACCGACGACTTGTGCTGCCATGCGCACCGGTCGTCAACCGAGCCGAGACTCATTGCAGGACACAATATTTCGAATCCAACCGACGACCGCGACCTGCGGGTTACAGTCGCCACCGAGTCAGCAAATCCGACATTTCGTCCGTCTCCGCAGCGGGGCGGCGACTTGTCGAATCACGATCGAAGGGGATCGCATGAAATCACCCAGTGCACTCAGGCGCGTGCTTCGGACCGCGACGGTGATCGGCTGTTCCGGGGTGCTCGCGCTCGGAGCACTGACGGCCTGCGCCGACGACAGCTCAGAGAGCTCCACCGCCGGCGAGACCAGCCAGCTCCCCAGCAATCCGGCCACGGGCGACCCGGTCAAGGTCGGGCTGATCGTGCCCGAGGGCGGTGCCGTGACGACGCCGATGGTGCGCGAGGGCAGCGAAGCCGCCGTCGAATATCTGAACAACAACGGCGGCGGCATCGGCGGCCACCAGATCGAACTGGTGGTGTGCAAGCAGCAGGAAGAGCCCGCCTCGGCCACCAAGTGCGCGAATCAGATGGTGGAGCAGCAGGTTTCGGTCGTCGTCTCGCCGCTGGGCGCGCAGGGCGCGGTCATGCTGCCGATCATCGCCGGCGCGAAGATCCCGTTCGTCGCTCAGGCCCCCGTGTCACAGGCCGAGATGGCTACCCCCGGCTCGTTCATGCTCTCCGGCGGAATCGTCGCCGTTCTCGCGGGACAAGCCGCGACCGCAGCCAAGGACGGACTCAAGAAGGTCACGCTGATCATCGGCGATTCCGGTGACGCGGCCGCGTCGGTGAAAGCCCTGGGCGACCCGATGTTCCAGCGTGCCGGCGTCACACTCAACGTCGTCACCGTGCCGGTCGGCGCCGCCGACCTGACCCCGCAGATCACCGCCGGCCTCGCCGACAACCCGGATGCCGTCAGCATCCTCGGCGACACCCGCCAGTGCATCTCGGTCCTCAAGACCCTCCAGACCGTCGCACCCGACGCTTCGAAGTACCTGATCGCCAGCTGCCTCGACAAGCCCGTCCTCGACGCCGTCGGCAACGAAGCGGTCTCCGGCGCCAAGGCGTTCACCACGGTCAACCTCAGCTCCGACGACCCGAGCGTCACCCAATACCGCAGCGTGATGGCGCAATACGCGCCCGACACCGACCCGGCCGGCCTCGCCTACATCGGATACCAGGTCATGACCGCACTCGGCGAACTGAACGGACTCGAGGGCACCGTCGACGCGCAGACGTTCACCACGGCACTGTCGCAGGCGAAGGATGTCCCGCTACCGGCCGCACCCGGCATCACCTTCACCTGCAACGGCCAGGCGTTCCCGCCGCTGACGTCGCTGTGCAGCAAGGCGATCCTGGTCAGCGACGTGACCGCCGACGCGAAGCTCGAGAACACCGTCGTCACCAACAACTAGTTCCTCCACAGATCGGGGGCCGCATCGACGCGGCCCCCGATCGCCGCACCTCCATGTGGGAGTTCCATGACCGACCATCTCGCATTCCTGGTTCTCGGCCTCGGCAACGGTGCCGTCTTCGCCGCCCTCGGCCTGGCTCTGGTGATGACGTTCAAGAGTTCCGGCGTCGTCAACTTCGCCACCGGCGCCGTGGCGCTGTACGCCGCCTACACCTACGCCTTTCTGCGCCAGGGGGAACTCCTCAACCCGATACCCGGCTTCCCGGCGACGATCTCACTCGGCTCCGACCTGGGAGTCGGTGCAGCGCTGCTCATCTCCGTGGTCGTCGCCGCAATCCTCGGTGTCATCCTCTACCTGCTCGTGTTCCGTCCGATGCGTGCGGCGCCGGCTCTGGCGAAGGCGGTCGCCGCGATCGGTCTGATGCTCGTGATCCAGGCGCTCATCGCGCTGCGGGTCGGCGAGAACGCACCGAGCGTCGGACCTATCTTCAAGGTCGACACGTTCACGATCGGTTCGAGCGCCGTTCCGACGGACCGTCTGATGCTCGCGGTGGTCATCGTGGGACTCGCGATCTGCGCGGGACTCGTGTTGCGCTACACGCGCTTCGGCGTGGCGACCGAGGCAGCCGCCGAATCCGAGAAGGGTGCACTCGTCACCGGCCTCTCACCGGACCGGATCGCGGTCGCCAACTGGGCGTTGTCGTCGGCAACTGCCGGTCTCGGCGGCGTGCTCATCGCACCGATCGTTCCACTCAATCCCGTGGCCTACACGATGTTCATCGTGCCGGCCCTCGCGGCGGCGCTGGTCGGCAACTTCACCGCGATATCGATCACCGTCGGTGCCGGACTCGTCATCGGCATGCTGCAGTCCGAGGCCACGAAACTGCAGACCACCTGGGACTGGATGCCCGACGCCGGTGTGGCCGAGGCGGTCCCGCTGATCCTCATCATCGGCTTCCTCCTCATCCGCGGGCGTCCGTTGCCGGGCCGTGGCGCGGTCACCCGCAACGACCTCGGCCGGTCACCGCGTCCGAACAGTCTGGTAATCCCGGGGATCGTCGGTGTCGTCGTCGCGGTACTGGCACTCGTCACCACCTCCGGCAGTCTCCGGCTCGCCGTGATCGCCACGATGATCTACGGCATCATCGCGCTGTCCCAGGTCGTCGTCACGGGTTACGCCGGACAGGTCTCGCTCGCCCAACTGACGCTCGCCGGCGTCGGTGCCTATGCCCTCAGCCGGCTCACCGAAGACCTGAACATCCCGTTCCCGCTTGCCCCTCTGTTGGCGGCCTGCGTGGCGATGGTCATCGGCGTGATCGTCGGCCTGCCCGCTCTTCGGGTGCGCGGGCTGCCGCTCATGGTCGCGACGCTCGCCCTCGCCGTGTTCTGCGAGGCGTTCTGGTTCCGCAATCCGTCACTCAACGGCGGATTACAGGGTGCGCCTGTCGAATCCCCGTCGTTGTTCGGCATCGACCTGGGGATCGGTGCCGGCGAAGGCTATCCGCGCATCGCGTTCGGCATCCTGTGCCTCGTCGTGCTGACCGCGGTGGCGTACGGGGTGGCGGTGCTGCGCCGCAGCGGACTCGGCGCGTCGATGCTGGCCGTGCGTGCCAACGAGCGGTCGGCGGCCGCCGCCGGGATCAATGTCGGCGCAACCAAACTCATCGCCTTCGCGATCGCATCCTTCCTCGCCGGCCTCGGCGGATCGCTGCTGGCCTACCAGCAGACGCTCGCCACTGCGGGTAGCTACGCCGTCTTCGCCGGTATCGGACTCTTCGCCGTCTTCTACATCGCCGGCGTGACGTCGATCTCGGGAGCGATCCTCGCCGGGATCATCGCGCCGGGCGGGGTGATGTACTTCGTCGCCGACAAGTACGGATCCTTCGGCGATTACTACATGCTGATCAGCGGAATTCTGTTGGTGCTCACCGTCGTCACCAGCCCCGACGGCGTCATCGGCTATCTGCACAAGATCCCGCTGCCGGGTCGGCGCCGTCCACCGGCACCGCCTCAGGTCGACGATCAGACCGCACCGACGACGCCTGCCAGTCCACCGACCAGCGGCAAGGTTCTGCTCTCGGCCCGCGACGTCACGGTGCGTTACGGGGCGGTCACTGCTGTCGACCGCGTCAGCTTCGACTTGCGATCCGGCGAGATCGTCGGCCTGATCGGCCCCAACGGCGCCGGCAAGACGACGCTCATCGACGCCATCAGCGGTTTCGCAACCGCCGACGGAACGGTGGCCCTCGGTGGCACGACCCTCGACGGTCTGGCCCCACACCGCCGCAGCCGCGCTGGACTCGGTCGGACCTTCCAGGACATCGAGCTGTACGGCGAGTTGTCGGTCGCCGAGAACCTGGCGATTGCCGCGCGTCGCGCGCCGGGCGACACGGCCGACAATGTCCGCAACGTGCTGCGGATGCTGGAGATCAGCCAACTCGGTGACGTTGTGGCCGCTGATCTCTCCCAGGGGCAGCGTCAACTCGTCGCGGTGGCGCGCGTGCTGGCCGGCCGGCCCGAGGTCGCACTGCTCGACGAGCCGGCCGCCGGACTCGACAGCACCGAGAGTCGATGGCTGGGCGACAGGTTGCGCGCCGCACGCGCACACGGGGTTTCCATGCTCCTCGTCGACCACGACATGGATCTCGTACTGAGCCTGTGCGACCGGGTCATCGTCCTCGACCTCGGATCCGTCATCGCCGAAGGCACCCCGGACGAGATTCGACGCTCACCGGCAGTCGTCAACGCCTACCTCGGTACGCCGTCGTCGGCGGTGGCGGGGTCCGAGGATTCGTCGCCAACGGACAGCGCAGTCTCCGAGCCACATTCGACGACCAAGGAGATGACGCCGTGACGGTCCTCGAATGCCGCGGTCTCGACGCCGGGTACTCACGCGGCAAAGCCTGCGTCCACGGTCTCGACCTGTCCGTCGAGGCGGGAGAGATTGTCGCCCTGCTCGGACCGAACGGAGCCGGAAAGACGACGCTGCTCACCACCCTTGCCGGTCTGCTTCCGCGCCTCGATGGCGAGGTCAGCGTCGGCGGTCACACGGTTCGGGCGGGGGATGCGCGCGCGGCCGTGCGTGCCGGACTCGTCCTGGTTCCGGACGACCGGTCGCTGTTCAAGCAGCTCACGACCCGACAGAACCTCCAGCTGGCCATTCGACGACGCGGGGCGGCTCGGACCGACGCCGTCGACCGGGTGCTCGACCACTTCCCGGCGCTCAGAGACCGACTCAAGGTCGCCGCGGGCGAGCTGTCCGGGGGAGAGCAGCAGATGCTCGCGATCGGGCGTGCGCTGTTGCAGCAGCCGAGAGTGCTGCTGATCGACGAACTGAGCATGGGACTCGCACCCATCGTTGTCGAATCGATCCTGCCCGTCCTGCGGGATGTCGCCGACACCGAGGGCACCGCGGTGGTTCTCGTCGAGCAGCATGTTCGCCTGGCCCTCGGCATCGCGGATCGGGCAGTGGTGCTGGTCCACGGCGACATCGCTCTGACGGACTCCGCGGCGTCGCTTGCCGGTGACATCGGAAGGATCGAAGAGGCGTACCTCGGGAGTGCTGCTCACTAGCGTCAGGGAGTTGCCGTCCCTACTCCCTGCGGAGGCCGGAGCTTGCGAGCCCAACCCCTGCTCCCTGAGGAGCGAGCTTGCGAGCGTCACGAAGGGTCCTGGTGAGATGAGAGGCAGACCCTTCGTGACGCGCCCTCCGCAAGCTCCGGGCGCTCCTCAGGGAGCGGGGGTTGGCCACGACCTCCGCAAGCTCCGGGCGCTCCTAGTAATAGCTGGAAGGGCTGGTAACTGGGACATCCTCCTGATGTGGTCGTAGGGGCTTGGTTATCCCAACCACAAAAGGAGGATGTCAATGTCTCAGGCTAGTCGTTTGAGTCGGGGAGACAAGCGTCGCAACGATCGGTTGACCCGGTTCCGGGGGATCGTGCGCCGCGACCACGCGGTCGTCGCGATCGATCTGGCATCGAACAAACAGGTCGTCGCGGTGGTCGATCACGACTCCCGCATCGTGGCGCGCCGCACGTTTCACTGCGCGCCACCACAGTTGGCCACCGCGATCGAGTGGAGCCGTACCGCCGCTGCTGCTGCGGGGTTTGCCGGCATCGTGATCGCGTGTGAACCGACCGGGCATCGCTGGAAAACAGTCCGAGACCTCACCGCTGCGGTCGGCGTGGACATGGTGTGCGTGCAACCGATCGCGGTGGCCCGCGCGCGGGAGACCGAAGACTTCACCCACGACAAATCCGACGACAAAGACGCCCTGCTGACCACCCAACTCCACCTCTACCTACCCGAACACGCCGACGAGCAATGGAGCAGGCTACGCCACCTCGGTGTGCGCCGATCCCAGCAACTCACCCGCCGTAGCGCAGCCCAACAACAAGCCCGCGATCTGCTCGAGAGCAGCTGGCCAGAAGCGCTCGACTGCGCCGGGCAGCCGTTCAAATCGGTGACCTGGCTGGCCGCGATGGCCGTCATCGGCGCTGACCCGACACCCCTGACCGCCCAGAGCAGCCGCGACCAGGCGGTGGCGTGGCTACGGGAGCAGGTGCGCGCCGAGCTGCCCCGCTGGGGTGGGCGTCGGGTCACCACCCGCATCCTGGTCGCACTCGTCGACGCCGCCTTCGCGACCGAGACCACGATCACCGGCGAGGCTGGTGCGTTGGAACGGGCCCGCTACGCTCTCGACGATTTCGGGCACGCCCGCACCGCCTGCGAGCAGGTCGAACACCTCATGATCGAGGTCCTCACCGGGCTGGGCCTACGCGCCCTCGCCGAGTCCATCCCGGGGGTTTCGGCGGTCTCGGTCGCGGCGATCCTCGCCGAAACCGGTGATCTGACCCGTTTCGATTCCGCCCGCGCGGTGGTCAAACACGCCGGGCTGTGCCCGCGGGGAAACTCCTCGGGCAACTACCGCGGCACCACCCGCATCAGCGGGCGTGGCCGGCCGCTGTTGCGGGTCGCGGCGTGGCGGGCGGCGTTCGCCGCGCTCACCCACAACGAGGTGTACGCCGCCCGTTACCGGCACCTGACCAGCCGAGAGGCCAACCAGCTCAACCCCAACCAGGCCCGAGTAGCGATCGCTGCCGCCCTGCTGCGGCAACTGTTCGTCGTCATCACCACCGCCACGCCGTGGAACCCCGACATCGCTGCCGGCCGTACCCGCCCCGCCGAAAGGACCGCCGCCTGACCCCTCACACCCTCCGGCCGGGACAAGCTCGCTGCTCCTTGGGCACACAAGCCCGACCCTGAGCCTGAGCAGTCCCCACCGGCGCGAACCAAGCTCGAATGAAGGCTGTTGGGTACCAACCCGTTTGAACGCTAGGTAGAGCCCGCGCCCGGCACGACCCCGGCCCGCTCGAACCCACCCACACACCCATCCCGACAGGCCACCGGCCGCCGGGCCACACCCCCACGCCCACACCCATCACAGGACCCCATTGACACAAACCCTCATAGGCTGCTCAGGGAGCGGCGTTGGCCGCGGCCTTCGCAACTCGGACTAGGAAGCAAGCGGTGGGGGCGGCGGTACCATTGACATGCAAGTAGCGACTTGCCTATCGTCAGGTGTGGCCGACGTGTTCCATGCACTCGATGACTCGACGAGGCGAGCAATCCTCGACGACCTGGTCGAACGGGACGGCCAGACGTTGTTCGAGATCTGCGGTCGTCTCACGTCTCGGCGTGGGCTAAACCTGAGCCGACAGGCGATCTCCCAGCACCTCGGCGTGCTGGAGACGGCCGGACTGGTCCACACCGAGAAACGCGGACGTTCCAAATTCCACTACTTCGACCCCACACCGCTCGGCGAGATCACCGAGCGGTGGCCTGCCCCTCGAAAGGACCTGCCATGAGAATGACACTGATGTCCGTCTTCGTCGACGACCAGCGCAAGGCACACGAGTTCTACACCGAGATACTCGGATTCACGACTCGCCATGATATTCCGATGGGGGAGAACACGTGGTGGTTGACGGTGGTCTCCCCTCACGATCCCGAGGGGATGGAACTCCTTCTCGAACCGTCTGGCCATCCCGCGGTCAAGCCCTACCGGGACGCGCTCATCGAAGACGGAATCCCGTTGGCGCAGTTCGCCGTCGACGATGTGCAGGCCGAGTACGAGCGGCTACGGGGCCTCGGCGTGGAGTTCACCCAGGAACCGACCGATATCGGACCTGCGGTCGTCGCGGTCTTCGACGACACGTGTGGAAACCTCATCCAGATCGCTGCGACGAAAGACGTTGCCCCGCAGTGACTATTGCTGTGGAAGTAGCGACTCAGACGCGGGGGATGCCGGTTGTCGGGTAGTCACCGGCGCCTCGAGCGGAGGAATGTCGACCGCGCGGACCGATAGGTCCTTGATCAGCTCTTCCCACGCGCCGATGTTCGTCGCCCTCTTCTTGCGTGACCCGATGTCGTCAGTCCACCGAGTGAGCGCGGGCGCGGCTATGTACAGCGGCCTTGCTGGATCATTCTTGTTCGCCTCGAGCAATCGCGACTGACCCTTGTGACGCACGGTTTCTCCGCGCATCCGCAGCGGGCCGAACGCGAGCTTGAAGATGTTGACGATGCGGTACGCAGCGTTCATCGACTTGTTGGTCGCGTACTTCTCGTTCGACGGGTCGATGGGGAAGCTGATAGGCGTGAATCGCTTGTAGCAGAACTGCAGGCCCGCAAGTTCCGCCTCGCGCACCATCCAGGACAGACTCAATTCCGACGGTTCGGTGACCGCCAGACCACCGCCGATGTCGGAGTGGACCCCCTCGAACCACACCTGTTTGACATCGATCTCGCCCTCATCTGCCTCGTCGACTTCCCAGACGCAGGGATCGAATGTCAGCCGACGTTCGTCGATGGCGAGCGCCTGTCTGGCCACTGCGACGTTCTTGCCGAGCTTCACGTCGTGGAACTTGTGCTTGACGCGGGTGATGCCGGGAACGCCGAGGGCACCAACGGTGTCGAAGACGCCGATGAACTTGACCGGCACCGGGGCGCCTGGGGTCTTCGCCGGGCGATCCTCCCGCTTCATCCGGTAGTGCCGCAGGACCGTTTCGAACAGGTTCTCGGTCGGGTGCTGCGCGAGTTCGAGCGGGGTGACCAGGCCGATGTGCCAGATCATGCCCCCGAGACTCCGTGCAGTGTATGCGCCGCGACTGAACCCGAAGACGAAGATCTCATCACCGGGCTCGTAGTTCAGGGCGAGGAATCGGTAGGCATCAATCAGGTTGGCATCGAGGCCGCGACCGAACGCCCCGCCGATGACGCGGTCGGACCAGCCCGACCCGGTTCCCACACCGTTGACGTAATGGACCAGCTGCACAGCGCCGTCGTCGGCATCGGTGGTGACGGCTCGGGCGATCTTCTCGACATTCGAAATTTGTGGGTCCTTCGACGACTTCCACGTGCCGTCGCAACAGACCACCAGACGCTTCTTCATTTTTCCGACCCTCCACAGGCTCGCACGCGGCCCACCCGCAGTAAACGGTAATAGCTCCGACGGTTCGATGCGATAGGCGTCGGTCGTACGGTTTACTGCGGTCATGAGGTTCATCGACATCGCGGCCCGGCGAATCACGGTCATCTGTACCGCCGTACTCGGGGCCCTGCTGCTATCCGGACTCGGCGGCGTGCCGGCGAATGCCGCGCCGCCCACCGCCGGCCTCGATCCAGCGCTGGCGACGGCCTACCAGCAGGCGTCGAACACCGCACGCGCACAGGGGGTCTCGTTGTGGATCACGTCCGGTAAGCGGACAGACGCGGAGCAGCGGCAGATGTGGCGTGATGCGATCGCGACCTACGGCAGCCCGGAAACTGCTCGACGGTGGGTCCTGCCGGCGGAGGAGTCGCCACATGTCAGCGGCCACGCCATCGACGTCGGCCCTCGGGAAGGCGCCGCTTGGCTCGAACGAACCGGTTACCGCTGGGGTCTGTGCCGAACCTTCGCCAACGAGTGGTGGCACTTCGAGCTAGCGACCGTACCCGGTCTTCCGTGCCCTGCGATGTGGCCCGACGCCGCGGCCCGCGCTGACCAGCTTGGCCGTTCATGATGGCCCGGTTCGATGACCCTTCGTGACGGCCCTCCGCAAGCTCCGGGCCTCCTCAGGGAGCGGGGGGACACGGCCCTCCGCAAGCTCCGGGCCTCCTCAGGGAGCGGGGGGGGCGGGGAGATGATCGCAAGCGAAAATTGACGTGCCGAATGTGTCGAATGGCGTCCGGCACGCTCGTCATCACTGCACACGGACCGACGAGCGGCCCGCTGAACGAGAGGCCAGATCATGCATTACTCGCTGCTGCTGCACTACCCGGAGATGGACGCGTCGACCCTCGGTGAGGAAGCGATCGCTCAGGGACAAGCCGCCTTCGCCGCCTACACGACGGCCCTCCAAGACGCCGGCGTGCTCGTGAGTGCCGAAGTCCTACAGCACTCGGACGTCGCGACGACGCTGCGCAAGGTCGACGGCCGGCTCGTCGTTCAGGACGGCCCCTTCGCCGACACCAAGGAGCAGCTCGGCGGAACCGTCGTCATCGATGTCGACGATCTCGACGCCGCAATCGAGTGGGCGCGTCAGGCACCGCCGATCGAGTGGGGTGTCGTGGAGATCAGGCCCGGCGCGACCTACACCGTCGATGGTGCGTGGACACCCAACGCATGACCCGACGAGAAGCGCACACCGCCGCCGAACATGCTGCCCGCGAGTCGTATTCGCGGCTGGTGGCGCTTCTCGCCGCCGCGTCGGGGGATCTCGCTCTCGCGGAGGATGCACTGGCCACCGCCTTCGAACGTGCACTCACCTCGTGGCCGTCAGATGGTGTACCCGCGAACCCGGAAGGCTGGCTGCTCACGGTCGCACGCAACCAGCTGCGCGACGTCTGGAAGTCGGCGGCGCACCGTACGTCGAAGATCCTCGACGACACCATCTCTCCCGGAGCAACCACAGTGACCCCCTTCGACGATGTGGACCCCGACGCCATTCCCGACAAGCGGCTCGAATTGTTGTTCACCTGTGCGCATCCGGCCATCGACGCCGCCGCCCGCACGCCACTCATGTTGCAGTCGGTGCTCGGCTTCGAGGCCGCCGACATCGCGACCGCCTTCACGGTCGCCCCGGCAACGATGTCGCAGCGCCTCGTGCGCGCCAAACGCCGGATCCGCGACGCCCGGATACCGTTCGTCGTTCCCGACCGCGCGGCGATGCCGGAGCGACTCCCCGCTGTGCTGGAAGCGGTCTATGGGTGTTTCGCGATCGCATGGAACGACGCCGACGGGACCGATCCCGACACCGTCGAATCGATGGCGGGGGAGTCGCTGCACCTGGCCGTCACGCTCGCCGCGCTGCTCGACGATCCCGAGGCGTGGGGTCTCGCTGCACTGATCGCGCTGTCGTTGTCGCGGGCGCCGGCACGGACCGGCCCGTTCATCCCGCTCGAGGAGCAGGATCCGGCCACCTGGGATGCCGCGCTCATCCGGGACGGGGAAGCGATGCTTCGACGCGCATCGGCGTTCGGCCGGCCGCACGGTCGGTTCCAGCTCGAAGCTGCCATGCAGTCGGTCCATGCCGACCGCGCACGCACCGGTGTCGTCGACTGGGCCGCATTACAGTCGCTGTCGTCCGCGCTCATGGCCGTGGCGCCGACGCTTGGTGCGCGAATCGCCCACGCTACGATCGTCGGGCGGGCGAGCTCTCCCGCAGATGGGCTATCCCTGCTTGACGAGTTGGGCGGTGACGCCGCGGGTTTCGGCCCGTTCCACGCGGCGAAGGCAGATCTGCTGGTTCGGGCCGGGCACTCCGACGCGGCGCGTGAGCACTTCGAGCGGGCCGCCGAGCTCACCGGCGACGAGCGAGCGCGAGAGTATCTGCGACGACGTGCGCGCGAGGTTGTTTAGGGATCGTCGCGAGCCCGACGGAAAACGACGCACGGTCGAGGGTGGCGCCGGCCTGGTGTCACCAAACGGCGGGAATGCCTGATTCTGGCAACACGGACGACCTAATGTGTGACTCGGGACACAACTGTGCCGGACCCTCACCGAGGGCTTCACAACGGGTCGAGCCCCGCTCGACGAATGGAGGCAGTCATGACTGCAAGTGCCGAGGTCACGAACGATCTGACCACCGAGCCGTACCGCTCGCGCCGCAATCACTGGAACAACCAGGTCCGCCGGCACGCCATGATGACCCCGGACAACACGGCGATCACCTACCTCGACAAGAACACGACCTGGAAGGAACTCGACGACCGGTCGCGCGCCTTCGGGGCCGCACTCCACCGGCGGGGTGTCCAGTTCGGTGATCGGGTCATGATGGCCCTGCTCAACCGCACCGAGTACATCGAGGCGATTCTCGGGGCCACTCTCATCGGCGCCATCCCGGTACCGGTCAACATCCGCATGAGCCCCGCCGAGGTGGCCTACCTCGTCACCGACAGCGGTACGAAGGTCGTCGTCACCGAGACCCTCCTCGCGCCGATCGCGGACGCGGTCGCCGGGTCGACCGGTCAGATCGAGACCATCATCGTCGTCGACGGCAGCGACAACGCCGACCATCTCGACTTCGAGACCCTGCTGGCCGAGGGCGCGTCGGAGCTGCCGGAGGTCGACGTGCCCGAGGACACCGTCGCCGCCATCATGTACACCTCGGGCACCACCGGAAAACCCAAGGGCGCCATGCTCACCCATCAGAACATCCAGGCGCAGGCGGTGACGACGATCGCCACGGCCGGGGCACAGTCCGGTTCCGATGACGTCGCCTCGATCGTGCCGCCGCTGTTCCACATCGCGGGGATCGGCGGCTTCGCACCGATCTTCTACCGCGGGATCCGCGCGGTGCTCCACCCGCTCGGCGCGTTCGATCCCGACACCATGCTCGACACGCTGGAGCGCGAGGGCGTCACGTCGGTCTTCATGGTCCCGGCTCAGTGGCAGGCCGTGTGTGCGGCGCAGAAGGCGCGCCCCCGGAAGCTCAAGCTGCGCACGATGAGTTGGGGCGCGGCCCCGGCGTCGGACACCGTGCTGAACGCGATGAACGAATCCTTCCCGGAGGCCGCCAACATGACCGCGTTCGGTCAGACCGAGATGTCACCGGTGACGACGATCCTCGAGGGCAAGGATGCACTGCGCAAGCTCGGATCGATCGGCAAGGTCGTCCCGGCGGTAACCGCGCGCATCGTCGATCCGCTGATGAACGACGTCAAACCCGGTGGGGTCGGCGAGATCGTGTATCGCGGACCCAACATGATGATCGGCTACTGGAACAAGCCCGAGGCGACCGCAGAAGCCTTCCGCGGCGGCTGGTTCCACTCGGGCGACCTGGTGCGCCAGGACGAAGAGGGTTTCCTCTACGTCGTCGACCGCGCCAAGGACATGATCATCTCGGGCGGCGAGAACATCTACTGCGCCGAAGTCGAGAACGTCCTGTTCAGCCATCCGAGCATCACCGAGGCCGCGATCATCGGTCGCGCAGATGAGAAGTGGGGCGAGGTGCCGGTCGCCGTGGTCGTGCTCGCCGAAGGCGTCGAGGACCTCACCCTCGCCGATCTCGAGCCGCACCTCAACGAGAACCTCGCGCGGTTCAAGCACCCCAAGGACCTGGTGATCATCGACGAACTCCCACGCAACGCCGGGGGGAAGGTCGTCAAGCCACGGCTCCGAGATGCCTACGGCAGCAAGGACGCCGGTCTGTCGAACTGATCACCGCCCGCTCCATGAGGTGAGCGTCCGATTTCTATGCTCCCTGAGGTGAGCGTCCGATTTCTATGCTCCCTGAGGTGCGAGCGAAGCGAGCCACGAAGGGTTTGGCGACGCATCTCACCAGGCCCTTCGTGGCTCGTCGCTAACGCTCCTCGCACCTCAGGGAGCGGGGGTGGGTCGCTTGCGCTCCTCGCACCTCAGGGAGCAGGGGTTAGGTCGTTCTCACGGATTTGGAAGCAGAGGGGGCGCAAGAGCGAAAGCGACGAGCCACCACGGGCTTCCGATCACTCCGGGTCGGCGAAGCGCGCTTCGCGTCGCGCCATCCCGGCGTGTACCGCCTCCATCTGATTGGGGGATCCCATCAGTCCGACCTGGAGTTCGCTCTCCAGCATCAGCGCCGCGGCCGGATCCCTGCCCGCCCACGATTCGTCGTAGAGACGCTTGGCGGCACGGACCGCGTGCGGCGACTTCGATGCGATCTCGTGCGCGAGATCCAGTGCGGCGGTGAGCGGATCGTCGACGACGCGGGTGACCAGCCCGAGTCGTTGGGCCTCGGCGCCGTCGACGATGCGTCCGGTGAACGTGAGTTCCTTTGCCACATCGGCGGACACGAGTCGCGGGAGGGTCTGGGTGATGCCCATGTCGGGCACCAGTCCCCACTTGACCTCCATGATGGACAGGCGCGCGTCGGGGGTCGAATAGCGGATGTCGGCGCCCAGCGCGATCTGCAGGCCACCGCCGAAGCAGTTGCCGGTGATGGCCGCGATCACCGGTGCCGGGATGCGGCCCCAGTCCAGTGACACCCGCTGCGCGTGGTTGCCGAGTACGCCCGGTTCGCGCTCCAGCAGCGAGTTCACCCCGCCACCCTGACCCAGGCTCGACACGTCCAGGCCGGAACAGAAACTCTTGCCCGCACCGTGTACCACCACAGCCCGGACGCGGTTGTCCTCGGCGAGGGTGCCCGTCACGTCGATAAGCGCATTGAACATCGCCGGATCGAGCGCGTTGTGTTTGTCGGCCCGGTTGAGCGTCGCCGTGGCGACACCGGCGTCGTCGATGTCCACGACGATCCGCTGCTCGGTCATGTATCTACTTCCGATCTGTTGTGGGTGGGTGTTTGATCTCGCGGAGCTGACGTCCGCGGCGCTGGTAACGCCAGATGAAGTAGCCGACGCCGATCGCCAGAACGACCCCGATGATCACGCCCCAGGCGGTGGCGGCGCGGAAGCCGGGCGCTTCGACGTCGAAGATGCGCTCGCCGGCATGCGCGCCGTTCCCACCGCCGGCGACCACCGTGAGGGTCAGCAGGTTGGGGATCGCGACGAGCACGCCGAGAACGGCGAACATGATCGTCGGGACGTTCTTCATGCGGCTTCGGTTGACGAACGCCAACGTGAAGAACAGCACGGGCAAAAAGGTGCACACGATGCCGAGAACCAGGCCGGTGCCGATGCCGCGGCTGAACGATCCTTCGACGCGCTGCCCGATCTGACCGGCCCACCAGCGCGGCAGGAACGCCTCGAGGATGAAGTAGGTGACGACGAGCAGCGCGGCGATGACGAGCCCGATCACCACCTTCTTCACCACGGAGTTCGCGCGTTCGGCGGCGGTCGGCTTGACCGGGGTCGTCCCATCGGTCGTCGAGTCGGTCGGCGCGACGCCGGGCGTGGCTCCGGCGGAATACTGGGAGGCTTCCGGTGGCGGCGCGGCGGGAGGCACCGCTCCCGTCGGGTACGCGCCGGAGGGCGTCTGTCCGGGCCCGCCCGGGGTCGGCGGCTGTCCGGATGGATTGGCAGAGAACGGTTCGTTGCTCATGGGCCGAGTGTATGCGCGGACCGCCGCCCGCCCGCCCGGAAAAGCACCCGTGCACTCACCGCTTCCGGATGCCGCCGTAGATTCCGCGACGGACGATCCACGGTTGCAGGATCGTGTCGACCGACCACGCCGGGAATCGGAACGGTCGCCCGTTGGGCGCGAACACCTGCAGACCGTCGGCCTGGACACCGAGCACCGAACCCCAACGCCGCCGTGGGGGAGCGTAGCGCCGCGCACGGCCCGGCCGCCCGGTGAGGTCGGACCGGATGTTGTGTGCGAGCAGACGATCGGCACGATTCCGAGCGGAACTGCGGAGGTCGTCGGTCGCCGCGACGTCGCCGATCGCGTAGACGAGATCCGCTCCGGGTACGCGCAGTTCGGCCGTCACGCGCACGAAGCCCGACGGATCGAGCACCTCCCGCGGAAGCCACTCCGTGTTCGGTCTCACCCGGCCGATGGCCCAGAGCACGGCATCGGCCTCCACCGGCGACTGCCCTGTCGAGAAGTTCACCGGCCCCGGAGTGATCTCGTCGCAGCCGAATCCGTCGGGCACGACCGCACGATGGCCGCCGTGCACGCCGACGCCGAGCCGGCGCAACCGCGCAAGGACGATGGCCCATGTCCGCGGATGATGCTGCGGCAGAGCACGTTCGCCCGGGTGATACAGGTCGATTCGCTTGCCCGGCCAGGTCTGCGCCAGGTTGGCGGCGGCACTCACCGCCGCCGCACCGCCACCGATCACCGCGATGGTCTCGGCATCAGCGAACCGTGCATGAGCCGAGCGCAACTCGGCGTCGACGTCGGCTTCCGACTGCAGTTCCGGATGTCTCCAGAACCCATTCCGCACGCCGGTGGAGATGACCAGCGCGTCGAAACGCTCGACCCTCTCGGTGCCGTTGGCGTCGGCGACGGTGACGGTGCGGTCACCGAGGTCGGCACCCGTCAGTGTGCCGTGGACGGTCCGGATGTCGTCGAGCTTCCGGAAGCGCCTGAACGGAATCCGGTAGTCGCGCGCCCACGCATCGGGCCGGCTGATCCGCAGCCCGAGTTCCTGCCCGCTGACAAGCCCCGGCTTCGACGAGATGCCCACGACGTCGGCATGCCGGGCGAGATGGATCGCGGTCAGCACCCCGGAATCACCGAGACCGGCGACGACGACGCGTGGTCGGCTCACGCAGTGACCTGATCCGGCGGATGTGCGGCCGAGCGCGGGGGTCGGGGGACGAAGCGAGGCACCCGGTCGATGACGTCCTGGTAACCGGGGCGCCGCTCCAGACTGCGCTTCTCCATCATGGGGATGCTCGCGCCGAGGAACATCGCCAGCATCAAGACCGCGCCCACGAACAGCCACCACCAGTCACCGGGCGAGGCGGCGAGCCCGAACAGGGCCATCGACACCCAGAACAGGACCTCGCCGAAGTAGTTCGGGTGTCTCGACCAGGCCCACACTCCGGTGTCGAGGACGGCGCCCGGTTTTCGGTGAGCGGCGAACCGTCGCAGCTGCCCGTCGGCGACGTACTCGAGCGCCGTCGCAGCGAGTCCGACGACGGCCGCAACCGCCGTCAGCCACGCGAGCACGCCGCCGGTATGAGTGACCGTGACGTAGATCGGGATCATGCCGAGAAACACCTGGATGGTGGGGAAGACGTGGATCGCCATCAGGTCGACGGGCAGTTCCGCCCGGCCGGCACCGGCCTTCAGCATCGGGTACCGCCAGTCCTCGTGGTGGAGACCCGGCCAGCCGATCGCCCAGTTCGCGGTCAGACGGATCGCCCAGGCACCGATGACGACGGCGATGACCCAGCAGTGCACAGCGTCGATCCCGACGTCACCGGCGGCCCACCAGTAGATGAACAGCGCGGGCGGCACGACGCTCCAATAGGCGTCGTAGAAGCTCGAATTCCCGTAGAACCGGCTGAACGCGAAGATCACGAGGGTGGCGAGCAGATCGGCGATCAAGGTGTCGATCCAGAGGTAGGCGGTGGCCGGACCCCAGACTAGCCAGGCGGCGGCGACCGCGAAGGCCAGCACGTAGGCGATCGTCACGCGGACGAACGAACCGCTTCGGCTGATGGTGCTGTCGGTGCTCACGGGCGTCTCCATCACAGCTGTTCTTCGATGGATCCGGCGAGTTTCTCCGGCTTGGTCGTCGGCGAGTATCGCGCGACGACGGACCCGTCCCGTCCGATGAGGAACTTGGTGAAGTTCCATTTGATCCGGCCGCCGAGCACGCCGGATTTCTGGTCCCGCAACCACGCGAACAGCGGGTGGGCGTCGGGACCGTTCACATCGACCTTCGCGAACATCGGGAAGGTCACGTCGTAGGTCAGCGAGCAGAAGTTCTTGATCTCCTCCTCGTCGCCCGGCTCCTGGTGCCCGAACTGATCGCACGGGAAGCCGAGCACTCGCAGACCCTTGTCGGCGTAATCCCGGTGCAGTGCCTCCAGACCGCGGTACTGCGGGGTGAACCCGCACTGCGAGGCGGTGTTCACGATGAGCAGGGGAGAGCCCTGGAACTGCGAGAGTTCGACGGGATCGCCGTCGATGCCGGTGGCGGTGAAGTCGTACACAGAGGTCATGCCGCTACGCTACGTGCCGATCAAGCACTTGCTTGGGAAAATCGTCGAAGCGTCCCGGGGTCACTCACCGAATCGCTCGGTCCGGATGCGGGTGCGGTCGTGTCCGGCCTCGACCATCCACTGTGCGCAGTTCTCGACGAACCGGTTCGGACCGCAGATGAACACGGTCGGCGAAGTGGCCGGATCCATGGTCAGCGCGGCGAGTTCGTCGGCGGTGAGACGTCCCGCGGGCCGCGTCGCGTCGTCGGGTGCCACCCGGGTGTGGATCAGGTGAACATCCATGCGGCGGTGCGCGATCAACTGCCGGATCTCATCGCGGTAGTAGACGCGTTCGGGACTGCGGACCGAGTACACGAGGGAGAAGGGGGTCTGCGGCGCCTCGACCTCGCGGCTGCGGATCATCGACATGAGTGGCGCGATCCCGGAGCCACCGCCGATCAGTTGGACGGGACGGTCGTCGCCGGACGGCCAGGTGAACCAGTATCCGTGCGGATCGCTGATCTCCAACGGGTCGCCGACCTCCACCATGTCGACGAGGTAGGGCGACACCTCACCGTCTTCGAGTCGTTCGACGGTCACCTCGATCGACCGGGTCTCGCGGACGTCGGACAACGAGTAGGCGCGTGCGGTGGAGTAGCCGTCCTCGGCGGTCAACCGGATGTCGACGTGCTGGCCGGGCAATGCGTGGACGGCCTCGGGGAGAGCGAGGCGCAGCGCTCGCGCGGTTGGGGTGAGGTCGACGACCGCGGTGACCGTCGTGAGATGCCAGGTCGTCACGAGTAGCGCTGTTCGCGCCAGGGGTCGCCGTACATGTGGTACCCGCGTTCCTCCCAGAATCCAGGCGCGTCTTCGGCCATGAAACGAAGTCGCCGAACCCATTTGGCGCTCTTCCAGAAGTACAGGTGTGGCACGAGGAGGCGAGCCGGGCCGCCGTGCTCGGCGGACAGGGGTTCGCCGTCATAGGTGTCGGCGATCCAGCCGCGGCCGTCGACGAGATCGGCGAGCGGCACGTTGGTGGTGTATCCGCCGTGGCAGTGCGCCATCACGAACGGGGCCGGTTCCCACGGCAGCGCCTGCAGCAAGGTGTCGAACGAGACCCCCCGCCACCGGGTGTCGAATTTCGACCACCGCGTGACGCAGTGGATGTCGGTGGTGATGTCGTCGTGCGGCAGTTCCTGGAACTGGTCCCATGTGAACGTGGCGGCCCGGTGGTCCGCGGATTGCACGGCCAGCATCCAGTCATTCGGAACGATCGCGGGTGTCGGCTCCGCGGACAGGACCGGGAAATCGAGTGTCGTGTACTGACCGGGAGGGAGACGCCGCGCGTCGCGGTCGCGGCGCCCCACGAACCCTCGGTTGACGATCGCCATGGTCGCGGAGTCTACGCGGCTCGCATGTATTCGGCCCGCCCGCTTCGCTCCCGGCGCCGCCTAGTCGGCGCGGCATTTTGGTGCGGTCAGGCGAAATCGAACAGCATCGGTACCACGACGACGACCGCGGCCGCCCAGAGTGCGAACACCGGCAGGTAGTCGGTCTGCCACCGCTCTGTCGCATCGAACCCGCGGCGGCGGCGGACGAAACCGAAGAGCAGGTACGCCGCCCACGACAAGTTCACCAGCAGGACGAGATTGAGACCGAGCGCCACCGTCTTGTTGGCCGTGAACCCGAACTCCGCGATCCGCGACGCCATGATCGTCAGCATCACCGCGTCGACCGCGAGTGCGGTCACGACCAGAATCAGCTGCAAGCGGTCGAAGAGTTCCGGGCGCAGATGCGGATCGCGCGCCGAGATCGCGTACAGCAGCAAGCCGAGCACGACCACGAGTATCAGGTCCACCAGGATCAGCAGTTCACGGTCGACGTCCACGACGTCGCCACTGGTCACCATCGCGATCAGCAGCACGACGAGCATCACCGCGGTGACGGGCGTGAAGACCTTGGTCAACACCGGTGCGATGTTCTCGACCACGCTCTGCTTCGCCTCCACCAGCCATGCCGCCAGCAGGACGATGCCGGGCGCGGCGATGGGCGCCAGCCACTGGGAGATCACGGTGTCGACGTCGATGTCGAGCGCACCGAATGCCCCCGCGGTCAGGCCGGTGAGGACTCCCGCACCGAGGCCGAGAAGCGTTGCATACACGACCCATTCGCCAGTGAACCGGATGAAGTCCATCCGACGCGGTCCGGACGTCCAGCGGCCACCGACGTAGGTCACCCCCATGAGGAACCACAGGACGATCGGCGCGTGGATCGCGACGATGGCCTGGGTGGTGCCGTCGTCGACGAACGGGTAGACGTTGACGACGATTCCGGTCACGACGAATGCACCGATCACCGTGAGCGCGGTTCGCGTCGAGACGCGGCGCTTCCAACCGAAATACAGTGCCATGAAAGGAAGTACGAGCAACGCGGCATTGCGGACGAGTACCCATTCCGGCATGACCTCGACGGCGACGCGGACGGTCGTGGCGGCCGCGACGACGAGGCCGATCACGACTCCGAGTTCATGACGTCGTCGGCCCAGATCGCCGGATGGTTCCGCGGTCAGCACCAGCTGCTTCCACAACCGGTCGGAGTGCTCGCGGGCGAACTCACGCGACAGCGCATCGACGCGGCCCATGCGCTTGACGGCGACCAGGAACGCTTCGTCGTCGTCGAGGCCACCGGCGGCGAGGTCGGCGATCTGCCCGCGGAGGTGGTCTTCCATCTCGTCGGCGTCGGTGGTGGCGATGGCTTGGTGTCGGAGAACGTATCCGCGCCATCGGTCGATCTGGCTCTCGAGCTCGGTCTCCGCGGTCATGCCAGGCCCTCCGCGGTCGGCGGCAGGGCGACCGTCCGCCACACCTGGTCGAGCGCGTCGGCCACGACCTCCCACTGCGACCTCCGCTCGGCGAGCGCGGCCAACCCCGATGCCGTGATCGAGTAGTGCTTGCGACGCCGCCCGGTCTCGGCCTTGCCCCAGCTCGCCTCGACGTGGCCGGCGCGCTCCAAACGGTGCAGGAGGGGATAGAGCATGCCGTCGGTCCACTCCATCCGACCACCGGACATCACTCTGACCCGCTTGAGGATGGCGTACCCGTAGGACTCGCCCTCGGCGAGAATTCCCAGCACCAGCGGGGTCGCGGACGCGGCCACCAGGTCCTTCTCGATATACATAGCACTCCTATACCTAGAACTGCTATGAGCATAGCAGTTCTAGGTATAGGAGTCCTCGGACCGACGTGGGCCGACTACTTCTTCGACAGAGACGACTCCTTGTGGGCTGCCTTCGAGCCCGTCTTCGACGACTTGACGATCCAGTACGGCTCGTCCTCGCTGGCCTTGAACTTCTGCCCCTCGAAGGTGAATTCCTTGGTGTGCTTCTCTTCCGCAGTGCCCTCGGTCTCGCCCTGAGAGGTGTTCCAGCGGACGGTGTCGTTCTTCTTGATCGCCATGGCGGCAGTGTGCCCCGCCGACATCGACGGTCAAACCTTCTCCGCTGCAACAGTCGCTGTGGAACGATCATCACGTCGTGTCGAGCCGGAGGTACGCATGAGCGTCGAACGTTCCGAGAACCCGCAGAGAACCGAGCCCGCCATCGACGTCCGGGGTCTGCGTAAGTCGTTCGGTAGGTTCGAGGCGCTTCGCGGACTCGACCTCGAGGTCGCGCGAGGGGAGGTCCACGGCTTCCTCGGGCCCAATGGCGCGGGCAAGTCGACGACGATCCGGGTCCTGCTGGGTCTGTTGCGCGCGGACGGGGGAGAGGTCCGACTCCTCGGCGGCGACCCCTGGCGTGACGTCGTCGAGCTGCACCGCCGGCTGGCGTACGTACCCGGCGACGTCGCGTTGTGGCCGACGATGACCGGCGGGGAGATGATCGATCTGCTCGGCTCGATGCGCGGCGGACTCGACGAGGGGCGCCGGGCCGACCTGGTTTCCAGGTTCGAGCTCGACACCTCCAAACGTGGACGGCAGTACTCCAAGGGAAACCGGCAGAAGGTCGCGATCGTGGCGGCGCTGGCATCCGATGTCGAGCTGCTCATCCTCGACGAGCCGACGTCGGGCCTGGACCCGTTGATGGAGAACGTCTTCCAGGAGGTCGTGGGGGAGGCCACCGCCCGCGGTACCACCGTGCTGCTGTCGAGTCACATCCTCGCCGAGGCGGAGACCCTGGCGGACCGGCTCAGCATCATCCGCGACGGGGCCGTCGTGGCGACCGGCTCCTTGGCAGAGCTGCGGGGTCACACCCGCACTTCCGTTCGTGCCGAGCTGGATTCGGCGCCGAGCCCGGACCTCGTGGCGCAACTGCACAACGCCGAGGTGCACGATATCGATTCGCACGACCACGACTCCGGCGGGCTCCGACTGAGTGCGACCGTGGACTCGGATCAGATCGGTCCGGTGATGTCAGCGCTGACCGCCTGCGGCCTGCGATCGCTGACGGTCGAACCGCCTTCACTGGAAAGCCTGTTCCTGTCGCTGTATGAGAAGAACGACGTGTCCGCCGGAGAACGGTGAGGCGATGACTGCATCGACGATCGGTACGCCGCCGCTGTTACGGGCCTCCCTGCACCATGAAGGTCGCAGCTTCGCGCCGTGGATCGTCTTGCCCACCGCACTGGCCGTGTCGTCGGTCATCGCCTACCCGTTACTGTTTCCCGACGCCGCAGAACGCGCCGCATTCGCCACGACGATCGGCTCGAATCCCGCACTCGGGCTGATCTTCGGACCCGCTTACGACCTGGCCACGGTCGACGGATTCGTCGCGTGGCGCAGCCTCGCACTCGGCGGGTTCATCGCCGCGCTCGGCGCGATCTTGATCGTGGTGAAAGCCGCACGGGGACAGGAGGACTCCGGCCAGGCCGAACTTCTCGCCGCGGGGGTGCTCGGACGTGCCGCCCGACTGTCGACCGCGTTGATCATGGCCGGCGTGTGCTCGATCGCCATCGGCATCCTGGCGGGTCTCGCGACGTCGCTGTGCGGTGGGGCGTGGGGGTCGTCGTTCCTGCTCGGCGCCGGATTCACGGTCACCGGTTGGATGTTCGGCGCGATCGCGGCGGTCAGCGCCCAGGTGGGTTCCGACGCCAGGGCCGCCACCACGATCGCCGTGTCGCTGCTCGGCGTCCTGTTCGTGCTGCGCGGGTTTCTGTTCTCGGTGGACGCACCGACGTGGACCACATGGGTCAATCCGCTGGGATGGATTCAGGAGACCAGACCCGCGACCGGCGATCACTGGTGGCCGTTGCTGATCGGCGTCGCGTTCGCGGTCGTCGTCGGCGCAGCGGCTTTCGCATTGCAGCGTGCACGGGATTTCGGTCAGGGACTCATACCGGCCCGGCCGGGCCCGGCACGGGGCCGCATCGGCTCGCCACTGGCGCTGGCGATCCGCCTCAACCGGGCGCCGATCGTCGCGTGGACGGTCGCGTTCGTCGGACTCGGCGTCATCTTCGGCTACTTCACCCGGTCGGTCCGCGGCCTGCTGACCGCGAATCCCGCCATGGCCCAGATCTTCGCCTCCGGCGCGGCGTCGCCCGCGGACCTGGTATCGGCCTTCGTCACAACGATTCTCGGCCTGGTCGGGATCATCGCATCCGTGGCCGGGGTCCAGATCGTCAATCGCATCCGGACCGAGGAGCTCGACGACCGCGCGGAAGCGGTGCTCGCGACCGGCGTCAGCCGTCCGAGGTACTTCGGCGCCGTCACCGGTGTCGCCCTCGTTGTCCCCGCCGCGCTCGTGACCATTGCCGGGCTGGTCGTCGGCGTCTTCGCCGCCACGGCCGATCTCGGCCTCGGCTTCGGCGACGTGTTCCTCCAGTCCATCGCCACGATCCCCGCCGTGTGGGCGGTCGTCGGCATCGCCGTCGCCGTCATCGGCGCCCGACCCCGCGTGCGGCCCGCGATCTGGCTGGGCGTCCTGGCGTCTTTCGTGCTCACGATCCTGGGCCCGAGCTTTAAACTCCCGGACTGGGCGCTGGGCTTCAGCCCGTTTCATCACGTACCGGATGTGTCTGCTGCCCAGCCGGATTGGTGGGGACTGGTCTGGGTGGGGGTCGTCGTGGTGCTGCTCGTCGCGCTGGGGTTCGCCGGCTTCCGCCGGCGGGACATCCCGTGAAGACGCCGCACCTTACTCATGTGCGAGCCCGACAGCTGCTCCCTGAAGTGCGAGCCCAATAACTGGTCCCTGAGGTGCGAGCGAAGCGAGCCACGAAGGGCTCCGCAACCTGTCTCACCAGGCCCTTCGTGGCTCGTCGCTGGCGCTCCTCGCACCTCAGGGAGCGATGGTCATGTCGTTCCTTCGGATGAGGGAGCAGAGGGTGGCTCGCACCGCAAGGACCGTACGCATCAGCCCAGCGCCGCCGCGAGGCGACGCCACTGCTCGCGCGGGAAGCCCCGGTGGTCGGCTTGGAGCACCTGGACGCACACGTGGTCGGCGCCGGCGGACCGATGCTCGTCGATCCGCTTGAGGATCGCCGCGTCGTCGCCCCAGACGATCAGAGCGTCGAACAGGCGGTCGCTCACCGAGCTCAGGTCGTCCTCGGAGAACCCGAGGCGTCGAAGGTTGTTCGCGTAGTTAGGCATCGCGAGGTAGCCCTTCAGCCACTTGGTGCCGACGGCGCGCGCCTCGTCGCGGTCGGTGGCGAAGATCGCCGTCTGTTCCGGTGCGAGCAGCGGACCGTCGCCGAGGGTCTCCCGGGCGACTTTGGTGTGGTCCGGGGTCACCAGGTAGGGGTGGGCACCGGCGGTCCGGTCGGCCGAGAGTTGCAACATCTTCGGCCCGAGGGCGGCCAGTACTCGTGCATCGGCCGGCACCGGCTGCGGTGCGTCGTCCAGACCGTCGAGGAACGCCTTGGTGGTCGCGAGCGGCTTCTGGTAGCGACCGGCTTCCTGGGCGTCGATCAACGGCGCGTGGCTGATCCCGAGGCCCAGGAGGAAGCGAGGACCGAACTGCTCGGTGAGGCGCACATGCGCGGCCGCGACATCGTGCGGCTCGTGCATCCACATGTTGAGGATGCCGGTGGCGACGACGGCCTTCCGCGTCGCGCCGAGCAGGTTCTCGACCGAGTCGAGCACCGGACCCCCCACATCGGGGATCCAGAGGGCCGTGAATCCCAGGTCGTCGAGCTCGGCAGCCGCTTCGGCGGCCTCCCCGGTGTCTCCGTACCGTAGCGGTGAACTCCAGATTCCTACGCCGTCGAGTTTCATGCCGTCGACACTACCGATCGAGCGATCGGGCCGCGCCGAAGCGTCCGACCCGAGTCAGCTCTGTGTCGGTCGTCCCGCCGTCGCCTCCAGTCGTGCGTCCATGGCGGCCGTCATCCGCTTGAACACGTTGATCGCGACGACGCCCGCGACGATGAGGACGACGCCGGCAACTGTCCCGAGGGAGTCGGTGACCAGTCCGGAGATGCCGATCGCGAGAACGTAGATCGGCACCCAACCGAACAGATGCATGATGCTCTCGGGCTTCTCGTCGGTGGCCCAACCCTCACGAACCGCAGCCCGGTAGGTCGCGTAGTCGGGATAGAACTCGGTGAAGGCGATCGCGAAGATCGTGCCGCCGATCTGGATGATCCATCCGGTCCAGAAGTTGTTCGGGTCGTCGAGCACCAGATCGCCGAATGCGCCCGAGATCGCGGCGACGCCGAAGCCGCCGACCCACGCCCAGGTGATGACGTAGTTGATGTGGATGAACAGCGGGCTGTCCCAGAACTCCTTCTCGGTGCTCTCCCGCGCGTACTGCAGCGTGAAGGGCTGACGGATCACGATCGAGCCGAACGCGAACGCGACGAGGGCGATGTTCGTCATCTCCCCGCCCCACCGCTCCAGCCAGTTGATGACGCCGTCGGAGGCGAACAACGCGATGAGCGCCATCGAACCGAAGTACGTGACGTCGAAGACCTCGAGCAGTTTGACGCTCGAACCCCGTTTGTGGCCGCCGATCACCAGCAACAGCGACAGCGCGAATGCCGTCGCCGCGGCTTCCTCGAACCTACCGGGTCCGGCGAGCAGCGCCATCAGGATCCACGGGGACATACCCGCGAACGGCGAGTTGAGGAACAGGGTCAGTGCCCGACGAGCGCCCGACGTCGGCGGCGGATCAGTCCGCGTCGAATCGCCCACCGGAGGATCGGGTTCGTTGCTCATTGCTGAATTGTGGGACGCGACGCGGTATTCCGCAGCATTTCCGGTTCGATGCGGCCCGAGCGGCGAGCCCGGGCCGCATCGAGGTCGGCGGTTCGTCACACCATTCACGCATTGGGCGCGAGGACGACCGCCGCGTTGTGTCCGCCCATTCCGAGGGAGGTCTTGAGGGTCAACCCGCTGACCAGATCGGTTCGTCCGTCGAGCAATTGCGGGATGATCGCGTCGGCGGTGCGCGGGGTCGCCGGTACCTCACCCCGCTCGTATCCGAGCAGCGAAGCAGCGAGTTCGACGGCCCCGGCAGCGCCTTGACAGTGCCCGGCCAGCGGCTTCACCGAGAACACCTCGGCGTTGGGCAGCATGGTCTCGGCGATGGTGGCCTCGGCGTGATCGCACTGGCGGGTCCCCGGGCCGTGCGCGTTGAGGTAGCGGATGCTCGCGCCGTCGACACCGGACATCGACAGCGCCTGCTCCACGCACGACCGCACGTTGGTCAGCTCCGGGTCGATGGATGTGACGTGGAAAGCGTCATGGGACATCGCGCCGCCCAGCACGTCGGCGTATCCGTCACCGGACCGGTTCGTCATCGTGAACGCGATGGCGGCCTCACCGAAGGTGAATCCGCGGCTGCCCTCCTGGAACGGGCGGCAGGCGCTGAGCGCATCGGTGTCGGTGATCGCCACGCCGAGTTGCACGAACATCGCGACCACCTCGGGCTTGGCCGACAAATCGGTGGCCACCACGACGACGTCGTCGACGAGATCGGAGTCCAGCCACGACTTCGCGGTGACGATCGCTGCCGAGCCCGAGGTGCACATCGCCGACACGTTGATCGCGGGTCCGCGAAATCCGTACTCCTGCATGAGCAGGGAGACCGGCGTCGACGGGGTCACCGAGAGGTACTGCCGTCCGGTGTACCGGCCGACGCCCGAGGTCACCATCGGATACATGTCGAGATCGCCGAGCACGCAGGCGTGTACGAGTCCCACCCGCACACCCGGCTTCCAGCCCCGAGCCATGGCGTCCTCGATGGCCTCTCGTGCGGCAGCACGCATCGCGCGTGAGAAGCGCGTGCGTCCGTCGAACGGGTCGCCGCCGTCGGGTACCCGCACGATCCACCCGGGCTCATCCCGACCGGATTCGCCGACGCCCTCGCGCGTCTCGGAAGGCTGCCCGCCGACGAAGCCGAAACCGTGGTGCAACGCGGCTGCCGACTTCCCGGACGTGAGACCGTTCCACAGTGCATCGCGGCCCCATCCGTAGCCACTCACGGCTCCCAGGCCTGAAATGGTCGAGCGCTGAATCGTCATGATCGTGAACTTTCTGTGCGATATGCGATGGAGTGAGATCCATCGCGGCAGCCCTCGTGGGCGACCCGCCCTCAGGATCCCGCGCAAACCCGACATTTGACCAGTTCACGCAGGTATTCGACGCTCGAATACCCAGTTGGCGCACACTTGCATCACGCAGCGCCCATATTTCGAAGCCGCGTGGGGGAGGATGGGCATCGGGGGGATGACGATCGGAGGGGGCGGCGCGGTGGGACGACCGAGGGCTGACGGCGATGACCGGCCCGGACTCGTCGCGCCGGATGCCGAACCCATGGCCCGTCCCAGTGACGCCGCCGTCGCCGAGCGGTATCGCCTACTCCTCGAGTTGAGCCCGGACGCCATCGCGGTCCATCAAGACGGCCTGATCGTCTACGTGAACTCGGCAGCGCTGGCGTTCGCTCGCGTCGACGAACGCGACGCCATGCTCGGACGGTCCATCGCCGACTTCGTCCATCCCGACGAACTGCCACATATGCTCGATCGGATCATCGGCATGGGGGAGGAGGCCGGCGCGTCGACCGTGCCCGAAGAAGTGGTGATGGTCGACGCGCACGGGGTCACCCGCCCCATGGAGGTGACGTCGGTGCGCACCGTCTGGCAGGACAAGCCTGCGTATCAGGTGATCTTGCGGGACATCACAGCTCAGAAAGCGATCGAATCGGCCCTGCGACGACAGGCGGCGCTCCTCGATCACGTCAGCAACGCGGTGATCGCCGTCGACGACCACATGACGGTCACTTCCTGGAACCCGGCCGCTGAGCAGATGTACGGCCTGCGGGCGTCCGAGGCGATCGGACAAAATATCGACGACGTCGTCGGAGCGCACGTGGACCCGCACGCGGCGGTGTCGTTGGGCGGCACCGTCGATCAGTTGCACCGCCGTTCCGACACCGGGCGATCGTTTCTCGCCCACACCTCGGTGACGACGATGGATGACGGTTTCCTCATCGTCGCCGAACCCACCCGTCGTCCCCTCATCGAGCGGCTGGGGACGATCCTCGCCGCGCTGCACCAGGCGGTCATCGTCGTTCGCGAGGACGGCGACATCGAACTCGCCAACCCGGCCGCGGGGACAATGCTCGGTTCCGAGGCGGTCCCGGGTGCCCGGGTCCACGAACTGCCGCTGGACTTCGACGGCGACGAATCACCGATCGCACGTTGCCTGCGCACCCGTGAGGCGGTCACCGACGCGACCGCGACGATCACCACGCCCGCCGGCGAGCGTTGGCTCTCGTGCAGTTGCCGGCCGATCGACGACGACGGCGCCGAGGTGGTCGTCCTGGTGTCGTTCGCCGACATCACCGACCGTTACCGCGAACGCACCCAGCTGGCGTGGGAAGCCGTACACGATCCGCTGACCGGTCTGTACAACCGCTCGGGGATCATCCGCGAACTCGAGTCGCACATGGCCGGACTCGACGACGGAAACAACGCCTTCTGCGTCGCGATCTTCTACATCGATCTCGACAATTTCAAGCTGGTCAACGATTCGCTCGGCCATGCCGTGGGTGACGAGGTGCTGCACACCGTCGCACAGCGATTGGCGGCGGCAACGCCCGACGAGGCCTCGGTCGGCCGGATTGGTGGGGACGAATTCGTTCTCGTCGCCACCCTGGGGATCGCCTGTTCGGCCGACGAGATCGAGCAGCAGATCGACAAGATCCGGGGGACGGTGTACGAGCCGATCGCGGTGAGCACCCGCACCGAACCGCTCAAGGTGGAGGCGAGCATCGGCGTGGCGACGGTCAAGGCCGGTGACGACTACACCGCCACCGACCTGCTGCGCGATGCCGACATCGCGCTGTATCAAGCACGCAAGGCTTCTCGTGCGCGCTACGTCCGCTTCCAGACGCAGCATCGGGAGGAACTGCAGCGCCGGCAGCGCATCGAAGAGGAACTGCGGCGCGTTCTCGACACCGACACCGATCAACTCGAGATCCACTATCAGCCGATCGTGTCGACCGTCGACGGCGCCCTGGTGGGCCTGGAAAGCCTTCTACGCTGGCGTCACCCGGAACTGGGGTCGATCTCGCCCACCGAGTTCATCCCGCTCGCAGAAGGATCCAATCTCATCGACCGGGTGGGCAACTATGTGCTGGAGACAGCGGCCGCCGAGGTGGCCGCTGTCGCCGAACTCCGTCGGGTGATGCTGTGCGTCAACGTCTCCCGACGGGAGCTCACCAATGGCCAGTTCCCCGACCGGCTCCGGGACACGATCACCCGCTCGGGCATGGACCCCGCCGCGTTCTGCCTGGAGATCACCGAGAGTGCACTGGACCCGCTCGACGGAGACCTGCTCACCCTGTTGCGCAACGTGCGCGAACTCGGAACACACGTGTCGCTCGACGATTTCGGGACCGGTGCGTCGTCGTTGAGCGAGTTCTACCGCCTGCCGGTCAGTGTCCTGAAGACCGCGAAGTCCTTCGTCGACGCTCTCGACGAGCACCCGAGCGCCACATCGATCCTCGCCGGCATCGTCACCATGGCGCACGCGGCCGGGATGCGGGTGGTCGCCGAGGGAGTGGAGACGGAGTCGCAGGCCGCCACGGTCGCCGAGGTCGGTTGCGACCTCGCGCAGGGCTATCACTTCGGGCGTCCCGCCCCGCTGGCCGACGTGATCGGGTCCGGAGTCCGGATCCGGGCGAATCCCGGTGTCTGGGAGACCGGCTGACCTGTCCGCGCCAGACCAACACTGTCACCGAGGCGTCCCACGCCATACCGTGGGGCGTATCTGCGCTATGCATGCGACTGTGTCCGTTACCGTCAGACTCGGCGATGCACGCGAGTAGATTGATCGCCACGTCGATTACCCGGCGTCCATGCAACCGGACAGCGAGGTCACGGACATGACACACATTCTGCGGTGGACTCCTGCAACGCTCTGGACGGCGTCATGACCGACGCGGAGCGGCAAGTCGCCGAGCAACACACGGCGAAGGTCATCGGTGTCACGGTCGCCGCGGCGGTCGGTGGCTTCCTGTTCGGTTTCGACAGCTCGGTCGTCAACGGCGCCGTCGACTCGATCGAAGCGGACTTCGCCCTCGGCAAGCTGATGACCGGCTTCGCCGTCGCGATCGCGTTGCTCGGCTGTGCGCTCGGCGCATGGTTCGCGGGCCGATTGGCCGACGTGTGGGGCCGCAAGCGCGTGATGCTGCTCGGCTCCGCGCTTTTCATCATCAACTCGATCGGCACCGGTTTCACACAGACCATCCCGGACCTGCTCTTGTGGCGTGTGCTCGGCGGTATCGGCATCGGTATCGCATCGGTGATCGCTCCCGCATACATCGCCGAGATCGCTCCGGCCCGCTTCCGCGGCGCCCTGGGGTCTCTGCAGCAGTTGGCGATCACGATGGGCATCTTCGCGGCACTCCTCTCCGACGCCCTGCTCGCCGACAGCGCCGGCAGCGCGTCGAACGACTTCTGGTGGGGCCTCGAGGCGTGGCGGTGGATGTTCCTCGTCGGTGTCGTGCCCGCCGTCGTCTACGGTGTGCTGGCGCTGCTGATCCCGGAGTCGCCGCGATACCTGGTGGGCCGCAACCGTGATGCCGAGGCGGCCCGGATCCTGCAGGAGGTGACGGGCGAGGAGAACCCCCTCGAGCGGGTCAAAGAGATCAAGCTGACGGTCAAGCGCGAGGCGAAGTCGTCGATCAGGGACATCGCCGGACCGTCATTCGGGCTGCACCCGCTCGTCTGGGTCGGCATCTGGCTGGCAGTCTTCCAGCAGTTCGTCGGTATCAACGCGATCTTCTACTACTCGACGACGCTGTGGCAGTCCGTCGGCTTCTCCGAGGCCGACTCGTTCAAGACATCGGTGATCACCGCCGTCATCAACGTCGTCATGACCTTCGTGGCGATCCTGTTCGTCGACCGCATCGGGCGGCGGAAACTGCTGCTCGGCGGTTCGGTGGGCATGTTCATCGGCCTGCTCATGGCGTGTATCGCGTTCACCCAGCAGATCGGCGAGGGCGAGAACATCACGCTGCCCGACCCGTGGGGTGTGGTCGCACTGATCGGCGCCAACCTGTTCGTGGTCGCCTTCGCCGCGACGTGGGGCCCGGTGATGTGGGTGATGCTGGGGGAGATGTTCCCCAACCGCATCCGCGGTGTCGCCCTGGGCGTCTGCACGGCCGTGAACTGGGTCGCGAACTTCACCATCTCGATGCTGTTCCCGCCGATGACCGAAGCCGTCGGACTCGGAATCATCTACGGCTTCTTCGCCTTCTGCGCCGCGGCCTCGTTCTTCTACGTCCTCCGGAAGGTCGAGGAGACCAAGGGGATGGAGCTCGAGCAGATGGATTCGGTGGCAGAGGCGCGACTGTCGCAGTTCACTGCGGTCCGTGCGGCGAAGGACAAAGCCTGAATGTTCGATCTGCGTGAGCTCTCCAGCCGCGTCGTCGCCGCCCCCATGGCCGGTGGTCCGAGCACCCCGGAACTGGTGGTGGCCGCGGCATCGGCCGGCGGTGTCGGCCAGCTCGCCGCGGGGTACCAGACTCCCGACAAGGTGCGCGCCGACATCGCGGCCGTGCGGACGGCCGGCACCGAGGTCTTCGGTGTCAACATCTTCGTTCCCGAGGCGGAGCCGGTGAACCGCGACGACCTCGCCCGCTACCGCGCCGAACTCGTCCCGTATGCGCGAAGTCTGGGCGTGACGCTTCCCGAGGTCGAGGACCTGGGCGAGGACGATGACCACTTCGACGACAAGATCCGGCTGGTGTGCGACGAGCGGATCCCGCTCGTGTCTTTCGCGTTCGGGTGTCCCGCACCCGAGGTCGTCGCCGAATTGCACCGGCACGGGTGCAGTGTCGGGGTCACGGTCACCACGGCCACGGACGCCGAGATCGCCGGTCGAGCCGGTGCTGACTGGCTGTGCGTGCAGGGTCCCGACGCCGGTGGCCATCGATCGGTCTTCGACCGCCGGACCCCTCCTCCCACAGAGCCGCTCGACGACTTGATCCGCGCGGTCGCCGACCGGGTGCCGCTGCCGATCGTGGCGGCGGGTGGGATCTCCACGTCGGCCCGGGCCGACGAGGTCCGATCCGCGGGACCCGTTGCGGTGCAGGTGGGTACGGTTTTGTTGCGGACCACCGAGGCCGGCACCAAACCCGCGCACGGGGCGGCTCTCGCCGATCCGGACCGAACCGACACCGTGGTCACCTGGGCGTTCAGCGGCCGACCGGCACGCGCCCTGCGAAACCTGTTCACCGACAGGTTCTCCGACGCCGCGGTGGCCGAGTACCCGGCCGTCAACACGTTGACCGGTGGCATCCGACGCGCCGCCAGCAACGACCCCGACGGGATCAACCTCTGGGCCGGGAGCGGATACCGCGACGCCGTCGAGGAGTCGGCCGTCGATACCATCGCCCGGCTCGGGTGATCGGGAGCGAAGGGGTCGCGCTCCTCCCACCTCAGTGCGGGTCCTGCTCGTTCAGCGTCGCCACGACGTCGACGTAGTCGCCGCGCGCCTCACCCCACCGCAGGAACTTCACCCGCTCGACGAGCAGTTCGGTGGCGGCGGGCTGTGTGCCGATGAGATGGACGACCTCATCGACGAATTCGTCGAGGGGCATGGCGAAGTCGCTGTCCCGTTGACCCGGCAGCAGGTCGGTGCGAACCGCCGGCGGCACGAGTTCGACGACGTCGACCCCGGTATCGGCGAACTGTAGGCGCAACGATTCGCTCAGCATGTGGATCGCCGCTTTCGTGGCGTTGTAGGTCGGCGTCACCCGGAGCGGGGCGAATGCCAGGCCCGAGGACACGGTCATGATCGTGGCGGACGGTCGAGACCGCAGGTGGTCGATGAACGCGCCGATCAGCCGGATCGGACCGAGGAGATTGGTGGTGACCATTGCCTCCGCGGCATCGAGGAAACCTGCCGGGGACGACCAATCCTCCGCCCGCATGATGCCGGCCATCGCGACGAGCACGTCGAGGTTCGGGTGTTCGGCGATGACCTTCCGTGCGGCGGACTCGACACTGGCCGGGTCGGCGACATCGATCGCGACGGTGTGCAACCCGGGGTGTTGCGAACGGATACGGTCGAGGAGTTCGGTGCGCCGCCCGCCGACGATGACGGTGTTGCCCGTGTCGTGCAGACGGGTCGCAAGTGCCAAGCCGATCCCGCTGGTCGCTCCGGGGATGAAGATGGTGTTTCCGGTGAGGTTCATGTCATCGAGTCTCGGATCCGGCGGGCGAGTCATCCAGAGCGCAACCATCGGGGGATCGCCGATCCCTGGCAACGCGGTACCGACGCCGTGATACTGGCCTGATGGATCGTGATGCGCTGGCCGGGTTCCTCGTGAGCCGACGCAACAGTCTGCAACCATCGGATGTCGGTCTGCCGGGGGGCGCCCGGCGACGCACGACGGGTCTTCGACGCGAAGAGGTGGCGCAGCTCGCCACGATGTCGACCGACTACTACACCCGTCTCGAACAATGCCGCGGCCCACAACCGAGCACCCAGATGCTGGCGGCGCTCGCTCGCGCACTTCGCCTCACTGCCGATGAGCGGGACTATCTGTTCCGGGTAGCCGGACACAGCGCGCCGGACCGGATGGCGGCCTCGGACCACATCGCGCCCGGACTCCTGCGGGTACTGGACCGGCTCACCGACACCCCCGCCCTCATCCTCTCGGCACTGGGGGAGACCTTGGTCCAGAATCATTGCGCGCGAGCGCTGTTCGGTGACACCGACCATCTCGTCGGAATGGATCGCAGTGCCATCTACCGGTGGTTCGTGTACCCCGACGAGGAACGCGGCCGCTACCGGGCTGATGATCACGGGCGACAGAGCCGTGCGCAGGTCGCCTCGCTCCGTGCCGCTTACGGCGTCATGGGCGCCGATTCCCGTGCCGGAGCGATGGTCACGGAACTTCGACGCCGCAGCAGCGAGTTCGCCACACTCTGGGACACCCACATCGTGAGCCGACGCTTCGAGGACCACAAGATCCTGATCCATCCCGAGGTCGGCGCGATCGAGGTCGACTGTCAGGCGCTCTTCACCGAGGACGAAACCCAGGTGTTGCTCGTGCTGACGGCAGCGCCGCGAACGGACGCAGCGGGAAAGATCGAATTGCTCAACGTGCTCGGCACACAAGAACTCGGACTCGATCCGCGCTGACCGTCTGGCTCCGGGGGACTATGTCGAACTGGTGCCACGAGTGTTGATCCGCCTCCCGATCGCGGATACCTGGCGAAGCTGCGCACGCGTGAGGCGGTCGATGACGAGCTCACGCACGTTGGTCACATACCCGGGAGCGGTGGCCACCACTTTCTCCCAACCCGACTCGGTGAGAACGGCATTCGTGAATCGCCCGTTCTCGGGGCACGGATGGCGTCGAACCCATCCCCGCTTCTCGAGTCTGCCGACCACATGCGAGAGCCGGGACAGCGAACCGTAGGACAGTTCGGCGAGCTGGCTCATACGCAGGGTGCGGTCAGGGGCCTCGGACAGCGCTGCCATCACCTCGTACTCGAAGTGGGTGATCTGGGCGTCACGGAGAAGCTGGGCGTCGAGGGCGTGGGGGAGACGGGCGAGCGCGGTTGCCACCTGGATCCAGGCGTCCATTTCCTCGTCGTCGAGCCAGTTCGGCTCTGGGGCAGTGGACATCTGCGCAGTGTATACGAAGTGATCACGTCCGTGATCAGGTTGACGCATCAAGTGTCAACACCTAGCCTTCACTTGATACTTCAAGTCACAACCATCTAGTGAGGCGGCTCAGTCATGACCAACCCCATCGTCCGCAGCGCGGGCATCCTCATCGGACGCGTCGCTCTCGGCGTCATCTTCCTGGCCCACGGCCTGCAGAAGTTCCAGCAGAACGGCTGGACGGGACCGCAGACCGGGTTCGACATGATGGGTGTTCCGGCCGCGTCCTTCTCGGCGTTCGTCGTCACGTGGCTCGAAATCCTCGGTGGCATCGCCCTGATCGTCGGGCTGCTGACCCCGATCGTCGCCGCCCTGTTCACGCTGGACATGATCGGCGCGCTGTTCATCGCACACGTCGACAACGGCATCTGGGTCTCCGACGGTGGTTACGAGTTCGTGCTCGCCCTCGGTGCCGGCGCACTGCTCCTGGCCGTGATCGGCGCCGGACGTTTCAGCGTGGACGCCGCGCTGGGGTCGAAGGTCCGCTGGCTCGCCGCCGACGACACCCGGTCGCGCGACCTGGTCGACACCTCGCGCTGACCCCGCTCCGCTACCGGCGCCCGGTTCATGCGCCCCGGTCCGCCGACCCTGCGGACCGGGGCGTTCGCCGTCCGCGGTCCTCGCCTACAGTCCCAGTAGGGCGTCGAGTGGAATGAGAGATATGACCTGGCTGATGCTGATTGCGGCAATCGCCTCGGAGGTCGCGGCGACGTTGTCACTCAAGGGTTCACAGACCGAACCGATGCTGTACGCGGTGGTCGCTGTCGGTTACACGTTCGCGTTCATGCTCCTGGCCGCAGTCCTGAAGCGCGGCATGGGCATCGGCGTGGCCTACGGGATCTGGTCGGCGTCGGGCGTCGCACTCACCGCGGTACTGGCGACCTGGATCTTCGACGAGCCCTTCGGATTCCTGATGGGAATCGGCATCGTGTGCATCATGATCGGGGTTCTCCTCGTCGAGACCGGCCACCGGCCACCCGTCGACGAGGGCACCGACTCCGCCGCCGCTTCGGGGGTCTGACCGTGGGATATGTCTTCATCGTCGCCGCCATCGTCGCCGAGGTCACCGGGACCCTCGCGCTGCGTGCCGCCGCGACCGGTCGACCGGCCTTCTACGGAGTCGTCGTCCTCGGGTATTTGACGGCATTCGTCGCGTTGACCCTCGGGCTGCGGCACGGCGTGCCCCTCGGTGTGGCGTACGGCATCTGGGCGGCGGCCGGGGTCGCAGCCACGGCCGTCGCCGCACACTTCCTGTTCCGCGAACGCCTCAATCGACGCATGGTGGCCGGCATCGGGGTGATCATCGTCGGTGTGCTGCTCGTCGAATTGGGCGCGCTGCACTGAGTTCCGGCGTCGCTGATGTCGCGCCGCGAGCGCCGACGGTCAGCCGCGTTCTGGACCGGGGGAGCGCTGGTCCACCTCAGCGCCGGACTCGACGTCACGCGGGTTGTCGAAGGAGACGTCGATCTCCTGAAAACCCTTGTTGCGCTGCGCGAGAACCTGCGCCGAGTACGCCGCCTCGTCGCCCTTCGTCAGACTGACGTTGTCGGTGAACGGGGTGAGCAGCGAACGTGGATAGAGCCGGTCGACGCGAACCGCGTTGGTCTCGAGACAGATGACGATCACGATCGACGACACGTAGAGGAAGGCGAGCAGGCCCAGCACGATCGCGAAGACGCCGTTGGTGGAGCTGGCGTTACCGATGACGTGCTGCACATAGACCGCGCCGAAGGTTTGGATGATCTGCCAGCAGACCGCCGCCCCGAAGGCGCCCGGCAGTACGTCCCGGATCGACACGTCGCGGGCCGTGCCGATCCGAAAAGCCACGGTGAAGACCAGCGTGCTCAACGCCACCGATCCGAGGATCGCCAGCCAGCGTCCGACGATGCCGAGTTCGAAGGCGGCCGAGACGCCGTTGACGACGGTCAGGCCGATGACCGCAACACCGATCGTGGACAACAACAGGAGGCCACGCAAACGGGCGAAGATCGGGTCGGGACGCTCGTTGCGCGGCACTGCCCAGATCGTGTTCATCGCGTTCTGGGCGGCGACGGCCACTCCGAGGCCGCCATACAGCGACACGACAACCCCGATGATGATGGCGGTGGCCCCGCCGCTGAGCTTCTCGGGTTCGCCCAACTGCCCACCGATCACCGGGATCTGGCTCATCGCCGAGTCCAGGATGCGGTCTTGGAGGTCGGGGTTGTCGGCCAGGACGATCCCCAGCACCGTTGCGAACAGCAGCAACAGCGGGAACAACGAGATGAACGCGTAGTAGGCGCAGAGCGCGGCCAGGTAGGCGCCCTGATCGTCGACGAACTTGTAGATGACGGCAAGCGGGAAGCCGGTCGCCGGATGACGCCGCTGAAAACGGTCGACCCGCTCGGTCAACGACACCCGATCATCCTTCTCCTCGCCGGACCGTGCCTGTTCCCCGTTCCGTTGAACGAGTCGTTCACCGGGAGTTACCACGGTCGTGCCGACTTTAACCCGAGCACGAGACGTTTCGGGACACGTCATCGGATCGGGGGTTCACCGGAACGGATCGAAACCCGGGATGCCGAGGGCGCGGAAGGGTGTTCCCAGACGCCAATAGGCCAGCCCCGCCAGCCCGCGCGGGAAGTAGCGGTCGGTGGTCGTGACCGTCACCGACCCGTCCGCGTCGTCCGCATCCTGGAGGCGGTACTCGCGATACGATCTGCCGAACCGGTTGTCGCGCAAACGAATACGAAGTCGATCCGGTCGTTGCGCGAGCACGATCTCACCGCGGTGCCGCGCATCCCACTCGAGCCGCTCCCAGACCGTCGCACTACTCGCGCGCTCACTGACCCGGGTCTCCGATTCGAACATCTCCTCACCGGCCCACTGTGGATCGGTGGGAAGGGGTTCGGCCGGCGACACGTCTACGGACGCGTTGGCCCACGAGGCACGGCCATCGCCGCGCGCCGAGCGTTCGAGCGTGTGGGCAACCGCCTCCGAGTAGGAGGTCAACCCCCCTTCCGGACGATCGATGATCGCGTCGACGGCTCGGTCGCGACAGACGGCGTCGCATTCGAGGGACTCGATCAGCGGTCGAGCGATCTTGCCGCGAATCGGCGTGACGAACCGGACCCAGCGGCTCGCCAGCGCCGGCGTGAGATACGGCAGTACCACCATGACTCGAGGTCGAAGACCTGCGACCTCGGCATATACCTGCATCATGTCGCCGTACTCGAGGACGTCGGGACCGCCGATGTCCCAGGTCCTCGACGACGGGACGGTGGCGGTGGCGGCTTCCACGAGGTAATGCAGGGCGTCGTCGACCGCGATCGGTTGGATCTTGTTGTGCACCCACCGCGGCGTCGTCATCGCGGGCAGTCGCTCGGTGAGGTGCCGGATGAGTTCGAACGAGGCCGACCCCGAGCCGATCAGCGTCCCGGCCTGCAACGCGATGGTCTCGATCGGTGAGTCGATGAGGATGTCGCCGACCTCGGCGCGTGAGGCCAGATGTTCGGACAGGTCGGTGCCCGACGGATGGAGACCGCCGAGGTAGACGATGCGCGACACGCCGTTCTGCTGAGCCGCGGCCACCACATTCTCCGCGGCACGCCGCTCTTCGGCCGCGAAGTCCGCGTCGGTGCTCATCGAGTGGACCAGGTGGTAGACGACATCCACACCCGCGAAGGCCTTGACCAGCGAATCGCGATCAGACAGATCACCCCGAATCACCTCGGCCGTCGGATCAGACAACCACGGTGCGTCGGCGAGCTTCTCCGGTGTCCGCGCCAGTGCGCGCACTCGGTGCCCGCGTGCCAACAACCGGGGCGCCAATCGGCCGCCGACGTAACCGGTCGCTCCGGTGACCAGACAGGTTCGCGACTCGTCCACCTGACTCCTCCGCTCTGGGGTGTTCCGCCCAGGCTAGGGAGCGAAGCCGCTCGGCGCCGTCGCCTCGGCGCGGTCGGTGCCGGATCGTTCTCCGTGGCCACGATTCGATAACGGCACGTTTGGCCGAGACCGAACCCAGACCACCAGACCTGAATCCGACAGCCAGACCTTGATCGAAGTCTGACGGTCGAGTTCAGGTCTGCCCGTCAGCTGTCGTTCGCGCCCGCCGGCGAATTCTCGAACCACAGGCACTCCTCCACGAGGCCCGCGCTCTTCCAGCCCTCCGCGGTCCGGACCATCGAATGGTGGTAGTTGCCGCCGCAGGTGCTGAGTTCGGGCATGCCGACGAAACGCATCGGGTTGTAGAACATGGCGCGCACGTCGGCCCGGTCTCCGTCGAACGTGTACTCGATGTTGGTGATGAAGTGCTGACTCACCGACACGAACGCGAAACTCTCCTCCAGCCACGCGGCGATCTCGTCCCGAGTGCCCGCCTGACCGTAGGGTGTCGACGAGTAGTCGACCACCGCCTCCGGGGTGAACACCGAGCGCCAGAGTTCCCAGTCCTTGGTGTCGACCGCTCGTGAGTACCGGTACAACGTGTCCGCGATGCCGAACCGGTCGCTGATCTCCTGCAGGTCCATCGTTCTCCCGTCCACCGGTATCCGGTACGGGCGGCCCGTCGCGGCAGCGCCGAGACCGGCCGTCGCCGCCGACTATAGACACCAGTCCAGACGCTTGTCAGCGAAACCGCACCGGAGCGGGTGCCGCAAGTCAGGTCGATGCTGCGAGGTCGCGGACGACGCGGAGGTCGGCGACGAAGGCGTCGAAGGCCCGCTCGCGCTGATCCGTGGGTCCGCGGAGAATCGACGACGGGTGCACGGTCGCCACCACGGACTCGGAATGGTCGGGGCCGAGGTCTCCGTCGGCGCCGAGATCGAAGCGCTCGCCACGGTGTCGGGTGAGCCGGAAGTTGGTGCCCAGCAAGGCCTGTGCGGCCGTGGCACCCAGACACACGACAGCGGCCGGCCGGACCGACGAACGGTTCGTCGGCACGATCCTTCTGGTCACCGGGCTGTTCGCCGATGAACATGATCGTCGAACCGGGCGGCCCACCCCACCGCGACACCCGCCGCGGCCCCGGTGATCACCCGCGGCCCGCCCACCAGCAACGGGTCGAACCGGGAGTGGTTGCCGTCGACGCGTTTCCGGCCACGGCGCGACGACCATCCGTGGTGGGAGAGTTCGGACCGGATGCCCGTCTCGGTCACCGGGTTGTCGGGCCGACCGGTCGCGAACGACGCGAGGTGCGCCTCGATGGACGCCACGCGATCGGCGCCCAGCAGGATCAGCCAATGCGCCGCGCGCCCCACGCTGTAGCGGTACGCGGAGCGTCGGATCACCCCGGACAGCCCGCGCGGCGGCGTGGACGTGCCGAAAACCGGTGGCAGAAAGGCATGTTCGTTCGATCGCTCGGGGCTGACGCTCGGGCTGGTCTTCGGGGACGGTCCAGTGGACGCCCGGGGCCGGTTCGACGGGCAGTTCGCGCGGAACCGCGGGGCGGTTTGCGGGATCCAGGTCGACGCCCCATCCGGGTATGCGGTCGACCAGTGCGGCGGTGTCGGGGTCGTGGGGGCGGTCTGCGGGATAGCGGGCACGGGTCCTCCTCAGCCGGCGTCGGCAACGATGATTGGCTTGATGCAGTCGTCGAGCTCCTCGGAGAAGATGCGGTAGCCCTCAGCGATGTGCTCGAAGCGGAATTCGATGCGTGACAATGTGTGAAATAGCCGTTGCGGATGTGGTCGAACAGTCTCGGCCACTGCCGTTTGACCGGGCACTGGTTCATGTTCGGGGTGAGTCCCTTGTTCATGGCGTCGCCGAACTTGACCGCGCTGAACATCGGCCCGTACGCACCCATGACCGAAACGGTGCCACCTTTGCGGACCGCATCGATGGCCCAGTTGAGGGCGATCGGTGACCCGCCTGCAGCTGGAACTTGGCAGCGGGGACGCGGTAGACCATCGCGCACATCGTGTCTGGACTAACGCGCGTTCGGGTACCCCACAAATGCGGTACTAACCGCGCCGGCGGCGCGGTGCGCGCAGACCGGTGTCACGCGCGGGGGTGTAGAAAAGGAACCCGAATCCAGGACAGTCCTCGGGAGGAGATCGTCGATGTCAATGGTGTCTTATGTGATCGCCGGTTCGGAGGCCAGCGGGGGAGCGGGCATCCAGGCCGACCTGCGCACCTTCGCACAGCTGGGTACCTATGGTGTCGGGACCATCACCTGCATCGTGTCCTTCGACCCGAACAACGAGTGGTCCCATCGGTTCGTACCGATCGACTCCGGGGTGATCGCCGATCAGATCGAGGTGGCCACTGCCGCGCACGAACCCGAGGTCGTGAAGATCGGCATGCTGGGCACCCCGGCCACCATCTCCACGGTCGCGCAGGCGCTCGGCTCCCGACAGTGGCGAGACGTCGTCGTCGACCCGGTGCTGATCTGCAAGGGCCAGGAGCCCGGCGCCGCACTCGACACCGACAACGCCCTCCGCTCCGAGATCTTGCCGCTGGCCACCGTGGTGACCCCCAATCTGTTCGAGGCCGCGACCTTGGCCGGCATGGACGAACTGACGTCCACCGACGACCTCGCCGAGGCGGCGCGGCGAATCCATGAACTCGGGCCGAAGGTCGTCGTCGTGAAGGGCGGGGTCGGACTCCCCGGCGAGGAGGCGATCGACGTCGTCTTCGACGGCTCCGAGGTCACCGTCCTGCGTGCCCCGAAGGTGGGCGACGAGCGGGTCTCCGGAGCCGGCTGCGTGTTCGCGGCCGCCACCACCGCCGAACTCACCAAGGGCGCAGGGGTCCTCGACGCGATCCGGACCGCCAAGCAGTTCACCCACGACGGCATCGTCGGCCGGCTCGCCTCGAACGCACCGTTCGACGCCGTGTGGCACGGATCGAGGTGACCCACGGGCGAGTGCTCGGTCGGCCCAGCCCGTCGGGTGTCAGCGGGCTTCTCCCCGGGTAGTCGAGCGACAGCCCGGCGGTCACCGTCACCGTCCGGGACGTCGTCCCGAGGAGAATCCATGTCCGAGACCGTCGCCGACATCGTGCTGCAACGCCTTCGGGAGTGGGGGGTCCGGCAGGTTTTCGGCTACCCCGGCGACGGCATCAACGGCCTGCTGTCGGCCTGGGTACGCGCGGAGGACGATCCGCAGTTCGTGCAGTCGCGCCACGAGGAGATGAGCGCGTTCCGAGCCGTCGGGTACGCGAAATTCTCCGGTGAGGTCGGTGTATGTGCCGCGACCAGTGGTCCCGGCGGCATCCACTCATCGACCGGGCGATCCGGATCGCGCTCGCCGAACGCGCGCCGACGGCCCTGATCTTTCCCTCGGATGTTCTCGACCTCACCTACGATCCACCACGGCAGGCCTTCAAGCAGGTCCCGTCCAGCCTCGGGGTCACGTCGGCGACTCCCGCGCCGGACCCAGACGCGGTCTCGCGTGCCGCCGAGATCCTCAACTCCGGGGAGCGGGTCGCGATGCTGGTCGGCCAGGGGGCACGGGGATGTGCGCCTGAGCTCATCACGGTTGCCGACATCCTCGGCGCCGGTTGCGCGAAAGCGCTTCTCGGGCGAGATGTCCTCCCCGACACGCTGCCGTGGGTCACGGGATCCATCGGCCTGCTCGGCACGACGGCCAGCCATCGATTGATGTCGGGCTGCGACACCCTTTTAACCGTCGGATCGAATTTCCCGTACTCGCAGTTCCTTCCGTCGTTCGGACAGGCCAGGGGAGTGCAGATCGACCATTCACCCGAGATGATCGGCATGCGCTACCCGAATGAGCTCAATGTCGTCGGCGACGCACGCGCCACGCTGCAAGCTCTCATCCCGCTCCTCGAAGCCAAGACCGACCGTTCGTGGCGCGACAAGGTCGAAGCCGACGTCGAGCGCTGGTGGACGAACGCGGCCGGCCAGGCGATGACCGACGTGGATCCAGTCAATCCGATGCGCGTCTTTCACGAGCTCTCGCCACGCACCGCGTCGAATTGCATCATCACCGCGGATTCGGGCAGTGCCGCCAACTGGTACGCACGGCACATCGTCTTCCGCGACGAGATGAGGGGGTCGCTGTCCGGGACGCTGGCCACGATGGGGCCGGCGGTGCCCTATGCCATCGGCGCCAAGAACGCAGCCAGACAGGGAATCCGCCAGTTCCTACCCGGACGGCAGTCCGACAACGACTGACTACACGGGACACCGGCTGCGCCCCGGTCCCGTACTCTCCACCGCATGAGCGGTGAGGAACTCTTCACAGCGGTAGCGGTCGGGTTCGAGGCAGTCGGAGCCCTCGCGATGATCGTGGGAGCGATCATTGCGTGCGTGCTGGGCGCACGTTCGCTCCGTCGGGGAGAGGGTGGCAACACTGCCTTCTCGGTACTGCGCAACACACTCGGAGCAGCCATTCTCCTGGGGCTGGAAGTCCTGGTCGCGGCGGATCTCATCCGCACCATCACGTCCAAACCGTCGATCGAGGATGCGCTCATCCTCGGGCTCATCGTCCTCATCCGTACCGTGTTGTCGATGTCCATCCAGATCGAGATCGAGGGCGTGGCGCCGTGGCGTCGAGCGTTGCTGACCAGCGGTGGACAACTGCTCGGTGCAGCGGTCGCAAACGACGCAGCAGCTGCGCGACCGACAACCGAACGCACCGCGCGACGCGTCGACGGGTAGTGTCGCCACCCGGTCTGGCGCCGACAACGACCGGCGAGGCATCCTGGATGCCGATCACCGACAGACCGACCGAAGGAGTGCCGGGTGACAACGATCCCAGACGAAGTCGATGTCCTCATCGTCGGTGCCGGGATCTCCGGCATCGGTGCGGCCCGCTGGGTGCGAACCGAACACCCTGGCAAGTCGATCGCGATTCTCGAGGCCCGGAATACCGCCGGCGGTACGTGGGACCTGTTCCGCTACCCGGGGATTCGGTCCGACTCGGACCTGCACACCTTCGGGTACGACTTCAAGCCCTGGACCGATCGACAGGCGATCGCCGACGCCCCGCGAATCCTCGATTACCTCCACGAGACGATCGACGAGAACGATCTCGCTCCGCTGGTCCGGTATGGGCATCGGGTGGTGGCGGCCGCGTGGTCGTCGGACGCCGCGCGGTGGACGGTCGACGTCGAACACACTGACACCGGAACGCGAAGCCAGATCAGTGCGCGATGGATCTTCTGTGGCTCGGGTTACTACGACTACGACGCGGGGTTCGCGCCGGAGTTCACCGGCACCAAGACGTTCCGTGGCGAGATCGTGCATCCGCAGCACTGGCCCGAGGACCTCGATTACACGGGCAAGCGGGTCGTGGTCATCGGCAGCGGCGCAACGGCGGTCACGCTGCTTCCCGCGATGGCGGAACAGGCCGCGCACGTGACCATGCTCCAGCGCACACCGACCTACATCCTCCCGCTGCCCCGTGAGGACGCCATCGCCAACACCCTCAAGAAAGTGTTCGGCACCGAACGCGGATACGCACTGACCCGACACAAGAACGTCGCGCAGCAGCGGGTGCTCTTCGAACTGTGCCAGCGATTCCCATCGGTCGCCCGTCGGGTGATCCGCAAGATCAACGAATCTCAGCTGCCCGAGGACTATCCGGTGGACACGCATTTCAACCCCCCGTACAACCCGTGGGACCAGCGGCTGTGTGTGGTGCCCGACGCCGACCTGTTCCGTGTCATCCGCTCAGGGAAGGCCTCGATCGTCACCGACCGGGTCGACACCTTCACCGAGAACGGCATCCGGACAGTGGGCGGGGAGGAACTCGAGGCCGACATCGTCGTCACCGCCACCGGGCTCAACATCAAGATCATCGGCGGCATCGAGCTGAGCGTCGACGGTGAACCGGTGTCCCTTCCCGACACCGTCGTCTACCGCGGGATGATGCTGTCCGGTGTCCCGAACTTCGCGCTGGCGATCGGTTACACCAATGCGTCGTGGACCCTCAAGATCGGACTGTTGTGCGAATACTTCTGCAAACTTCTGGCGCACATGGATTCTCACGGATACGACAGTGTGTGGGCGGTCGCGGACCCCGATATGCCGACTCGGCCACTGCTCGACTTCGGGGCCGGCTACGTCCAACGAGCCCTCGACACCCTGCCCAAGCAGGGAGCTGAGGAGCCCTGGGTGATGTCGATGAGCTACTACGCCGACCGCAAGTTGTTCCGTGGTGACGTCGCCGACGACAACGTCCGATTCGCGCGGGCGGGGGAGCGGGTGCGGTCGACGGTCGGGTAGCGGTGACGACTCGCCGGACGGCGGGCTGAGTCACATCCGCGCGAACCGCACCAGCCAGTAGCAGTAGACGCCGTAGGCGGCGATACCCACCGCGGCCAGGATCATCAGCACCTGCCCGGCGGGCAGGCCGGCCAGTGTCTTGACCGCGCCGTCGATCCCCGTGGCCTTCGACGGATCGGCAGAGGCAACAGCCACGATGACCAGGATGCCGGTGCCGGCCAGAACGACACCCTTGCCGCAGTAACCGATCACGCCCGCGATTGTCGCCGCCTTGTCGTCGGAGATCTTGAGATCGTCGAGGAACGACCGGCTGGCTCCCTTGTAGACGTGGTAGACGCCGACGCCGATGATGATCAGGCCGACCGCGACGAGGACGAACTTGCCGCCACCGGACTGCAGGAGTCGCGCTGTCAGTCCGGCGTTCTCCTGACCGCTCGACTTGCCCTGGCCAGTCGCGAAACGTATTGCCGACCAAGCGAACCCGACGTAGACCACGGCGAGCGACAACGCTTTTCCGCGATCGAACCACTGCTCGGCGCCATCACTGTCCTCGCCCGGTTCGGTGGCGTGGGGTCCGACGACGGCCTCGGCGAGTCGCCACAGCGCGAGTGCTGCGAACGCGACCGCGGCCACCCACAGGACGACGCGGCCGCCGGACGAGTCGGCGAAGATCCCCAACGCACCCGACTGGTCGGCGTTCCCGCCCCCACCGAACGCGAGGCGCAGGATGATGTAGGCGATCAGCAGATGGAGCAGGCCGCTGACGGCGTGGCCGGCACGCGCCAAGCGTTCGAACCAAGGGCTGTCGGTGGCGCGGTCGACCGCGCCGGTCACTTGATTGCGGCTCATCGCGCCACGTTCCTTCCGCCGTTCGACCGATCTGGTGCCCGGCCGGTTCCACTGACGTTACGGGGTGCCGGCCGGTCGCTCACTTCCCGTGCGAGTTACGCAGGGCCCGAGCCTGTTCGATGTACTTCTGGTCCTTCTCGTCGTTCTTGTCCGACGCCGTGGTGTCCCGAGGCGGCAGTTGCAGGTGCTCTTCGGCCGGCATCCCCGCCTGTAGCTGTCGGCCACGTTCGAGTTCGGAGTCGAACTCGGCCCCGAACAGCAGCGCGAGGTTCGTCAGCCACAGCCACAGCAGGAAGACGATGACTCCCGCGAGTGCGCCGTAGGTCTTGTTGTAACTGCCGAAGTTCGAGACGTACAGCGCAAATGCCGCCGACGCGACGATCCATGTGACGATGGCCAGCACCGCACCGGCGCTGATCCACCGGAACTTCGGCTGCTGCACGTTCGGGGTTGCCCAGTAGAGAATGGCGACGATCAGGATGACGAACAGCAGGAGGATCGGCCAACGGACGATGTTCCACACGGTCAGCGCGGTCTCGCCGAAACCGATGGCGTCTCCGATCGATTTCGCGATCGGTCCGCTGACTGCCAGCATGAGTGCCACCGCGGCGGCAAGGACAAGTGCTACGAGCGTGACGAGCAGCATGATCGGCCGCAGCTTCCAGAGGGGACGACCTTCGTCGATCTCGTACATCCGGTTCATCGCGCGTCCGAACGCCCCCACATAACCCGACGCGGACCAGAGCGCGCCGAGCAGACCGAGTACGAGCGCGAAACCGGCGCTGGGGGCGGCCACGAGTTGTTCGACAGGGCCCCGCAACGTGTCCACGGCCGACGACGGTCCGAGGTCGTCGACCATCTGCAGGACGGCGTCGGTCGTCTTCTCGCCCTGACCGAACACACCGAGCAGCGAGACCAGCGCGAGGAGCGCCGGGAACAGTGAGAGCACGGAGTAGTAGGTGAGCGCCGCTGCCAGATCGGTGCACTGATCGCGCGAGAACTCCCGCGCGGTCTTCTTCAGCACGAAGAGGAGCGACGGCTTGGTCAGGTCCGTGGGGGAGTCCGGCTTGCGCGGGTCATCGGGGTCGGCGGATCCGGGGTCGTCGCGAACGTCCGGTTCAGCTGAGGCGGGTTCCTTGTCAGCTCGTTCAGCGGCGTCATCTCGTTTCATCCCCTACGCTTAACCGGCGAACGCGCAAGCCAAACCCGGCCGACGTCGGCGCACCCGTCACCTGTGGGTCAGCGCACGTGGCCGCAGGCGTCGTCGACCGCGCCCTGCAGATCTCGCTGGATCCAGCGGGTCACGGCGGCGGGTGTGTCGTCTCGACGGGCGCCGAGGTCCACCGGTTCGCCCAGAGCGACAACGGGCCGGCCACCACCGGCCGGGTAGGCGATCCCGGCGGAGACCAACCACAGTCCGACACCGTCACGCAGGGCTCGATGGGCGATGTGGCCGATCCCGGTGCCGAGCCGCTGAACCTCCGTCGGGTCGCCCTCGTTGCAGGTCCCCTCCGGAAACACCGCGATGCTGTCCCCGCGCGCCATTCGTTCGACGCAGACGGCGATCATCTGACGCCCGGCGTCGGCCGCAGCTCGCACTCCGTGGTCCTTGCTGCGAAACACCGGGATCCCGCCCAGAGTGTCGATCTTCTTTCGCTGTTCCGGATCCTGGAACAGTTCGTCTTTCGCGAGGACACGCAGGCTGCCTATCCGGTGCCGCAGCGGTGACCGGAAGCCTGCAGCTGCGAGGACCAACGGGTCGCGCTCGGAGACATGATTCGCCGCAATGAGCAGCGGAGCCCCGCTGCGCACGGCGCGGACGATCGCCTCCCGCGAACGAAAGCGCACGACCGGCCGGATTCGGGCGGCGAGCACCGCGTACATCATTCGCGCCCGGGCGCGGTCCTGCTGATGGGTCAGGTAGTGCTCGTATACCGCCTGTGCCTCGGACAGCTCGACCTTCACCTAAGTTACGGTACCGTAGGTTGCGGCGCCGCGGTGCCGCAACGGGACTACACATGACAGCCCGGGTACAGCTCCGAGGTCAATCGGGGACGACGACCGCCCGGCCACGCAGTTCGTTCGAGGCCAACCGACGGTAGGCCTCGAGCCCGTCGTCGAGGGAGAACTTCTCGACGGCGACCTCCAGGACACCGTCGCGCGCGAGGTCGAGGACCTCGATCAGTTCGTGCCGCGCACCCCAGTACGGCGCCCGAACGGACACCTCGTAGGGCTGGGTGAAGAAGCCGACCTTCGCAGCGGCGACACCGTCACCGATGCCGACGATCACGACGTCGCCCAATGTGCCGACGATTCCCATCGCGGTGTCGATGGTCGGCTGCAAGCCGACGAAGTCGAATACCGCGGTGGCGCCGTCGTTTCCGGTGATCTTCCGGACATTCGCCACGGCGTCGGCATCGCTGAGAACGGTCTCGTGGGCACCCACCTCGCGTGCGAACGCAAGCTTGTCCTCGCTGAGGTCGAGGGCGATGATGCGCGCCGGGGTCAGATGGCGTAACAGCTGAATCCCGATGTGCCCCAGTCCGCCCGCACCGATGACGACTGCCGTGGTGCCGCCGACGAGCTTCGGTAGCGATGGTTTGATCGCGTGATACGGCGTGAGCCCCGCGTCGGTGAGCGGTACCGCGGCAATCGGGTCGAGATCACCGAGCGGAACGAGGTGCCGGGCGTCGTCGACGATCATGTAGTCGGCCATCGCGCCTTCGTTGCCGAGCCCGGGTGGAGTGATGCCGAGCTCGGCCGCACGACTGCAGTAGTTCTCGAACCCACGCGAGCAGAAGTGACAGACCCCGCAACCCCAGGGGCCGTAGACCGCCACCGCGGTTCCCTCGGTCAGCGACGTCACACCGCTTCCGATCTCGGCGACCACACCGGCTCCCTCGTGCCCGAGCGTCATGGGTAACGGATAGGGAAAACCCTCGGCGGGCATGTTGAGCACGAAATCGTCAGAGTGGCACGCACCGGCTGCAGTCACCTTCAACAACACCTGGCCGGGGCCGGGTGTCGGCTTGTCGACCTCGCGGAGCTCGGGCGGACTTCCTGGCTTGACGATCTGGATGGCTTTCATGCCGGACACCTCTCGGTTCGAGTCGTTTGCGTGCTCTCCCGCCTTCCGGTCTACCCGCGTATGGCTGTACGCGCATACGTCGGCGGGAAATGAGACGCGAATTCCTGCTGAACCGCGGCACAGGTGGACAAGCCGATCAGAAGCCGGGACGGACCACGGAGTTCGATGTCGCGGCGTGTCGGGTGCATCAAACCCCTTGGGGCAGAGTCAATCAGCCGAGACGACAGCCGGAGTCGGAAGAGGACCGGATGCACTCTGGAGTACGGGTGGACCGGACAACGCTGCGACTCCGGGTCACCATCGTCGCGACTGATTCCGCGCGGCGCACCGCACACACTGCCGGGTGGCCGGCAGGACTTCGAGGCGCTCGGCACCGATGGGTTCGCCACAGTCCTCGCACCGGCCGTAGGCACCCGCGCCGACCCGGTCCAGGGCGGCACCGATCTCGTCGAGCCGGACTCGCGACCGTTCCAGCTGCGCAACCAGATGGCCGCGTTCCACCGCGAGAGTCGAACCCTCCGGATCGTGCTCGTCGTCGGCCGCCGCGTCGCTCGTCGCCTCGAGCACCGCGGCCAGCCGGGACGACAACGATTCGATCAGCGCGGCGGTTCGTTCCCGTTCTGCGAGCAGCGCATCTCGCGACTCGTCGTCCTGGCTCGAGGTCACCGTGGGCCCACCGAAGTCGTCTCGCTCAGGTGCCGCAGAAGGTCTGGAAGCTGTCGCTGAACGCCTGCGGGGCCGGCGCCGCGTAGTGAGCCCATTCGGAGCGGCGTTCGAACGGATGCGTGACGGGATCCATCAGCCGCGTGAACGGTTCCAGATCGCCGTCGGTCGCGGCGCGCAGAGCGGCGTCGACCTGATGGTTGCGCGGGATGTACACCGGGTTCACGGTGTCCATCGTCTCGGCGACCGCAGCGGGCTCGCGCCCGAGACGGGCGAGTTCACGGCGCCATCGTTCCAGCCACGGACCGATCTGCGCGCGCGGCATGAGGCTGATGATCGGGACCTGATCTCCGCGGAGTTCGTCGGCCAGTGCCCGGAAGGTGCCTGTCCAGTCCGCGCGATGATCACGCATCAGGGTCAACAGGTCGGCGACCAGTTCGGGTTCGGAAAGCGCTTCTGTCAGACCGATCTTCGACACCATGCCGGTGGCGAAATGGTGTTCGTACCGCGCCTCGTACGTGGCGAGCACGTCCGACGCCGCAGCGATCGCCTCATCGGGTGTCGGGGCCATGAGCCTGAGCAGGGTTTCGGCGAACCGCGCCAGATTCCACTTCAGGACGGCGGGCTGATTCCCATAGGCGTATCGGCCCGCGTGGTCGATCGAGCTGAACACCGCCGACGGGTCGAAGGCGTCGAGGAAGGCGCAGGGCCCGTAGTCGATGGTCTCACCCGAGATCGTCGTGTTGTCGGTGTTCATCACGCCGTGCACGAACCCCACCAGCATCCACTGGGCCACCAGTGCGGCCTGACGTTCGAGTACGGCTTCGAAGAACGCGAGATACCGGTTGCCGTCGCCGGCCTCCGACGCTTTCGCGAGCTCCGGGTAGTGACGGCTGATCGCGTAGTCGGCGAGTTGTTGCGTCAGGTCGGTGTTCCGGATTGCGTACTCGAAGGTGCCGACACGGAGATGGCTGGCTGCGATCCGCGCCAACACCGCGCCGGGCTCGGCCCCGGTGCGCTGGATGTCTCGCCCCGTGGCCACGACCGACAGCGAACGCGTGGTCGGGATCCCCAGTGCGTGCATGGCCTCGCTGATCAGATACTCGCGCAGCATCGGCCCGACCACCGCGAATCCGTCGCCACCTCGGGAGAACGGGGTACGCCCAGAACCCTTGAGCTGTAGATCGACTCGTCGACCGCCGCGGTCGATCAGCTCCCCGAGCAGCAACGCCCGGCCGTCCCCGAGAAGCGGTGTGTACCCGCCGAATTGATGCCCCGAGTACGCGGTGGCGACGGGGACGGCATCGGCGGGCGCGGCCGCACCCGACAGAAGTGCGACACCGTCGTCGGATGTCAGTGCCGCGATGTCGAGGCCCAGGTCGTCGGCGAGTGACTCGTTGACGACGAGCAGTCGGGGGTCAGGCGTCTCGGCACCCTGCCACGGCACGGTGAAGGGCGTCAGCTCGTCGACGAAGGTGCGCTCGAAGCCGGTGATCGCAGCACTCGTGCGGGCGGGAGTATCGGGAGAGACGGACACCCTTCGAGGGTAACCAGTTTCCGGACCGGCAAACCGGCGGCGCAGAAGGGGCGAGGGAGGAGTGTCCACCTCACTCACCCCGGACGGCGATCAGGCCGCCAGCGCCGCGCCGCAGATGCCGCAGGCCTCGAAGTTGCGCCGGTTCCACCGGGCGATCGGGATGAAGAACACGCTGAACTGGCTGTATTCACGCATCCGCGCCCACTGGGTGGTGTTGTGGCAGCGGGGACAGGTGCGGGTCTGACCCGCACCGAGATGCTTCTGCCTACGGCCATATCCGAACAAGAAGAACACGCCGCCATCGTAGAGTTCGCGGCTCGCGGCGGCCGGTCACGCGCCGCGGTAGTCGATCACGGGCGGCGGACCATGAGGTCGTTCTCGGCTGTGAAACCGCATTGTTTGTACAGGTCTGTCGATGCTTCGGTCGGGTTGAGCACCACCTTCGCGTATCCACGGCCGTCCGCGGTCGCGACGGTATGCCGGACCAGTTCACGTCCGATCCCGGAACCGCGGAACGCCGGGCGGACGTACAGATGACCGAGATAACCCCATCGGCCGCCGGCGCCCTGCCGGGGACTCGGCATCCGGGCGTGTTCGGTCAAGCACACCATTCCCACGGTCATGTCGTCCGTGCCCGCGGTCCAGACCGTTCGTCGCTCATCGTCCAACCAACTCGCAACCGCGGCGGCGAAGGCGGTATCGCCAAGCCACGGCCCGACGGAGCGATCGTCTTCGTACGCCCACTCCCAGCGGAGCTCGGCCACAAGGTGGGAGTTCTGCGAAGGTTGAATTCGTACCGCGTGTCGACCGGTCACCCACCCAGGGTGACCGATGACGGTCGGCGGCTGCGCGTGCGGCACCGCAGAAACTCCGCGACCACCGCCGGCCTCGCGGAGAATGGACGAGGCCGGAGGTGCTCGCCATCTGTCGAGACGCATCGGGTCGGCGGGCATCGGTACGCTCGGTGGTGTCCGTTTTGTCGGCCTGACGTCACCGCCACCGGGCTGCGGACTCGCGAAACCGGAGGGAAGCATGGAAGCACTGATCCTGATCGCCGTCATCGTCGTGATCGTCGTCGGGGTGGTGGTGTTCGCCCAACAGCGTTCCGGCGCCAACGCGGCCCGCACCCTCGAGGACGCGAAAGCCGACGCACGACAGGTGATCGAACGTCTGGGCGGCCAGGTGTTCATGCTGGTCGGCGACGGCCCGGCATCGAAACAGGCGCTGGCCGACGCGGGGGAGCGATACACCGCGGCGGGGTCTCAGATCGAGCAGGCCAATTCGCCGGTGCAGGCGCGGCTGGCCAAACAGACTGCGATCGAGGGGCTCTACTACATCCGTGCGGCTCGGGCCGCCATGGACCTCGACCCCGGTCCGGCGATCCCCGAGCTCGACGGGCAGAAGAGTGCCGGTGCGGTCACCGAGGACCGGACTGTGGAGTTCGAGGGACGAAAGGTCGCCGCATCGCCCAACCCGTCGGAGCAGACGCCCAACTACTATCCCGGTGGCCGCGTCGCCGGCAGGCCGGTACCCGCCGGCTGGTACTCCGAGCCGTGGTGGAAACCGGCTCTGGTCGCCGGCGCCTGGGGACTCGGATCGATGTTCCTGTTCTCGGCGATGTTCTCCGGCATGGCGGGCGTCCCCTATGACGCGCAGTCCTTCGAGAGTGGCGCCGGCGACGGTTCCGACGGTGGCGCCTTGGAAGGCGGTGACTCCGGCGACTTCGGCGGTGGTGACTCCGGCGACTTCGGCGGGGGAGATTTCGGTGGCGGCGACTTCGGCGGGGGAGGCGACTTCGGCGGTGGCGACTTCGGGGGGTTCTGAGCGGCCGCCCTCCGAGTGACTCGGCTTCGCTTGCCGGGTGTCAGGTCGCCGTGGGTGCCGCGACGACGGACAGCAACCGGAGCTTCTCGGCACTCGCACTGCCCGGGGTCGCGGTGTAGACGAGCAGCGAATGCGAACACCGCGGGTCGACCAAGATCTGGCAACTCAGTTCGAGCAATCCCACGTCGGGGTGCACGTACCTCTTGATCTCGCGAGGAGCTATACCCACTTCGTGCCGTGCCCAGATCTCGCGGAACTCTTCGCTCTCGCCTGTGAGCCGTTCCGCGAGCGACGCCGCATACGACTGCGGGCCTCGTAGCGCAGCCACTCCTCGTAGTCCGGATACGTACATCCGTGAGTAGAAGTCGTGGTCGTCGGTCGGATGCAATTGGCGAGCCCGGGGATCGGTGAACCACCGATAGCCGATGCTCCGCGCCGGCCCGTCGAACCGCATGAGGTCGCCGACCAATGCCACCCCGAGTCGGTTCTGGCGCAACGTCTCACCGAGTTCGGTGACGATCTCGGCCGGGGTGTCGGCGAGTCGGTCGAAGATCCGCATCATGCCCGGGGAGATGTGCTCGCGGTCGGGTCCGCGCACGGGCGGCCGGTGGCCGGCGAGGTGGAACAGGTGGTCTCGCTCCTCGACGGAGAGGTGGAGGCCCTGTGCGATGGCGGCCACCATTTGTGGCGACGGCTGCGGGCCGCGCTCGCGTTCGAGTCGTGAGTAGTAGTCGGCGGATATGTGACACAGGGCAGCCACCTCTTCGCGACGGAGTCCACCTGTGCGACGGCGCTGCCCGCGAGGCAGTCCGACGTCCTCGGGCTGAAGGGCGGCACGCCTCACCCGAAGGAAGTCAGCGAGACCGGGTCGATCGATCATTCGGCCATTCTTGCGCGCCCGGAACCGCGGAGCCACGGATCGACAGGCCGTGGATAACGGTGCGGACCGACACAAGACTGGAAGCGGGAACATTCCGAGTCCGTCAGGAGCTCCGCATGACACGAAACAGCAGATACAGCCTGTCCATCCCCGATCTCACGGGCCGTCGAGCGGTCGTGACCGGCGCGAGTGACGGCATCGGGTGGGAGATCGCGAATGCGCTCGCCGGCGCCGGTGCGGAAGTGGTCGTGCCGGTGCGTGATCCGAACAAGGGGGCGAGGGCGGTCGAGCGCATTCGTGATCGTCACCCCGCCGCCACACTCACGATGGAGGAAGTCGACCTGTCATCGATGGCATCGGTCGAGGCGCTTGCCGGCAGGCTCCGGGCGGACGGCACACCGATCGACATCCTGATCAACAACGCCGGGATCATGACTCCGCCGAAACGCCTGACCACAGGCGATGGATTCGAGGTCCAGTTCGGCACCAACCACCTAGGACACTTCGCCCTGACCGTCGCGGTGCTTCCGCTGCTCCAGTCCGGGAAGGCACGGGTGGTCTCGCAGACGAGCATCGCGGCAAAACGAGGCTCGATCAATTGGGATGATCTGAACTGGGAGCGTCACTACGACGCAATGAAGGCCTACCGCCAGTCCAAGATCGCGTGCGCGCTGTTCGGACTCGAACTCGGACGCCGAAGCCGCGCTGCCGGTTGGGATGTGACGAGCGTGATCTCCCATCCGGGAGTCGCCCCGACCAGCCTTCTCGCCGCTCGTCCTGAGGTCGGCAGGACCGCGCCGACGAGCGGCCGGCGGGTGATCGAGTGGATGTCGCGGCACGGCGTCGGTGTGGGCACCGTCGAAACCGCTGCCCTCCCAGCACTGATGGCGGCGACGCAGCCGGAGACGCCCGATGATGCGTTCTTCGGACCACGGTGGCCCGGTGACGCCGGCGGGCCGCCCGGATTACGGCAACCCTGGCAACCGTTCCGTGATCGCGAAGCGGCATCGCGTCTGTGGGCGGTGTCTGAACAGCTCACCCGGGTGACAGCGGGCTGAAGACGGGCCTCCCGGCGCCGATGTGCGATCGTCAAGTGGTGTGTGCCACCTGCGGACCGAAGTCGACGCAGGTGACACACCGGCAATGAGCACTTGTGGTGCTTTCCACTTGAGGTCTGAGGGACGCCCGGTTCAGGGGAAGAGCGTCAGGAATGTCGCTGCCGAGGTCGCGCACAGCAGCGCCGCGATCGTGACGCCTGCATACGCGTGATCGGCAATCGGGGTCTCGCGTGCCTTGACCGACGATGTGCGTGTCGGGGTGCTGGCCTCTGTCACAAGTTGTCCCTCCGAAGACCCGTTACCTTCCCCGAGAACATTAGGGCCGCGAACGTTTCGCAGAGACCCGGCGGCGACGTTCGAGGCCACACCGATGCGAAGGGTAACGAAACGATAACGGTCATAGCTACTAGGTTTGAACTGCGCAAACGGCGAAGCGCCAATGGCGCGACGCAGGGATGGGTAACGTTGATTCGCACGCATGTGCGACAATGGCGCGGTGAGTTCACAGACGAGGGCCGGCTTGAGTCCCGACGACCTGGAGTCGCTGTCCGCGGCACTCGCGGCCGGTAAGCGAGCCACGGTCTATCTGCGCGATGCGATGCCATCGCTGAACCTGGAGGCCGGCGCCTCGGCGCGAGTCGTGTCGATCGACGGTACGACAGTGACGGTGAGCCCGAGGGGCGTCGACGACCAGTTGCCCTTCGAAGCCGACGAACTGCGACGTCACCGACCGGAGGCCGCCACCACTGCGACCGCTGCGGTTCGTCGACGCACACCGGAACCGGCGCCCCCGAAGCCACAACCGACGTCGTCATCGAAAACAGATGTCGAGGAATCGAGTTCCGCCCGCCCGTCCCGAAAGGCGCGTCCTGCGACGGATGCCCCGCCGGGGGCGGCGGAGTCGGCGCCGGCGCCTGCGACGACCAGGTCGTCGCGAAAGGCCAAGACGCCGACCGCGCCGACCACGGTCACCATCACCGCGGCAGGGGAGAGCACGTGGACGCTGTCGGTTGCGGTCGGAACCAGAAAGCTGGCGAAACCCGTCGAGATCACCGCCGACCGGGTGGCCCGGGCGATGCGGGAGCTCGATGACGAGACCGCGATCGCCGCGGTCGACGCCGTCATCGAATCGGCCCGAACGGCCGCGCAACGCCGCATCGACGAGCTCAGTCAGGAACTCGAAGCCGCGCGGGCCGCGCTGGCCAACCTCGACGGGTCCGTCGACGACCAGCGCGGCCGCGCTCGCTGAGGAGCGCCCGGAGCTTGCGAGGGCGACCCCCTGCTCCCTGAGGAGCGCCCGGAGCCTGCAAGGGCGACCCCCTGCTCCCTGAGGAGCGCCCGGAGCCTGCAAGGGCGACCCCCTGCTCCCTGAGGAGCGCCCGGAGCTTGCGGAGGGCGCGTCACGAACGGCCCGTCAGGCCTGCCGGTCCCGGAACCGGTACATCGCGCGAATGTCTCGCGTGATCGCTTTGTCCCGCTTGCTCCGTTTGCTCGCCTGTCGGGCGTCGCCCCGAGCGGCCGACCACTCACTTTCCCTCAGCAGCTTGCGATAGCGTTCCAGCCGGCCGGCGTCGAGTCGGCGGTCCCGGATCGCCTCCTGTACGGCACATCTCGGCTCACTGCGGTGTTCGCAATCGCGAAACGCGCACTCACGAGCCAGCTCTTCGATGTCGGCGAACGTACGGCCGGCCGCCTCGGCGACATCCTGCACCCCGATCCCACGCAGGCCAGGTGTGTCGATGAGTACCTTGCCTCCCGGCAGGAGCAGCAGCTCGCGGTGCGCCGTCGTGTGCCGACCCTTTCCGTCGACCGCCCGAATCTCGTTGGCCGCCATCTGTTCACGACCGAGTAATGCGTTGGCCAGGCTCGACTTGCCGGCGCCGGACGAGCCCAGCAGGACGGCGGTGCCGGTCATGGTGGACTCGAGGAGATCAACGCCTGCGCCGGTGATCGTGCTCGTCGTCACGATGTCGGCGCCCGGAGCGACCGCGGCGACCATCGCCTCACCCGGAAGAGGATCGTCAACCAGATCCGACTTGGTCAACGCGATGATCGGCCGGGTGCCGGCGTCGTAGGCCAAGGTCAGCAGGCGTTCGACGCGACCGACATTCACCCTGTCCGCGACCGACACCGCGATGATCACCGTGTCGACGTTGGCGGCGAGCACCTGCCGTTCCGATGTCCGATCCGAACTCGCGCGCGCGATCGCCGTCCGGCGCGGCAACAGGTGCACGATCCGGGCCTGCCCGTCGTCTCGGCGCAGCACCACCCAATCGCCGGTGCACACGGACTGTTCGCGCTCCGCAGTCCGCCCGACACCGCGGATGGCGCGGACCGGACCTGATGCGGTGATGGTGTCGCACCCGCCGCGATCCACCCGCACGATGCGAGCTGGTAGCTCGTCGTCGGACGCGCGGTCGGTGTACAGGGTCGAGAAATGCTCGTCCCAGCCGAGAGCGGCGAGCTCGACGGGAAAAGACGAATTACTTGCAGAATTCACTGTTGGGGACTTTCGAGGAAAGCCCGCGACCCCAGGAGTCATCCGACTCGCAACTCAGTCGGTCGTGCGAGAACGGTGTTCGAGGATCAGCAACGGGCTGGAGGAACAGGGATGGTTCGGATGCTGACGATGCCAGCGATCTCGACGGCAACCATCGACTCACCTCCAGGTCTCGTGCTGCCCCCTCCGGACAGAGCGGCTCACGCTAACACCGTCCGGCGATGCCCACCACTCCTTTTTCTTCCGCGGGTTCGCGCTACCGGAGCCCCAACGCGGCGCCCTGCGCGAGCACCTCACGACGCGACGTCATCCCCAGCTTCGCCAGGACCGCGGACACGTGATGGTCCGCGGTTTTCGACGAGATGTACAGCCGCTTGGCGATCTCCGAATTCGATAGTCCCTCCGCCACCAGGCGGGCGACCTCGAGTTGCCTGTTCGTCAGGCCACCGGGGTTCACGCGTGTCGTGGGCCGAGGGCGCTGCGGGACGGTGGCGCAACCCCGTTCGCGCATCAACGCACGCGCACGATCGGCGGTACCCGCGGCGCCGAGTCCGTCGAGCATCGTCACACCACGGGCTGGTTCGTCGGAATCCAACCAGCACATCGCCGATGCGAACGGATCACCCGCGTCTGACCACCAGCGCGCGGCATCGGCGTGCCGACCGTCGAGCGACAATCGGTACGACGCCGCGATCGGCCCGGTCTGCGTCGACAACCCGAGCCTCGCACGCCAGACGGCGAGACTCCCTGAGCCCCACTCTGTTCCGTCATCGTCGAGGGTATGCGCCGCGGTGACCCGGGCGTCCTCGGTCCCGGTCATCCAACTGATCTCCGCCAGGGCGGTCAGGACCGCGAGCCGTCGGAGGGGTTCATCGATCTGGTTGGCGAGGGTCCAGGCGTTCTCGATCTCGTCGATGTCGAACGACGCGCCGCATCGGAGCGGCACCAGCACGGTGACCAGGAGCGGCCACAGCGTGGCGATCGGCATCCCGTCGGCGTCGATGACCGCCCCGGCGTCCTCGAGGGCTCCGTTCCAGTGTCCGCGGGTCAGATGCAGGCGACTCCGCACCGCGGTCTGCCAGTGGCGACAGATCTGGATGTCGCGCTCCACCGTGAACGGGAGACCCGCGTCGAGGATCCGGTCGGCAGCCCGGTACCTTCCCTGTTCGACATCGAGACTGGCCACCTGTGAATAGACGGTTGATGCGAGTTCGTCGAAGCCGAGGGTGCGGGCGGTTTCCATGTGATCGAGAAGTCTTCTGCGAGAGTCGACTTCGCCGGTGGACAGCGCAGCCGAGTCCGAGACGACCTTGTTCCACAGCCGCAGTTCCTCGTCGGATGCCGACGCGGTGTCGGCCAGCAGGGACGCCGTTCCCGACACGTCGCCCCGCATGAACGCGAGAAACGCGCGGTGGATCTGCGCCTCGCTGTACACCGCCGACGCCCCCGTCCCGTTGGCGATCTCCGCGGCACGACCCAGGTGCGATTCCGCGCTCTGCCGATGCGCGCTGTAGTACTCGTAGACCCCGACGGCCACATGTGCCGTGGCCAACCCGGTGTCGTCACCCAGTTCGGTCCACAACGGGAAGGTCTCGTTCACACTGGCTATCGCATCGCGCAGTCGGCTGACCATGTACTGCTCGTTGGCCAGCGCCAACAACAGTTCGGCACGCTCGCGGGCCGGAGCATTGACTTGGTGCTGCTTGGCGATCTCGTAGTACGCGACGGCCTCGGTGTGCGCTCCGCCGCGGATGGCGTCCTCGGCTGCGGCGCAGGCATGACGGACGGCGCGGTCGAAGTCCCGGGCGGCGACGGCGTGGTGGGTCAACACCGACGGGTGCACGGTGACCAGCTGCTCGAGTGCGTCCAGGAGCTGCGCGTGCAGATGGGCCACCCCACCCGGCGGAATCGTGGATTCGATTGCCCGACGGGCCAATTCGTGTCGGAAAAGAGTGCCGTCGGGCCCCCATTCCAGAAGTCCCGTGTCGGCGAGACGCTGCAGAGTGGGGTAACCGATCCGCAGGACCGGCAGCGCGGTGTCCGACACCCGTTCCGGCGACGCCGCAATCAGTTGAAGGGCTTCGAAATCGGCCGCGCTGACCTTGGTCGTCCGCGCCAGGACCGCATCGCGCACCGACGACGGGATCGGCAGGTCGGGTTCACGAGAGACCTCGGTCGCGAAATAGGGGTTGCCGCCGGTCGCGGCATGCACACGCGCGGGATCGAGACCTGTGCCCTCGACCAGCTCTGCGATCGCCGCGACGCTGAGCGGCGGCAGTTCGATCCGACAGACGTCTTCGGCGAGAAGTGCACGCGCCGCCGCCTGCGGTTCGAGATCTCGATGAGTCAGCAGCAAGAGCAGCGGCACCGACTCGATCCGGCGACACAAGAACCGCAGCACATCGGTCGAGGCGGCGTCGACCCAGTGCAGATCTTCCACCACCAGCAGCGTCGGCTCGGCGCCGAGATGGGCGAAGGCGGCCTCGCAGACGTCGGCCAGCATCATCGGCTCGCGGCCGATCCCGAGATCCTTCACCGGTCCCAGTGGTCGCGGGGTGTCGAGCGGATCGCAGGCCACCCGCAGGACGCGCACATCTGCAGCGGTCGCACAGATCTGCGCGACCAGCGTCGTCTTGCCCGCGCCGCTCTCGCCCGTGATCGAGAACGCCGAGCCGGTCGGGAACCGGGCAAATGCCGCGCTGATCTGCGACAACTGATCGGTTCTCTCCAACAGACGCACCGTCCGAGTGTAGGCCGCGAGACGGCCGAATAGGTGGGTCTACCCATTCAAGGGCAGGACGCTCGACGAAAGATGGGAGGTCCTCACCGATGTGGCCCGCATGCCCGGTGACCGACTGTTGTGGTGCGCCGGTACCGACATCGGTCACCGACGGCCAGTCGTCCCACCACATAGAATGGACAATCCAATGACGACATCCCTCTCCCCGGACCTCGTCTCGTTGCGCGACAAGCAGCAGAAGGTCTGGAGCAGCGGCGATTACAACCGTATCGCCGCGCTGACCGTGCCGGTCAACGAAGCGACCGTCGCCGCGGCGTCGGTCATCCCCGGCGACCGTGTTCTCGACGTCGCGACCGGCACCGGCCACTCGGCACTCGCCGCAGCCCGGCAGGGCGGCGACGTCACCGCGATCGACTATGTGCCTGCACTTCTCGACATCGCCCGCAGCCGTGCAGCCGCAGAGCATCTCGACGTCGACTTCATCGAGGCCCCCGCCGAGGTTCTGCCGTTCGGCAACGGGGCCTTCGACACCGGCATCTCGACGATCGGCATCATGTTCGCCGCCGATCACGAACAGGCGGCCCGCGAGCTGACCCGCGTCGTCCGACCGGGTGGGCGGATCGTCGTCACGAGCTGGACTGCGGACGGTTTCGTCGGCGGGATGCTCGCCGCCGTCGGCCGCCACGTGACGCCACCTCCCGGAGCTCGTCCCGCCACTCGTTGGGGCGACCAGGAGTACGTCGCCTCGCTGCTCGGTGACCGTGTGCAGTCGCTGGACTCGCACACTGCCGCGCTGACCGTGAGGTTCGTCGACGCGTCCGCGTTCGCGGACTTGTTCCTGAGCCATTACGGGCCGACGTTCACCGCCGCGTCGAAGCTCGACGACGACGGTGAGCAGGCACTCCGAGCCGATCTCATCGCACTCGCAGAGTCCCACGAGCGGCCGGTCCCCGGCGGGATCTCGATCGACTGGGAGTACCGCGTGGTCGAGGCGGTGCGGTCGTGAACGCTTCTCGCAGACACCGCAAGGTCATCACCCGCCTGGCTTCGGCGGTGGCGATCGCCGCTGCCGTCGGGGTGGCGGCACCGCTGGCGACGACGGCATCGGCAGCGCCCGCCCGCACGCCGGGCGCGACTCTGACGATCGTCGATCAGAACATCACCGGCGCCGGCAAGAACCGCATCATCATCCAGGGTCTGTATCCGATGACCCGTGCGGACGCCGTCGGGTTCGTCACCCACATCAACGATCGGGGCTGTGGTGGCATGCACTACATCGTGCTGGGAGACGACGGGAAGGAGCAGTACCTCTACGATCGCAACTTCCCGGGCACCTCGGTGAGCACCGACGGATTCCTGCGTGCATCGGACCGTGGACTCGAATATCTTCGCCAATTCGTGGTTCCCAGTTCGGTTCTCGATGAGGACCGGGACGGTGCCGACGAGGTGTTCGTCCGGGTCCGGTTCACCGACGGTGACTGCCGGGCGCGCGTCCAGACCACCAACGTGGTGGTCGGCAGGTTCTGACCCGACAGCCACCTGGCAGCGCCCACCCGACAGCGCCCACCCGGCAGCGCCCACCCGGGCTCGACCGGGTGGGCAAGTGCCGGACTACGTGCGGTCTGCGGGTTCGAGGTCGGTGTCGATACGCATGGCGGCCACCAGCTCGCGATAGAGCTCGTCGGTGGCGAGCAGGCTTCGATGGTTGCCGACAGCGCGCACCCGACCGGCCTCGAGGACGACGATCTGGTCGGCGTCCATGATGGTCGAGAGCCGGTGGGCGATCGTGACGACGGCTCCGCGGGTCGCCTGTCGTCGGATCCCCTCGGCCACCGAGGCCTCGGTGAGCCCGTCGAGCTGGGCGGTCACCTCGTCGAGCAGGAGGAGTTCGGGGTCCACGACCAGCGCCCGGGCGAGTGCGATCCGCTGCCGTTCCCCGCCGGAAAGGGTGGACGTGGTGACGTCGGTGAGGAGACCGTCCGGCATCGCACGGACCCGGTCATCCATCCGAACAGCCGCGAGTGCGCGCCAGACCTCGTCGTCCGAGGCCTCGGGTGCCGCATAGACGAGGTTGTCGCGCACGGTTCCGGGAACGAGCGGGGTGTCCTGTTCGACGTAGGCGATCCGGGCTCGTAAATCGTGAAGTGTCCACTGATCCAACGGTCGGCCGTCGAGCACGATCTCGCCGCGATCCGGCCGCAGGAACTTCAGGAAGAGGGAGAAGATCGTCGTCTTCCCGGCACCCGACGGTCCGACGATGGCGGTGTGCCCTCGGCGTGGAATCGTCAGGTCGATTCCGTCGAGCGCGGCGGGAGCATCGGGCGCGTAGCGGTACACCACATCGCGAAGTTCGAGCGCGGCAGCGGTCCGGTCGACACGGGCCGGCGCGGGCTCGGACACCGCGTCGTCCGATTCCGTTCTGAGATCCGAGATCTCGGAGATCCGAGCGGCAGCGGCAAGTCCGGACTGCAGTGCGGTGACACTCATGGTGAGCAGCGAGACCGGCATCATCAGCTGGAACCCGTAGAGCAGGAAGGCGATCAGGGTACTGACGGTCATCGAGCCGTCCGCCACGCGCCAGGCCCCGAACGCCAGCACGATCATCACCGCGAGGTTGATCCCCGCACCGGTGATCGTCCAGGCCCACGCCTCGATACGGACGGCCCGGATGCCTTTCCTCGCCGACCGATGCGCGAACTCGCCGATCCGGTCGGACTCACGTGCCTCGGCGCGACTCGCCTTGACGGTGCGGATCGATCGGAGAATCCCTTCCAATCGTCCACCCAGGTAACCGATCTCGGCCTGCGCGTCTTGCTGCGCCTTGGCGAGACCGGGCATCAGGACTGCTGCGGCGACACCGACCATGATGATGACGACCATCGTGGTCGCGAAGAGCGGGAGGTCCAGAACCGCCATGAGTACCAGCGCGCCGGCCATCCCCACGAAGCCGTTGACACCGTTGACGATGCTCGATGTCGTCGCTTCCCGGATCAGCAGAGTGTCGGAGGTGACGCGGGCGACCATCTCGCCGCTCGGTCTGCGAGCGAGTTCGGGGACCTCGACGCGGAGCAGGTGGCCGATCAGCCCGGTTCGGGTGGCCAGGATGATGCGTTCGGCCAGCGTGCCCAACATGATCGTCTGGATCAGCCCGATCACGGATCCGGCGACGAGCAGCACGGCCAGAACCGTGATCGGCGCCGTAAGGGACTCGGACACCGCGAGACCGTCGAGTACCCACTTCGTGACCAGAGGAGTGGCGAGTTCGGCAGCGGTGCCGAGCAACCCGAGGACGACGCCCACGGCAAGGACGCCCCGGTAGGGGCGTATGTAGTCCCAGAGGATCACGGGTTTGGCGCGCATGGGCATATCCGGGGTCTGCCCGGGATCGGCCGCGGTTGTCGAAGTCGTCATGGTGTGAGCCCTCCCGAGCGGAACATGCAAGCTCTACAATGACACATCGATGTCCCATTTTCAATCAAGTGTGTTGCAGAGACCCGAGTGTGGTGGATAGTCTCGGCCAGGTGAACGATGCGCCGGAACCGGCTGCCGTCTCGGGCGTGCGCCTGCGCACCCGACAGGCCATAGTGTCAGCCGCCATCGCGGCGTGGGCAACTGATTTCTCGACGTCCCTGGGCGACATCGCCGACCGGGCGGACGTCAGCCGCAGCACCTTGCACCGCCACTTCCCCGACCGTCAGTCTCTCGTCGATGCGGCGCTCGTCGAGGCGAGGAGCGTTCTCGAGCGGCAGGCGAGCGAAGCGGTCGACGGGTGCGAATCGGCTCGCGCAGCACTCGAATCGCTGATGCGGGTGATCATCGGCATCGACGACGTCATCGTGTTCCTGTTCGCCGACCCACACCGGTTCGACGGCCACCCGGAGTGGGCTGAGGAAGAGGACCAGATGCTTCCGGAGGTCCTTTCTCGGGCGCAGAAAGACGGTGCCATCGCCGGTGATCTCGAAACGAGATGGCTGGCCGGGGTGTTCTATTCACTCTGTTTTGTCGGTGCGGTCTCGATCGCCGGCGGGGTGATGTCGCGTCGCCGCGCCGCCGATGTCGCCGTCCGGACGTTCTTCTCCGGAGTCGGTGCCGACTGAGAAGCCGACGCACGCGTGGGCTTTGGGTCGGGGCAACACTTCTACCACCGATGAGTGTTGTATCGGGGTGGTGTCAGACCCTGCACCTACCGATCGGATGAGACATTGGGCAGCGTGAACGTACTGGCGTGCGTGGCCGCAGCGGTCGCCGCGTTCCTGGTGAGCGGTGTGTACTACGGCGTCGTGGGTGCACCCGCCGCGGCGGAAGTACACCGACCGACCTGGGCGACGCCGGTTGTCGAACTCATCCGCAACGCACTGCTCGTACTCCTCGTCGCCGGTCTGGTCGCGCAACTCGATCCGGATGCCACCGGTGCACTTCTGCTCGCCGCGGGGCTGTTCCTCATCCCGTTGGTACTGTTCGCGGGCGCGGTCTTCCACGAGGGAACGGCCCTGTCCGCGGCAGCTGTACACCTCGGGGATTGGGCCCTGAAGCTGCTCACCCTCGTCCTGATCGTGTCGCTGTGGCGGTGACGGTGGAATCGCTGTGGACCGCGCTTTCCCGTTCGCTACTCCGTGAGGAGGATCGGGGAACGGTTCATCGCCTTTCGGATCACAACCGTCCTGGCACGTGAGAACTCAGGCCGGCTCCAGGGCCCGCTTGGCCTTTTCCAGAGCGGCGAGCGTACGCAGCACCGAATCGCGCTTGGCGGTCAAGTCGCTCGCCTTGGCCTTGCCGCTCAGTCCGGGGTCCGTCTGCGCGACTGCCAGCCGTTCCTCGATCTCGGCGAGCTGCGCCAGCAAGGACTGCGCGCGGCTCATGAGCTCCTCGTGGTCGGGTCGGGAGACGTCCGCAGGGCGGGCGCTTCCGGCCCCGACGTTCTTGGCTTTGCGAGCCGTTGTGCTGCCGTCCTTGTTTGTGGTGGTGGACGCGGATCGTGTGACACCGCGCCGGCCGGACCGGACGCGCGGTGGGGGCTGTGTGCGGGTCCGATTCAGCACTGCCCAGGCGTCACGGGCCGCCACCCGGTGTTCGCGTTCTTCGTCGTCGTCCGACGTCATTGACGCGCCCAAGGGTCGCAGACCATAGAAGCCGACGAACTCGCGGGCCGCCGCTATGGTCTGTTCTGCCGCGCGGCAGCGCCCGCACCGCGGTTCGCCGCGGAGTTCGGCGATGTCGTCGCTGGATGAGCACCACACGCAGGCGTGGGTAGTGGAGTCGGTCACGATGGCGTCGGCAGCAGCGAAATTCACGGGTGAAAACACTACGGCACAATGTTTTTCATGCTGCGACCGGGCTTCGTCCAGCAGGCTCGGGCCGGGATTGCGCTGGTTGTTCCCGCGATGGACCACGTCCCGGCCTGCCGGATAACGGGCGCATTCGGTACGCATCACGACGATGGGACGTCAGCAGACATCGCCGAGCTGTTGGAATCATTCCGACGAGCGTCCCGTTGGTGCCACCATGCGAGCAATCACTTATGACCGCTTCGGCGGTCCCGACGTCCTGGAACTGACCGACCTGCCCACGCCCAAAGTCGGACCCGACTCCGTGCTGGTGCGCGTCCGCGCCTCCAGTGTGAATCCCGTGGACTGGAAGGTTCGCGAGGGCTATCTCGCCGAGATCATGGACACCGTCTTCCCGGTGGTCCCGGGCTGGGACGTCGCGGGAGTGGTCGAGCAGGTCGGCCTGGACACACCTGAGTTCCAGGTCGGCGACGAAGTGTTCGGTTACGTCCGTAAGGACGTCGTCGGTGGGGAAGTGGCGGGCGGGACGTTCGCCGAGTTCGTCGCCGCCCCGGTGCGCACCCTGGCACACAAGCCGTCGAACTGGTCCTTCGAAGAGGCTGCGGCGCTCCCGCTGGCCGGTCTCACCGCTCTGCAGACCATCCGCCGGGCAGGAGTTCAGTCCGGAAACACCGTGCTGGTTCACGCCGCCGCGGGCGGAGTCGGAACGTTCGCCGTGCAGATCGCCCGGTCCCTGGGCGCACGCGTGATCGGGACGGCCTCGGAGTCGAACCACGACTATCTCCGCAGTCTGGGCGCCGAGCCCACGACGTATGGCGAGGGCCTCACCGACCGGGTACGGGCACTCGAGCCCCAGGGTGTCGACGTCATCCTCGACTACGTGGGCGGCGACGCACTCGACTCGGTCGAGGACGTGTTGCGCGACGGCGGCACGGTCGCCTCGATCACCGACGCGCGGGCGCGCGACGAGTTCGGCGGCCACTGCGTCTGGGTGCGTCCCGACCCCGCGGATCTTGCCGAACTCGCCCGACTCGCCGACGCAGGCGATCTCACGCCGGAGATCGCGGAGGTGTTCGATCTCGCTGATGCCTCCGACGCGCACGAGCGGAGCCAGTCCGGTCACGTGCGCGGCAAGGTCGTCATACGCGTCGCGAGCTGATGACAGCACAGGTCATCTAGTCGAGGTTCGCCTCTGCACGTAGGTGCGTTCGACCCCGCTGGGCCCTCGCAGTCGGTCCCGCGTGCAGGTCGTCATCCAACACGACAGGCGGCTCGCGGTCACCGTGTGACCACCGATCAAGGCATCTCCATTGTCTGGGTGCGACGAATCTCGTCCACAGCTCGGGTCACGTACTCCATCGGGTCGACATCGGCACGTGCCGTGAGGTCGGTGATGACCACGAGGGCAGCGGCGGTGGTCTCGGCGTCCAGTAGGCCGGCGGACGGCAGCGCATCGGGGTCGGCGGTGTCGCCCACTCCCAACGCGCCGGTCAGCACGAGGGCTACCGCTGTGGGACTGACGGCGGAAGTCCACGAGGCGGCGGCACGGCTGGTGCTGGTCATCACCTCGGACACATCATCGCCGGTCAGCCCATCGGGGAACACGGTCTCGAGGAGTTCGCGCAGCATGAGCGCATGCACCTCCCGTGACTCGGGGTGCAACGCGAGAAGGTCGGTCGCGGCACCGAACGCCTCGGAGTCGTGGGCGCGCGCCGCGCGGATGGCTTCCCCGGTGGTCTGGGCGACCCTGTCCGCCACCGACGACCGGTCGGACCGTGACTCATTGTGCGGCATAGGAATTACCCTCCCTGTGGGTTCGGCAGCGAAAACTCACCGTCGGAACCGGTGGCGTTGGCGACTGCTGACGGCAGCAGTCGTTTGATTTCAACGGAATTCGGGTTCGTGTGCGGGCACACGCCCGGCGGACGGGGCGAACGGTGAACCAGACCGACCACAGGCATGGTAGGTCATCCTGGTCGCCGACTGTCACATCGCTCGACAGACTCCGGATGCTGTACTCCGACAAAGCCTGTCGGGTGGTTCGCCGCAACGCGCGGCCACACATGCGTTTCGTCACACGTGACGAAAGACAACATGCGGTCATGTTGACGACATAGGCAAGGAATCGGCCTAAGAGCGGCTAGCGTCGGGTTCGGCGGACAAGACGCCAAATTGTTCGTCACGCCTGTCGGCCGACTGGACGGCGCACGAGACGTCTGGATGTTCATCACGCCGGCCCGCTGCGCTGTAAAAGTAGGAACTCATCGGAACGTGAGGCAAGGTCGTTGCCGATGCGTTCGTCGGACGACGACATGGGTCGCGTCGCAGCTTCGAGGTTCAGCGGAGGTCCGGCACCTTGGCTGCTTAATTGGTAACGGGACGTGTTGATGTAGGGCGAGTAACTTAGCCCCGCGCGCGACCGGTCGTGTAAGGTCCGGCCGGGCCGTGGTGGGACACGGATCATTGGATGACGTCGCCGACGCGGTACACACAGCTAGCCGCAGCCCTACATTGGGGGAATGGCTAAAGACTGGAAAGATGAGGTCGCGCGAGCACGAGCTGCGCTTACTGTCGCGGCAATGCGTAGAACGTTGCTGACTTATAAAGAGCTCGGAACGGCGATCGGCATGAGTGGAGTCGAGCTACGCAATAGGTTGCCGCGCGTCCTCGACGCGTTGTCGGATGAGTGCAATCACGCGGGGGAGCCTTCCCTCGCAGCGCTGGTGGTGAATGCCGACACCGGCAAGCCAGGCGCGGATGGTCGGACGGGGTACGACCTTGGCACACTGAAGTCAGGAGGGTATTCGTCCACCACTCCAGCTGACACAGTCCCAACTAGAACTGTTCGATGTACGCCGAGAAGCACCGGCACGCCGAGGAGTTGTATATCCGACGTACTGCGGCTCAGCGCGGTGCACCTACACTCAGACGTGCCCTTTTATGTGTCGATGACAACGCCACGACGAACTACTTCGGCTGCACTGACGGCATACGCATGAGCAGCACTCTGACGCGTGGACGCACGCAGGTGACCCCGTACGGCCATCACCCTGATGAAACGACGAACGGTTGCGCCATCGCAGCACTATTCGCGGCACTCGCGGGAATTGTGCCGGCCGCGATCGTTCTCGCGTGGATTGCGATCCGCGAGACAGCACGACGACCGCACGAGCAAGGCTTCGGCTTAGCCGTCGCTGCCATCGTCATCGCTGTCGTTGAGATAGCGGTTGTGGTCGTGTTGCTATTCAGTGTTGGTCTGCCGTTTGGCGATTGGACGGCTCAGTAGCGTGCCCGTAACTCGTCGCGAAGGCTCGCGCGTCACCCTCACCGCGGACCCAGTCCACTTGCCCAAACCTGAAGAAACGACGAACCTTTGTGCCTGCCTCGCACTGTTCGCCGCGCTCCTGGGCCTGATCCCGGTCACTGTTGTGTTCGCGTTCATTGCGTTCTCCGAAGTCCAAAGACGGCCGTACGAACGCGGCGCTGGCATTGCGATCTCGGCGCTTCTCATCGCCATCGTGGAGATCATCGCAACCCTCATTGCGCTTCGACATTTCGGCCTTCCACCCTTCAACGGTTAGGGGTACGTGAGTGGCAACACTTATGTCACATCACCGTGAGAGGTGTTCTCCCCCTGCGTCATTCAGCCGGTAGCGAGACGTGTTGAAGTATGACGAGTAACAGGGGGCGGGCCTAGACAGGCTCAGTCCGTACGTTACGGACTAGAACCCGCCCAGTGTGAGTTCCAGCTGACAACGGACTCGGGAGCCAGGCGGCAACCACTGACGTGGCGCCACTCCAACCCAGGGTAGTGATCTTTGCTTAGCATCGGGGGAACGGTCAGAACCCAAAGGTGCTGACTCGCATCTGTTTTCACTCGTCCTTGTTCATCGCCGATTTTACGTTATGTCATCACTGCAGCTACCAGGACAGCCGATTGGCGGGGCCTTCGATGGCCGTCCCCGCCCAAGGCGATCTGACAGAGGGGGGTGCCCGGGCGACCTAGGCGGTTCTCGCGAGGAGTGGGCGAGATCTAAACGCTCTTCCGGATCTCAGTCGCCTCCTTCCTTCGTTGCTCCCCACGAGTCCGTTAGCTGAGCGTGTATAGCGATTGCCCGTTTGCGGCGTATGCAGTTTCGGCGTCTCTGGCGACCAGCGCGGTGACACTGCTGATGGTGCTGCGTTGTTCCCAGTGTGTGCCGTCTGGGCTGCGCCAGACGGTGTTGGCGGTGTCAATGCCCCAGAGCGTGCCATCGGGTGCGGCCGCCAGGAGGGCTAGGGCCGGCGCATCGGGGACGATTGTGAAGGTCTGGGCGTCGTCGGTGCTGTGTTGCAGCCCTGCGGGGGTGGTCGCCCAGACGCCGTGGTCGGTGATCGTGAGTGCTGCTGCGGCCAGGGACGCGCCGGTGTTCCAGCTTGTCCCGTCGTCGGTCGATACGAGCAGGCGGTTGATTCCGTCGAAGCCTACGAGTAGTTGTCCGTTGGTGGCGAGCGCGTGGAAGTCGATTTGGCCGGCCACCGATCTCGGTGTCCATGTCTGCCCGCCATCTTCGCTGGCGACGAGTCCCAGCGGGTTGGGTGCCGAGCTCCGCGGGCTGGGATGGCCGGAGGCGAAGAGCCGGTCAGAGCCGGGTACCCCGGTCAGTCCCATGAAGTCGTCGTCGGAGGCGCCGACCCGGCTGGTGGTTCCGTCTGCGGTGAGGGCGACTACGCCGGTGTGAGTTCCGGCGAGGATGGTGCCGTCGTCGCGGATGTGCAGGGCGTGGAGGTGGTCGAGTTCTGGGGTCAGTGTCGTCTGCGCTGGGGCCGCCGGCGGTGGTGAGGATGTGGGTCGTTCCTGGGTGGAGCAGCCGGTCAGCACAGTCACCGTGGCGATGACTGAGAGAACGACCGCAGCAGTGCGGATAGACAGGCTCGAGGCAGGCAAGCGGCTACGACTTTCGTGTGGGTAGGGCCGAGTTCGGTAGTGGCGGCTCTGGTGGTGGGTGTGTTCGGCGTGGCGGCGAGACCGAGTAGAGAGTCACCCTGGCCCTCTGGGGGCGTCGTGATCACGACATCTGGGTGGGAGTGGAAGGTTGCGAAGATTCTTGACCGCAACGTCTTTGGAGAATGAGGGAGATCAGGACGGTACCAAGGTGGTGACGCGCCCCGGAGAGGTCGCCGATCGCAGCGAGGTGGCGGGCGAGACCGATGTGCGCGGCGAGGTGGCGGCGTCGGTTCGAGGTGACGCTGAGGTGGTGGGCGCGGTGGAAAAACTGGTGGGCCGAGTATGGCGTGGGTGCTCGGTAGACGTCTCGCATGGCATGCAGATACTGGCGATGATGGTCGTTCGGGGGCGAGTGCGTCTCCCTCGGGGTCTCGGTCACGGCGTATTCCTCGAACTGGTACGCGCAGGCCAGGTCAACCCGCGTCATCACACTACTATATAGCCTAGTAGTTAGCGACGCGGTGGGTGCTGGAGTTGGGGCGTCACGGGCGAACCTCTGCGGCATACTGGCTGGTGGTGCAGATGTGCGGACACACCGGAAGGGTGTGTTGACCGTGGGCTCAGCGAGCAGACGGCGGGGCGTCGGGGATCGAGACGAACGATGGGTGAGCATCCATGAGTGCAGCGGTGGTGTTAGTTGTTGCCGCAGGTGTGCTGGGCTGGTTGTGGCCTCGATGGATGGTTCGAGTGCAGGGCCGTATCGATGCTCGTTGGGTGTTGGTGGCCTGGCCGGCCGCACAGGTTATGTTTGCGTTGCTGTGGGTGGGAGCTGTTGTGACGCTGACGGTTCCCGGTCATTTCGGCATCCATTCGTTGTCTGAGGTGGTGTCGTGTCTGCGGGTGTTGTCACACGGCGCATCCCCGCGGGTGGAGGCGATCTCCGGTGGCGTGCTGGCGGCGGTGACCGTGGCAGCGATTGTCCGAGCAGTGACGATCGCGGTGCGATCGGCGATGCGGATGCGTGGTGCTCGTGAGGAGTATTTGCAGTCGTTGCGGTTGGTGGGCGCCCGCAGTGAGCGCTATCCCGATGTGTGGTGGCTCGCCGACGGGCGGCCGATGGCGTTTTGTCTGCCGGGTAAGAAAGCCGGCATCGCCGCCACGACCGGGTTGCGGGCGGCGTTGTCCGGTGAGGAACTCGATGCCGTCGTTGCCCATGAGCGCGCACACCGGCGGCAACGTCATCACACCGTGGTGTTGGCGGCCCGCGCTCTCGGGCGTGCGTTCCCGCTGATTCCGTTGTTCAGCCGGGCGGGCCGTGAGGTCTCCGACTTGGTCGAGCAAGCCGCCGATGCCCGCGCCGCCCAGCTGGTGGGTGCGCGGGCGGTCTGCTCGGCATTGGGAACGTTGGCCCGTTCGGGACCTGTAGCGGGCCCGGTGGGTGTGCTCTCGATCAGCGAGTCGTCGACGGTGGGGCCTCGGCTGAGCCGTTTGGACTCCGGTCGCCGGTGCCGATCGCGGCGTCATCATGTGGGTGCCGCCGCGGCGGTGGCTGGTGTGGTCGCGGTGCCGACCACACTGGCGGTGTCCGGTGTCGTGGCGGCGATGGTGATCGCGATGTGTGTGTAGCCGAGACCGACCCGGGCGGGCCCGACCGCTAGGGGTTGTTGAGAAGCTGCTGCATCCTGGCGATTTCGTTCTCTTGGTCAGTGACGATCTGACGTGCCAGGGCGATCGCCTCGGGCGATTGGCCGTCTTGGATTTCGGTCTTGGCCATGGCGATGGCGCCGCGGTGGTGTTCGATCATCTGCGTCAAGAACAGGCGCGACGCCTCGGCTCCTTGCGCGTCGCGTAGCTGCTGCATCTGTTCTGGCGACATCATTCCCATCATCGACGGCATCGGGGAGGCACCCGGTGCCATCGACGTGTCCATGTCCATGTTGTGCCCCTGGCCCTCGAGTGGGGCTCCCCACTGCTTCAGCCACGACTGCATCTGTTCGATCTCGGGCTGCTGAGCGTCTTTGATCTGCTGCGCCAGACTGACGACCTTGGGGTTGATGTTGTCTTTCTCCAGCAGGATGTCGCTCATCATGATCGCCTGGGTGTGGTGCGGGATCATCTGCTGGGCGAAAGAGATGTCCGCGCTGTTGTGTTCGGCAGTGGCCGCCGCCGACGATTCGGCGCTCGTTGAGCTGGTGCCCATGCCCGTCATCGAGGAATGATCCTCAGTCGAGGTGTCCGAACACGCGGCCACCACTGTCAGAACAGCCGCCGCGGCAGCAACGACGACACCGGTTCGTGTGGCTCTCATCGATCTCCTCCTTCAAGAGTGATACTTCGCCACCGCCCGGCGGCGCTTCGATAACGATTCTACTAACACCGATAGTAGTTAGTCGCCTACTCTACACCCTCCAAACGGGCCGTGAACTGCGCAAACACGGCCGCCAATGCCCCAATAGTTCGCTTCGTCGAGGTGTCGCGTGTGACTGGTGGGGCACAAGTGACTTGTGGTGTGATCTCGCGGGTACACGCACGGCACTCGTGCGTGGGTCTACGACGTCCGCGGGAAAGGTCCGACCGCATGCAGACGGTGTTGACATCGCTACGGGTCAAGGCGGGGCAGCAGTGGGGCCCCAAAGCGCTGGGGGTGGCAGCGGCGATGTGCGTGGGCGTTGCGCCTGTGATTGCCACCGCACCGGCGGCGGCCTCGACCGATGGACATGTGGCCGGGGAGTTGATCGCGATCGTGCAGGACTCGGTGAAGGCCGCATTGGGTGGTGCCGCGGCGGCGAGTTTGGGGGAGCCGATCACGCAGACGGCGTCCTGCCTGGGTGCTCAGGCCCAGTCGGGCAGCGTCGGCGATGCGGGCAGTGCGACCGCGCTGCAGTGCTTCGGCACGTTTTCGCTCATCGATCCGATAGACGGGTTCCGGATCATCGACGCGTTACCGCTGGCCCGGCTGGTGGCCACCCTGATCGCCGCGATCGTGCCGCACGATCCGAACGAGCCGCATGGCCCCCAGCCGCAGGAACCCGGAACGCCGACACCGCTGCTGCCCGGTAGTGGCGGTGCGGTGGCGCCGACTGCGGGTGAGATCACGTCCACCTTCGGTGACGGACGGGGCCATCAGGGCATTGATATCGGCAATGAACTGGGTGCGCCGATTGTCGCGGTGGCTGACGGGGAAGTCATCACCTCCGGACCCGCTGAGGGGTTCGGGTTGTGGATGCGGATCCGCCACGATGACGGCACGATCACCACCTACGGCCACAACGACGAGAATCTGCTCGAGCAGGGCGCGCGAGTACGGATGGGGCAATCGATCGCCACAGTGGGCAACCGTGGGGTCTCGACCGGCCCTCATCTGCATTTCGAGGTTCTCGACCCGACGGGAGTCAACGTCGATCCGGCACAGTGGCTGGCCGATCGCGGGGTGGTTCTGGCGATGGCCGCTGATGCCGACGCCCCCGCGCCGGGGCCGGTGGTGCCCCAGTGGGTCGGCGAACGACGCCTGTGACGAACCCGGTGTGGTGGGTCAGGAACGAACGAGGCGAGCGATGGCCGCCGAGGCTTCAGCGATCTTCTCCTGCGCCTCCTCGCCGCCGGCGTGGGCGGCATCGAGCACACAGTGGGTGAGATGGTCGTCGAGCAAACCCAGCGCCACCCCCTCCAGTGCCTTGGTCAGCGCCGAAATCTGGGTCAGGATGTCGATGCAGTACTGCTCCTCGTCGACCATCCGATAGATACCTCGGGATTGCCCCTCGATGCGCTTGAGGCGGGCCAGGTATTTGCCCTTGTCGCTGATGTAACCGTGGGAAGAGTGTTCCGAGGCAGAGGATTCTTCCGGGGTGGAGGATTGTCCCGGTGCGGACGCAGCGGTCATGGACTCACCTTCTCAATGGATCGCGGTCGGTTGTGCTGCAGTGCACGCACTGTACTCGCGCCTGGGTGCAGGTCGAGTCGGCGTAACAGTTGCGCGTTGAGTGCGACCACGACCGTCGAGGCTGACATCAGAATCGCTCCGACCGACATCGGCAGGACGAACCCGATGGGCGCGAGAATTCCGGCGGCCAGCGGTACCGAGATCAGGTTGTATCCCGCTGCCCACCACAGGTTCTGCTTCATTTTTCGGTAGCTGGCGTCCGACAGCTCGATGACCGACAGCACCGAGCGGGGGTCGTCGCTGGCGAGGATGACCCCGGCCGAGGCGATCGCGACGTCGGTGCCGGCCCCGATCGCGATGCCCACATCGGCCTGGGCCAGGGCGGGGGCGTCGTTGACGCCGTCGCCCACCATCGCCACCTTGCGTCCTTCGTGCTGCAGTTCGGCCACCTTGCTGGCTTTGTCTTCCGGGCGTACACCGGCGAACACCCGGTCGATACCGAGGTCGTGAGCGACGGTGTGCGCCACTGCTTCGGCGTCGCCGGTGATCATCACAACCTCGACCCCGCGGGCGTGCAGCGCCTCGACGGCTTGGCGGGATTCCCCGCGCACCTCATCAGCAAGTTTGACAGCTCCGATCAGCTCAGTGTCGCGGGTGACATGCAGGATGATTGCGCCGTCGGCGCGCCAGCGATCAGCGATGGCCAGTTCCTGATGGCCCTGTTCCTCGAGCATGCGGGGCCCGCCCACCCGCACTGTGGCGCCCTCGACGCGAGCGGTCACACCGACCGCCGGTGACGAGGTGAAGTCGGTGGCCGCCGGCACCGGCCGCGCGCGGTCGCCGGCCGCTGCGACAATTGCTCGCGCCAGCGGGTGCTCACTGTCGGCTTCGGCGCTGGCGGCCAGGGTGAGCACGGTGTCCTCATCGACGCCGTCGGCGGCCGCGATCTCGATGACCGTGGGCTCACCCTTGGTCAGGGTTCCGGTCTTGTCGAACAGCACCGCATCCACAGTGCGCATGGCCTCAAGTGCCAACCGGTCTTTGACCAGCACGCCGCCGCGGGCGGCGCGTTCGGTGGCAATGGCCACCACCAGGGGGATAGCCAAGCCGAGTGCGTGCGGGCAGGCGATGACCAGCACGGTGATGGTTCGAATCACCGCCTGGTCGGGTTGGCCGATGACCGTCCACACGATGGCGGTGATGATCGCTGAGCCGAGCGCGAACCAGAACAGCAGCGCTGCGGCGGAATCGGCCAGCCGCTGGGCGCGGGAGGTGGAGTTCTGCGCGTCTGCCACCAGGCGCTGAATCCCGGCCAGCGCCGTGTCGTCGCCGGTGGCGGTGATCTGGACCCGCAGCCCCGAGTCGGTGGCCACCGTGCCGGCCACCACCTGATCGCCGATGCCGCGGCGCACCGTGCGCGATTCTCCGGTGACCATGGATTCATCGAGCTCGGCCGAGCCGTCTACGACGCGACCGTCGGCCGG